>JBBQRS010000001.1:0-105665 GCA_038214535.1 Anaerolineae bacterium
TGACAGATCGGTACGTCACGCATAGGCACGTCTGGCTCCAGAACTTGGATGCGGAACTGATCCTTCAGTCTACAACAAACCGTGCCCTTGCGACAGTGGATTCCTGACAGATCGGGAAGTTATTGTTTTACGAGTCCTTAGATCCGACGGAAGAGATACCAGGCCGAAGGGCGGTCTCCATCATGGCCGTGACGCGCCCAGCAGAGCGAGAAGTGAGGGGCAAGCAACGCGAATATCTCAGGGCCGATCCCAACCGGTCCGCGTTCTTCGCTGATCCAGGGTTCAAACGCGTAGAGGAGATAATACGCGCCGCGGGTCAGGAGACGCGCAAGCGCGGCCGCGTAATCACCGCGCCGCTCGGGCGGGACGGCGTGAAAGCAACCAATATCGAGGGCGAACGTGGCGTTGAGCGACGCCAGCGGGGGGCGCGTCACGTCGGCCATCGCGAAACAGGATGGCAGGCTGGCCTGACGAGCCGCGACAGCGCCGCGCGCCAGCGGGCTGAGCGCCAGGTCCAGGCCGATCACACGGAATTCGTGGCGCGCAAGGTAGCGACTGTTGAGGCCGCTGCCGCATCCGAGATCCAACGCCCAGCCGAGAGTGAGCAGCCCACCCTCGACAACCTCGCGCACCTCCGGCGGCACGATGCCGGTATCCCACGGCGTGTCGCCGTTGAGATAGCGGGCGTTCCACCAGATCGGCGTACCGCGTTCGGGGTCTTGTTCGGCCATGTCCCCAACAATGTCGTTCATGCCGCGTCGAATTCGGCCAGCACCGGCAGGTGATCCGATGCCAAAGGCGCAGGGGGCGCATCCCACCGGCGGCAAGTAACCCGGACATCTGCCCAGGACGCGGGATAGAAGATGTAATCAATGCGGCGATCCGGTTGCGCAGCGGTCCAGGTCTCCGCGGGACCGAATCCACCGGCGACGTACGCATCCACATAACCGGCTTTAGTGATCTGCGCCATCAACTGGAAAGCAGGCGGCGCCCAGCCGCGCTCCGCTTGAACCGCCGTAATCCGCGCCAGCGCCGCAGAGTCGGCGTAATCCGCCGGCGAGAGCGCGTTGAAATCGCCCATCAGGAGATGCGGGCGCGCCCGGTCACGGCCAAGCCAGGTCATGGCCGCGGCCCATTCCTGCACGCGCCGGTCCTCAAAACGATGATCCAGGTGCAGCACATACACCGTGAAGGGAGGGGCGTCCGGGGGAGCCACACGTGTTTCCAGCAAACCACGCTGGCCGTATTCGGTCATGGGCGGCAGGTGGTGCGCGGCATAGGCCAGGATCGGCCAGCGGCTGAGCAGGGCGTTACCATAGGGTATCCCGCCGCGTTGTTGCGGATCGGCGGCGATGGTCGTGACAAAGGCATAGGCCATCCCCAGCTTGCGGGCAAGCGCTTCAAGCGCGGGGCCATCCGTCGTAGGGTAAGGATGGAAGACCTCGTTCAACCCGACGAGGTCGGCACCGGAGGCCGCAATGACTTCGGCGACCCGATCCAGGTTCGGCGTGTTTTCGGCCGTCAGCCAGCCGTGGATGTTATAGGTGAGCGCTTTCACTGAAGTCATGCGGGGGTCATCCAATCATTGCGCGCCGGCGCGCCTATGCGGGCAGTAACCCGGGCTGACCCTCCGGCCAAGTCCACTCGGCGACGACGGGGCGATGATCCGAAGCATTTCGGGCGCTATACATACTTGGGACGTGCATCGAGCGCAACCCGGCGGCCCAGCGCGCGGGCAAGAAGAGGTAATCAATCCGCACCAACGGCAGCGCCGCAGGAAACGTGCGTCCCCGGCCTTGCCCCGCCACATGAAACGCATCCTGGTATCCGGCGCGCCGCATCATCAGCAGGATCGGCGGCATGAGATAGCGGGTGCGCTGGCCGGGAAAGCCGGGCGTATTGAAATCGCCGGCGAGGAAATGCGGGCCAAGCCGCTGAAGCCGGCGTAGGGCGTCCGAGAGTTGCACCATACGCGTGCCCTCGAAGGCGTGATCGAGGTGCGTGACGTTTGCGGTCAGACCTTCGGCGGGGCCATCCGCGAGACGCGCCTGCAACAGCGACCGCTGCTTGGTGTTGCCCGGTTTTGGCAACAGGATATTATTGACGCCAGTTAAAGGATACCGGCTGAGGATCGCATTACCGAGCGGGCCGCGCCAGCCGGGATACTGATCTTCCCAGTCGCTCGACCCGAAGGCAAAGTACATGTCCAGCCTGGATGCCAGCTCGGCCAGCGGTTCGCGAACCTCGGCGCCCGTCTTGACCGGGTGAATCACTTCGTTCAGGGTAACAACATCGGCGTCTGCCGCGCGGATCACCTGCGCGAGACGCGTTACATCCAACCGATGATCGGAGCCGCTCCACCCGTGGATGTTATAAGTCATGACCCGGAGCGGCTTGTGCTGCTCTGTCGTGTTAAACGCCATACGTACTGACCTCTGGTTTGGCGCCACAGCGACACTGCCGGCCCCTTGAATTTCGGTCGCAAAAGCGACAGAAGACATTTATTTTAGCACGAATCAGCCTTGCGCCCAAACATCGAGACCCTCGTCCCAACAGAAGTTACCCACGGCAAGCGTGCATAACCCTGTGGATAAGCAGGGGGTTACCCACAGGTGGACGCCACCCTTGCCGTGCATGGCCGGGGGTACAACCGGCACGATAACACCACATATAGGGGCGCGCCCGCAACGATCACCAGTGACAGGCGCACAAGCGCCAAAACCCGCCGCGAAAGAGACTTACGGCTATCCCAAACGCATCCACGCCCCATCCCCAGCGCGTTTGGCGGGAAAGGAGCGGCCAGACACTACCCGTAGGCCTTTTCGGGGCAGCGCGCCTAGCGCTTGCGCTGCCCCCAGAGTTACCCACATATCCCCAGTCCCTATGACTACAATTTATATTCTCCAAACGCGATCTGAACCTTAAAGTTTTGTTAAAGGGCTTGACAAATCGCCGCTTTTCTGATACAGTATAGACGCCATAGTGAAAGGCGCAGGATATTCTAACCAAACCGAACAGCTTACTCCAAACAAACTTCGCAAGCTGAACAAGCTCAAAAGAATGCGGATACAGCAAACGGTAAAGTAAAGAAAAATCAGCGACGGCAACTGTGGTAGGGAGCCCCGAGAAGTCGAATGGGTTCTTCGAAGCTCAGAGTGAATCCGGGAAACCGGAATTCTCGTAGCCAATCTCTTGCAAGCAGCGCAGTCATAGAGAAAGCGCAAGCACAAGAAAGATGGCTGAAGGACGAGAAAAAAGGATGAGCGAAGAATCACCAAACGGTTGCTTGGGGCCCCTTTGTTTAAGGGAAAAGTGGGCAAGTACACAAGGAAACGGTAAATAAGGGATAGGGAGACAAGTTAGACGCCTCCTTATCCCTTGTCTACTTGTGTACTTGCCCCTTGTCTACTTCTCTACTTTCCCCATCGGTATCTTCACACCCTCTCGTTTCGCCGCGGCAATCGCTTCCGGGTAGCCGGCGTCCGCGTGGCGGACGATGCCCATGCCTGGATCGGTGGTGAGTACGCGCTGCAAGCGGGCTGCTGCGGCCGGCGTGCCGTCGGCGACGATCACCTGGCCGGCGTGCTGGCTGTAACCGATGCCCACTCCTCCACCGTGGTGAAAACTGACCCAGGTCGCGCCGCCCACCGCATTGATTAGCGCGTTGAGAATCGGCCAGTCGGAGATGGCGTCGGAGCCGTCGCGCATCCCTTCCGTCTCGCGGTTCGGGCTGGCGACGCTGCCGGCGTCGAGGTGGTCGCGCCCGATCACGATGGGCGCCTTGACCCGACCATCGGCGACGGCCTGATTGAAGGCCAGCCCCGCCCGGGCCCGCTCGCCATACTTCAGCCAGCAGATGCGCGCCGGCAACCCTTGCCAGGCCACACGTTCCTGGGCCAGGGTGATCCACCGGCGCAAATGCTCGTTCTCCGGGAACAGGTCCAGGATGATGCGGTCCGTCTCGTAGATGTCCGCCGGGTCGCCGCTGAGCGCCACCCAGCGGAAGGGTCCCGAGCCTTCGCAGAAAAGCGGGCGGATGAACGCCGGGACGAAGCCCGGATAATCGAACGCATTCAGGACGCCGTAATCGTAGGCGCGCTGGCGCAGGTTGTTGCCGTAGTCGAACACGATGCTGCCCGCGCGCTGGAACGCCAGCATCGCCTCGACGTGCGCCGCCATCCCGGCCATCGCTCGCTCCAGATAGGCTGCCCGGTCGGACTCGCGCAACGCCGCCGCGGTTTCCGGCGTCAGACCGGTGGGGATGTAGCCTATCAGGGGGTCGTGCGCGCTGGTCTGGTCGGTGACGACATCGGGCACGATGCCGCGGGCGACCAGCTCGGGCAGCACCTCGGCGGCGTTGCCCAGCAGACCGATGGACTTCGCTTCGCCGTTGCGCCGCGCCTCTTCGGCCCAGGTCATCGCCTCTTCCAGGTTGTCGGTTGCTACATCGAGATAGTGGTGGGCGAGACGGCGTTCAATGCGCCACGGATCCACTTCCACCACCAGCGCCACGCCCTCGTTCATGGTGACGGCCAGCGGCTGCGCGCCGCCCATCTCACCCAGCCCCGCGGTGAGCACCAGCCGCCCCTTGAGTGACCCCCAGCCCTGTTGCTGCGCCAGGCTGCCGAATGTCTCATAGGTGCCCTGAAGGATGCCCTGCGTGCCGATGTAGATCCACGAACCGGCGGTCATCTGCCCGAACATGATGAGACCCTCGGCCTCCCAGCGATCGAAGTTCTCCTGGGTGGCCCAGTGCGGCACGATGTTCGAGTTGGCGATCAGCACGCGTGGCGCGTCCTCATGGGTGCGGAAGACCGCGACCGGTTTGCCCGATTGCACCAGCAAGGTTTCATCCGGCTCCAGTTCCCGCAGGCTTTCCAGGATGGCGTCGAAGCACTCCCAGTTGCGCGCCGCCTTGCCGCGCCCACCGTAGACGATCAGATGCTCCGGGTCGAAGGCGACCTCGGGATCCAGGTTGTTCTGGATCATCCGGTAGGCGGCCTCGATGAGCCAATTCTTGCAGGTGAGTTGCGTGCCCCGCGGGGCGCGGATGGTGCGGGTCATGGGGTGAACCTCCTTTGAAAACTCTTGCCTGCATCATAGCCCTTGCAAGACCGATGGGGCAAGTTTTTGCTTTGATCTCAAGGCATCATCGGATTGACAACCTTGCCCGATTGCACGATAATGGTTTCAAAACGAAACCATTATGGAGTTGTCATGACCACTGTTACAGTGAAGAATATCCCGCCGGAGATTTACGAGAGGCTGAAGCAGGCAGCGCAGGCAAACTATCGCAGCATCAACAGCGAGATCATCGCCTGCATCGAGCGGGCTGTTGTTAGCCTGCCGGTTGACCTCGACGCGAGATTGGCAAACGCCCGCCGGCTGCGCGGGCTGACTGCGGCGCACCCGATCAATGACCATGAGTTGGATGCTGCAATGCGCGCCGGCCGCCCATGATCGTCGTTGATACGAACGTCATTGCCTATCTATATCTGTCGGGCGAGCGTTCCGGTCAGGCGGAGCAGGCGCTTGCGAAAGACCCGGAATGGGCCGCCCCGCTTCTCTGGCGCAGCGAGTTGCGCAGTGTCCTAACCCTCTACGTTCGGCAGAAGCAGCTCACCCTGGCTCAGGCGCAGCAGGTGATGGCGGAAGCGACGCAGTTGATGCAGGATCATGAGTACGCGGTGACTTCCGTGCATGTGCTTGATCTGGCTGCCCAGAGCGCCTGTTCGGCGTATGATTGCGAGTTCGTTGCCCTGGCCAGAGACTTGCACGTTCGGTTGGTCACGACAGATCGGCAAATCCTGAGAGCGTTTTCGGACGACGCCATCTCACTCGATGACTACGTTTGTGGAGTAGAAGCGGTGTCCGCATGAGCGCTGTTAACAAGTCGCATTTACAGGCGTGGGCGCGCCGCCTCAAGTTGGAGGTGCGCGCCCTCTACCTGGCCTATCGCGATCCGCGCACGCCGTGGTATGGCCGGCTGCTGGCCGCGCTGGTGGTCGCCTACGCGCTCAGCCCCATTGACCTGATCCCCGACTTCATCCCCGTCCTCGGTTATCTGGATGACCTGATCCTGATTCCGTTAGGCGTGTGGCTCGCGCTGCGGATCATCCCGCGCGATGTGATGGCGGAATGCCGCCTGCGCGCTGCCGCGGAGGTGGACGCCGGTCTGCCGGTGAACCGGGCGGCGGCGGTGGTGATTGTGGTCATCTGGGTCGCGGTCGCCGGGTTGCTGGTGGCCTGGGGCGCGCAGTTATTACGACGGTGAGCGCGCTTCAGAATGCTTGCCGCGCGCGATAACTTGCGGTATGCTTGCACAGAGGATTACGAGCAGTTTGGGTTGAGTCCTTCAGTGATTGACGTGAATTGAGGTGTGGAGCGGCTTATGATGAAGATTGAACAACTCCAACGGGAAATCGAGGCGCTGCCGGAGAAGGAATTCTCACGCCTGCGGCATTGGTTTGCCGAGAAGGATTGGGAGCGTTGGGACAAGCAGCTTGGGTCTGACGTGGAAGCCGGGAAACTGGACTTTCTGGCTGCGGAAGCTGCAACCGCGAAAGCACGGGGAAAGTTGCGCGAACTGTAGATGCACCGAGCAACGCCGCGAATCTGGCAGTACGTTGTCTGAACTGATTCAGAAGATGAACAACACCAGCAAGTATCGCTTTGATCCCGTGGATCATCAGTTCATGCGTCTGCGCGGACGGCTTTCGCCTGGCGAGCGCCTGCAAGCCATGCTGGCCGCGCGTGAATGGGTGGTCAGCGCGATGCGCGAGCGATTGATCCGGCAATACCCCGAGCTGTCACCCGAAGAAATCAATCTCAAGGTTTTAGAGGAGATTGAGCGTGTCGAACGCCGACAGGCCCGACCTTAGCCTTTTCCTCGACATTCTGCGCACTCTCGAGCGGATTGGCGCACCGTATATGATCATTGGGGGTTTTGCCGCCACCATGTATGGTATCACGCGCACGACCTTCGATATAGATATCGTCGTGGACCTGCGAGAGCCACACATTCGTGCTCTCGCAGAGGCGTATCCGCCGCCGCGTTATTATGCAGACCCGGAACAGATGCGCAGTTCAATTCGCATGGGAATCACGTTCAATATCATTGATGGAAAGCGCGGGGAGAAAGCGGATCTCAGCCCACTGACCCGAGATGGCCGTTATCGCGATGCTTTTGGACGGCGTATGCGCGTGCCGATCAGATGGGCCGGCGAGGATCCATTCGAGGCGTGGTGTGCACGTCCTGATGATGTTATCTACGGCAAGTTTCTGGCATGGGATGAGGGCCGATCTCGCAAGCACGAGAGCGATATCTATGACATGCTGGTCTTCCGTTACTTGCAAGCGGATCCGGCGCTTGCCCTGACGTTCGATGAGGCATATTTGGACACACAAGCCCAGATACTCGGCCCGGATGTGGTGGATCTCTGGGAAGCAATCAAGCTTGCCGCACGCACAGATGCGCAGCGCGAAAGCGATGGATGATGACTAATATGCCGCGTATTATCAAGCTGCTGGTGACAGAAGACTCGATCGTTGCCTACCTGGCCGATGGGCGCACAATCAGCGTGCCGCTGGTGTGGTCGTGGCGGTTATCAGAGGCGACGCCGGAGCAGCGCGAAAACTTCGAGATCATCGGCAGTGGGCTGGGCGTACACTGGCCGGATATTGATGAAGATATCAGCGCGACGGGAATGCTGTATGGTGTTCCTGCTCAACCGCGCAAACCGGCCATTGCGCCCGCCTGAACTTGGAGAACTTGCTGCGGGGCAGTCATCTGCCGAGAGTCAGCGGTCGCTGAGCCGATGGTTGGCGGCGCGGGCAGAGCAGTAGAGGATGAATACTCTGGACGACGATTTGTTTGCCGACCTGCTGGAGAGTGTGCGCGAGGGCGGCGCGATTCTGCGCGGCGAGAAGACGCCTTCGCGCCGATTCGAGATCGAGACGCCTGAGTCAGACGAAGAAGAAGCCGAGCGTTCCCGTTAGGGCGTTTCCCCCTGTATCACCGGCGCGACTGCGGCGCTGAGTTCTCCCCCCGCCGCGAGGTCGCGAGCCGCGTTGATGTACGGATAGAGTACCGTGTCCACCTCCACGAAGGGGACGCGGGCGCGGATCAGGTCGTAGGCGATTTGCGTGCCGCGGCCGAGGCGCGCGCCGGGCATGGCCACCCGCCGGAAGTCTATCCCCTGCGCGGCGGCCAGCAGTTCAATCGCGAGAATCAGCTCTACGTTGCGAATGATGCGGCGCGCCTGGCGCGCGGCGATGGGGCCGTTCGAGACGTGATCCTCCCAGTTGGCCGAGGTGGGGATGGTGTCGGCGCTGGCCGGATGCACCAGCGACTTGTTCTCGGAGGCCAGCGCGGCGGCGGTGTACTGCGTGATCATGAAGCCGGAGTTGAGGCCGCCGTGCTCGGTCAGGAAGTCGGGCAGGACGTGGCGGTTGCTGGAGCCGTCGGTGAGGCGGGTGAGGCGGCGCTCGGCCATGTTGCCCAGCTCGGTCATCCCCAGGCCCAGGTAGTCGAACGCAATCGCCAGCGGCTCGCCGTGGAAGTTGCCGCCGCTGATCGCGATGGGATCGTCGCCCTCGAAGAAGATCAGCGGGTTATCGGTCGCGCTGTTGAGCTCGATTTCGACCACCCAGCGCGCGTATTTGATGGCGTCGTGGCACGCGCCGTGCACCTGCGGGATGCAGCGCAGGGTATAGGCGTCCTGTACATCCGGGTCGTCGGGGGGACGGACAAAGGTCGAACCGGCCAGCAGGCGGCGCATCACCGCCGCGCAATCGGTCTGACGCGGGTGCGGGCGCACGGCGTGGATGCGGGCGTCGAAGGCCCACAGCGTGCCGTGCAGCGCCTCCAGGCTCAGCGCGCCTGCCACGTCGGCCACCGCCGCGGCGTTTTCCGCCTCGACCACGGCCAGCGATCCCAGCGCGGCCATCAGCGCGGTGCCGTTGGTCAGCGCCAGCCCCTCTTTGGCGGCTAATTCGACGGGACTCAGGCCCGCACGGCGCAACGCTTCGCCGCCGGGAAGGATCTCTCCACCGTACTCCGCTTCGCCCATCCCGATCATCACGAGTGCGACGTGGGCCAACGGGGCCAAATCGCCGGATGCGCCCAACGAGCCTTGCGTCGGGACGACCGGATGCACGCCGCGCTCGATCATGCGGAGCAAGAGGTCGAGCGTCTCCTGCCGGATGCCGGAATAGCCTTTGGCGAGCGTGTTGGCGCGGATGAGCATCATCGCGCGGACGACCGGCGTCTCGAAGGGCGGGCCGACCCCGCTGGCGTGGCTCATCACGATGTTGCGCTGGAGTTGGGTCACCTGGTCGGGCGGGATCAACTTGTCCTTGAACGCGCCGAAGCCGGTGGTGATGCCGTAAACGACGCGCCCCTCTTCCAGGAAGCGCACGACCGCGGCGCGGGCGCGCGCCACCGCTTGGTGTGCGTCCGCGGTCAGCGACAGGGCAACTTCGCCCGGCACCGCGTGGGCGACCGCGATGACTTCCTCGATAGTCAGGCTTGCGCCGTCAAGCGCCACGTTGGTCGGTGTCATTTTCCCGCTCCGGCTGTTACCCCCACGCGCACCAGCGCGCGCTCGATCATGTCGCGTGTCGCCGGCAGTAGATCGTACTTGCCCAGGTCTGCCGGCGCAACCCAGCGCCCATCCGCCGCGTCATCGCCGGCGTGGAGTTCGCCGCCCCGATGGTGCGCCAGGAAGTCGAGCACCACATAGTGATACAGGATGCGGCCATCCGGCTCGCGGTAGAGCGGTTCGAAGACGCCCAGCAGGTCGGCCACCGCGACCTCGATGCCGCACTCCTCGCGCACCTCGCGCTGCACGGCTTCTTCCACCGTCTCGCCCAACTCGACCAGCCCGCCGGGCAGCGACCACGAGCCTTTGGCGGGCGGCTTGCCGCGCCGCGCCAGCAGCACGCGGCCCCCGTCCCACACCACGGCGCCGACCCCCACCATCGGGCGCGCCGGATATTCGCGCTCAGACCGATTGTCGGACATATAGCACTCCCTTGCTCACGCGGAGACGCGGAGACCGCGGAGGAAAAAGGAATTAAAAACTCCGCGGTCTCCGCGTCTCCGCGTGAGCTTTAAAGACAAAATAGGCCCCCGCGCGCAGCAGAGGCCTATAATTCATCGCGTAGGTCTCAGATGCCCGCAGGCATCACCGATCAAGGATAGCCGGGGCCGTCCGAGAAGTAGTCGTAGTTGTCTTTGGTGGCCGGGGTCAGATCTACGGTCTCGCCCGCCTTCAACGCACGGGTGGCTTCCAGGTGAACCGCTTCGCCGGCGTGGTTCGTGCCGTCGTAGGCCTCGTCGAAGCCCGGCGTGCCTTCCTTCATATTCAGGCGCTGCGGCAGAGCTTCGCCGTGCACGGTGATGGACGCCTTGGCCGTGAAAGCCGTCGGAACGTCTTCTTCGGGGAAGATGGCTTCCCACGGGCATTCCGGCACGCAGGCGCCGCAGTCAATGCAGGTTTCGGGGTCAATGTAGTAGAGCGGCCATTCGCTCGAAGGCTCACCCGGGACGATACATTCAACCGGGCATACCTCGACGCAGCCGCCGTCACGCAAACAAATGCTGGTGATAATATGCGTCATGCTGCTCCTCCTTGAGGGACTAACTGAATATAGATCGGTGATCGCGAACGATTCACGGTTCTTCGTACTTGCATCATACGTCAGACAGCGAGATTCTACAAGGCATCCGGCGGTTTGTCAAAACACCTGGCGCGGCTGCAACGTGTTTCACAACCGGGCACGGACGCCTGCGCTCGGTTCAGTTTTCGGCCAACGCGCGCAAACGGTCGGGGTCCAGGATGAGAATGCGTTTGCGTCCGATTTCGATGAGCCCCTGACCCTTCATGTCGTTGAGCACCTGCGTCGCCGTCTCGCGATAGGTTCCGATCGTTTCGGCCAGGTCTTGATGCGTCAAGCCCGTAATTTCGTTGGCATTGCGTTCCTCAGAGAGCCGCAAGAGCAAGGAGGCCAGGCGCGCCGGGATGCCCTTGAAGGCCATATCCTCGAGTCGTTTCTCGGCATCGCGCAGGCGCTTGCCCGTCGTCTCCAGGATGCGCAGCCCGACTTCCGGCTTATTGAGGATCAACCGCTCCAGGTCGGCCCGGCTCATCACCAGGATGAGGCAATCATCCAGCGCTTCGGCGAAGGCGTTGTGCATTTGTTGACCCAGCAGCGCCATTTCGCCGAACAGGGTGCCGGGCCCGAGGGTGGCGATCACCAGTTTTTTGCCTTCGGGCGAGATGCGATAGAGTTGGACGCGGCCATCTTTGACCATGAACAGCACTTCACTGACATCTTCCGGCTGATAGAAGACGCGCCCACGCGGCACCGAAGTGATGGTGGTGATCCGATCGAGCTCCACCATGTCGCGCTCGGACAGGTCGCGGAATAAATCCACGTCTGACAGATAGCCCAGCTTTTCGTCCATGACGACCTTCCCTTCATGCTGCGGTGGTTTGTCCGCCGGCGCCCGATCAGGCGATCCAATCGGTGCGAGTTGCGTTTATGGATGCTGTGTAACACTGAATATGTGCTCTGATCGGGTACTTCGTAACAAAGTAGATTATAATGCAGGGTATGACAAACTCGCAACCCGTTGACGGGCGACAGGTTGTCTGGGAGCGGCTCGATGCGCTGCTGCTGGTCATCCTCGTGCTGGCGCGCATTCGCATAGACACGCTGGCGGAGGCGGCCGTGTTGCCGTTGCGTCAGCAAGACGTGGCGCGCCACCCCTTCCTGGGGCATTTGCTCAGCGGCGAGGCGATGGCTTTGCTCGCCCAGCAACAACTCGTGGACCCCATCGGGTTGCTGCTCATCGTGGTGGCCTTGGGGCTGACGCTGGCGTACCTGCTGGTTCACGAGTTTGTGCGGCCCGAGCGGACGCGTTATCGGATTGGCCTGATCCTGATCTGGGCGATCATCCTGAGCACCGTCTTCGCATCCAGCGGCAAGCAGATTTTGCTACGACGCGAAAGCGGCCCCGCCAGTTATAGCCACGACGGCGGGGTGATCCAGACCGAAGCCGCGGTGGACATGTTCCTCTCCGGGCGCAACCCCTATGTCGAGAACTATCTCGATACGCCGATGGCGGAATGGGGGATCAACGAGTACCGCACGGCGCTCTATCATTACCCTTATCTGCCCTGGACATTTATTTTTTCCGCGCCATTCAAGGCGCTGGCGGGGATTGCGCCGGGGTGGTACGATCAGCGGTTCGTCTATCTGTCCTTGTTCGCCCTTACGCTGCTGCTCTTGCCGGCGCTGGCCGCATCGCTGAAGTCGAAGCTGCTTCTCGTGATGCTGCTGGGCCTTAACCCCATCATGGGTTCCGATCTCATCTTCGGCCAGAATGATAGCTTCGTGCTGGCGTGGATCGTGATCGGTCTCTGGCTGTGGGCGCGGGGGATGCGGGCCGGGGCGAGCGGGGGCTGGCGTTTTGCGGCGGGCGTTGCGATCGGGTTGGCGATGGCGAGCAAGCCGACCGCGTGGTTTCTCATTCCCTTCCTGGGCTTTTGGGTCGCCGGCGCGCCCGGCGAAGGCGGTTGGCGCGCCTGGCTGCGGACGTTGTGGCGGGCCGTGTGGCCTGCGGTGCTGGCCGCCGCACTGGTGATCTTGCCGTATCTGATATGGAACCCTGGCGCGATGCTTGACGACGTGTGGCGCTGGTCCAACGGGACGTCGGATACGGCGTATCAGATCTGGGGCTGGGGCGCTTCAAACCTCGTGCTGGCGTTCGGCGGGGTGGCAGACCGGTTCGCGCGCTGGCCGTTCTGGCTGCCGCAGTTGTTGGTCGCCCTGCCGGTGCTCGTGGCGTTGCTCTGGCGACAGCGAAGCGAAAACACCTTGAGCCGGGCATTGTGGGGCTACGGCATTTTTTTGCTGGCGTTTTTCTTCGTGTCTCGCTTCCTTAACGAAAACTACCTCGGTTACATCGCGGCGTTCCTTGCGCTGGGAACTCTGGTTGATCCGCCGGTTGCTGAAATAAGGACGACCGGCTGATTCATGAAGCGTCACTTCGCAAATCAGCCGGTCGAGGCGTGTCATACCCTTTGGAGCCAAGCCGGCCACTTTGTAGTGACGGCTTTGGCCGTTGCAGTGTCCCCCAAAGGCTAAAGCCTTCACTACAAAGAAGATCTATGCGCCGTTTTCGATAGACGCTTATTCAGTTGGACGGATGTTGTAGTCTGCGATGGAATCGCGGATCGAGTTGGATTGGTTACGCCAGACTTCTGCGTAGGCCTGCAAGAGCTGGTCCGTGCGCAGCTTCCATTCGGCGGAGGGCGTTTCACGCGCGGCGGCGATGGCCTGCGTGATCCCGTGCGCCACGGCAGCCATCGAACTCCATGAGGGCATGAGGCCGCTGGTGCTGGCGGGTGCGACGATCACGAGATCGGCGTTGGCCGCCACCGGATTGGTGACCCCGCCCACGATGCCGACCGTGCGTGCGCCGGCTTTGTGTGCCACTGTCAAGAGGGCCGCACCGCTGGGCGTGAGGATCGTTGAGCCGAACGCGATGACAACGTCGTTCGGGGTCAGCGTCGCCGCGATGGCCGCTTGCCCGGAAGGCTCACTGGGCACAATGTGTGCATCCAGACCGAACGCCGTCAGGCGCATCGCCAGTGCCTCGCCGATATACAGCGTGTTGCCTTCGCCCGCGATGAAAATCCGGGAAGCATTAAGCAGCGCATCCAGCACTTTTTGGATGATTTCTGTATCCATGTGCAGGAGCATATACTCCATGTTGTTGCGATCTTGCGTTAAGCTGCGTTGGTAGACCCCCAGCGGCGAATCATCCTCGCTCGTGGGCGCATAGACGTTGCGGAGGTCGCTTTTTACATCACTTTGGATATCGGCAATCATCTCCGGGTAGCCCGGATAACCGAGCCGCTGGGCGAAGCGGACCACCAGCGTCGTATCCACATCGCTGGCCCGGCCGACCTGCGCCGCAGTCATGAAAGCTGCATCCTGGTATTGTTTCAACAGGAAGTCGGCAATCCGCCGATAGCCCGGTGATAGATGCTCGTAAATGTCTCTGATTCGCTCCCTGTACATGACTCCGCTTCTCCTTAAGTAACGCGATGCGTGGGTAGGAAGGATTTGTGCCTCCCGGCTGTAATATATTGCGTGATGCTTAGCCGTCAGGTAAGCTCGCGTAATACACGATTGATCTGCTCCCTTTCCCTGACGATCTCAACGGCTCGCTTCGAGGCAAGGGCGCGCGCCAGGGCTGTAAACAAGGAGTACAGACCGATCAAACTGGGGATGTTGTTTTCGTCAGTTTCACCGGGGGCGTATAGCAGATGATCGGCCGCGCGGGCCGTCTGGCTGTTCAGGCTGGGCCCGCAAGCGAGCGTTGTTGCGCCTGCGCCGCGCGCGAATGCCAACGTGCGCGCGACGCTGGAAGCCTCTTCCAATGGCGTTACGCCGATGATGAGATCCCGGCGCGTGAGGCCCGTCATCGCCCTGGCCTGTTCGTATACATCGCTGCCGACGTAGCGCGCGGGCAGCCCGGCTTCCTTCAGCATCAAGGCGAAGGACTCGGCCAATGGCGCGGCGTATGAGTCGGCCACGATCACGATCCGCGGCGCGATCACCAACAGGTCCAGCACTTCCTCGAGGGTGCGCAGCGAGTTGTGCGCCAGCGCCTTTTCGAGGTTTGCACGGTCTTCCGCAACGTAATACTGCACCATCGCTTGCAACGTATTATCTTCCGCGGGTGCAACGTATGTTTGGCCTAATTCAGATTTGACCTGAACCTGGATGTCGTCAACGAGTTCCGGGTAGCCGGGATAACCAATGCGCTGTGCAAAGCGCACGACGGTGGTCGTATCTACACCTACCGCTTGCGCCAACCCGGCAGCCGTCATGAAGGCGGCTGCGTGATAGTCGGTCAGGATGAAGTCAGCGACGCGGCGGTAGCTTCTGGAGAGGTGATCGTAATGCTGCCGAATTTTTTCTCTGAACATACCATACCTCATCTTGGATGGTGGTCACGCCGGTGCTGGGCAGTGTACAGGGCCGCAGATGTACGACGTTTTTATTGTGGGATACTGGGCCGGCGAAAAACCATTTGTTTTCGTCCGTCCTTTATGACGTGACAGAAGTCTTCCTTAAGTTATTTTAACGAAGACCAAGTTATTTTACTAACAGACCCAAGGTTTGTCAAGTGTGAAATATTATGTGCCGCTTAAATTTCTGGTGCGACAGCGTGCAATCGAGATAATTGTAGCGGGTTGGGCGTTTGCCCTTTTGGCTTTGACAGAAGGCCCGGTCTGGCATATGCTAACCCCAGATGTTCGGGAGAAGCGCAGTATAAAGATGGGTCAATACAGGCAGAGTGGAGAGCGAAACGGCGCGCGTTCTGGGATGGTTGCTGCCCTGATACTTTTGGGGTTGATGATCGCCGCGTGTGCATCCCCCGCAAGTCTGGGGCAAAGTGAAAGCATAACGCCCGCGGCACTGGCGCCACTGGGCGTAACGCATACCGCAAGCCCATCGCCCGAGCCGACCGCGACCCATACACCGCCCCTCCCCACCGCGACCCCATCGCCCACGGCGACGTTAACCTCGACGCCGCGCCCCAGCCCCACCGCAACGGCGACCTCAACCGCCACACCCACGCCCGGGCCGACGCCGGACGGCGAAAAACGCACGGTTCGCGTGCCCATCCTGATGTATCATTACGTCTCTGTGCCCCCCGCAGGCGCAGATATCTATCGGAAAGACCTCTCTGTTGTTCCCGATCTGTTCGACGCGCATCTCACCTATCTGCACGACAACGGATATACCGTGATTACGCTGGATGACCTTCTCTATGCCCTTGCGCGTGGAGACGTTTTGCCGGAGAAGCCGGTGATCCTGACTTTCGATGACGGTTACGAAGATAACTACACGAACGCGTTCCCGATTCTCAGCCGGCACGAGATGACCGGGCAATTCTTCATCATTTCCGATTTCGTCAATGCCGGGCGCGAGGGCTATATGACCTGGCCGCAGATCGAGGAGATGTCCGCCGCGGGGCAGGGCTTCGGCTCACACAGTCGCGACCACCCCAATCTGAGCGGGCAAGATGTTGATTATCTCGTGTGGCAGGCGCTGGGCGGCGCGGAGGCGATCCAGGAACATCTGGGCTATCACCCCCGGTGGATCGCTTATCCATCGGGGCATTATGATGCGCGCACCATCAAGGTGTACCACTCCGCGGGGTATTGGGGCGGGTTGACCACACACCAGGGCGCAACGCATACGTCGGACGGCGTCTTCGAGCTTGAACGGGTGCGGGTGCGCGGCAGCCATACGCCCGAAGACCTCGGCGCGTTGCTCGCACTCGATTGGTGAACCTGCTCCGGCGGCTAAAGCCTTCACTGCGAAGGGAAAGAGCGGCGCGTTGCTCTCCTTCGTAGTGACGGCTTCAGCCGTTGTACCTTCGCTCCCGGCGGCTAAAGCCTTCACTACGAAGGGTGGTTAGGCGAATTTTTCGGCAATCGCGATCACGGAGGTTCCGAACGGCAGGTTGACTTGCCGAAGCAGGGACGCTTCCACTTTCCCCACGCCCGTTAGTAGCGCGTTGACGGTGGGCGGCGCGGGCTCCATCTCGACCTGGTAGGCCTGTTCGTCGAAATGGGGCGAAGCCAGTTCCGGCTCGGCGCGCCCGCGTCGCATCAGGATCAACGATGCGGCGAGCGGAAAGACGAAGAAGTTGTTATAGGAGGCGCGCAATACACGAAAGCCATGCTGCGCCAGTTTTGCGCTCAGTTCCGGCGCGGAGTAGCGGCGCTGGTGCATGTTGATCGTGTCGTTATGGCTCCACAGGAACATGAAGGCCGGCACGGTCACCAGTAATTTGCCGCCCGGCAGGTTGCGCGCCGGGTCGGGGCTGCGCAAGACGCGCCGACATTCCTCCAGCACCTGCGTCTCCGATGGGATATGTTCGATGACGTCGAGCATTGCGACAAGGTCGAAGCTTTCCGCTTCCAGCGGCATGGCGTCGGCGCTGCTCAGATAGGTATCCATGCCGCGCTGTCGCGCAACCACCAACGGGCGCATGTTATTGTCGGTGCCGATCACCTGTCCGTAATGGCCCAGATGGTGCGCCATGTTGGCCGCGCCGCAGCCCACATCCAATACACGCAATCTGTGTCCCGCGCCGACATAGCGATCCAGATAGGCCAGGATCGCGCGCGTTCGGGTGGCGAACCACCAGTGTTTGTCTTCTTCGAGGACGGTCGACATCGGGGTAGATGTCATTCAGCCAATACCCCCTTCCAGAGTGTGCGCACCCAATGTTTGGATGCGGTTTATCTCGCTCGCCGCGCGCCAGACCTGTTCTTCGGTGATGACCGATATGCAGCCATGCGCCGGAAGCTGTGCGGCGTTCCAATCGAGCCGGTTGCACGGCGCGCACGGCCAGGGCGTCCGCAGGACGGTATGCCGGTCGGGCGCGCCCCACGGACCGAACCGCACGGCGTCCACGGGGCCATACAGGTGCACCGTCGGCGCGCCCACGGCCACCGCCAGGTGCAGCGGCCCTGAATCGGATCCCAACACCAGGTTACAGCGCGCCAGCAGCGCCGCCAACTGCCCCAATGACGTCTGTCCCGCCGCGTCCAGCACGGGGTGGCCCAGGGCGCCCTTAATCGCGTCCACCAGCCCACGCTCCGCCGCGCCCCCCGTCAGCAATACCTGGGCGCCGTCCAGCTCGATCAACCGGCGGGCAATGCCGGCCCAGCGTTCGGGGGGCCATTGCTTGACGGCGGCCCCTGCGCCCGGATGGATCGCGACCAGCGGATGCGTCGTTGATGCGCCCTGTGCGCGTAACCAGGCGTCCGCCCAGGCGGCGTCGCTTTCTGAAATCACGAAGCGCGTGGGACCGGGCGCCGCGCTTATACCGGGCGCGAACGCGTGCAGCAGGCGCATGTTTTGCAGCACCTCGTGGCGATCCGCCGTGTAGGCGACAGGCTGCGTCAGAAACGGGCGCGTTTCGGGCGTATCATACCCGATGCGCGCCGGAATGCCCGCTTCGGCTGCCAGCCACGCGCCCCACCAGTGATCGAAACGCAAGATGACCGCCGCATCGAATGCCTTGCCGCGTAATTGTTTCGCCGTTTCGGCCAGCAGACGGTAAGGCGCAAGCGCATCGGCTTTAGGCCGGCGCTCGAAGCCGGGGAACGGGCAGGTCAGAATCGCGTCCACGTCGGGATTGTCGCGCACGACATCCACGTTCCACGGACCGATCAGCAGGGTGAGACGCGCATCGGGCAACGCCTGGCGTAAGGCGTGCAGCCCCGGCGTGACGAAGAGCAGATCGCCCAGGTGGTCGGGCCGGATGAGCAAGATGTTCCGTGGGTGGGTCCCCCGTCCTCGTTTCGCATAGCGCAGTCCGGCGGCTTGCAGCATTGCCAGCCGCGCGCTCTGGCGCAGGGTGCGTTCCGGCGGCGGCGGCGGCGATGCGAAGGGTGGCCCGACCGTCATGGGTAGACGCTTTCGAGCCACGGGATGATCGCGTCCCAGCCATAGTTCGCTTCGACGTAGGCGCGGGCATTGCGCCCCAGCGCGGCGGCGGCTTCACGGTCGCGCAATACGTCTTCGATGGCATCGGCGAACGCTTCCGGTGTGTCTGCAAAGCGCACCTCCTGGCCGTCGGTGAAATCGAACCCATCGCAGCCCATGTGGGTTGAAACCAACGCCTGGCCCATCGCCATCGCTTCGAGCACCTTCAAGCGCGTGCCGCCGCCGATACGCAGCGGTACGACGTATGCACCGGCCCCTGCGATATATGGGCGCACATCGGGCACGCGCCCGGTGATTGTCACATCGGGGCGGCCCGCCAGTGCGGCCAGACGGTCATGCGGTTGTTGCCCCACCACCCAGAAATGCGTCTCCGGACATCGCGCTTTAATCCGCGGTAAGACGGCATCGGCAAACCATAGGACGGCGTCTACATTGGGACGATAGTCCATCTTGCCGGTGAATACCAGCGCGCCGGGCCGCATCACATCGGGCGCACCCACTACACCGGGCTTGTAAAATTCCAGGTCAACACCGTTTGGGACCACTGTGGCGTCGAGATTCGGCATTAGTTCCAATAACGCCTGCCGGTCTGCCTCGGATACGACGACCACGTGGTCTGCCTCCCGACATATATTCCGCTCGTAGGCGGCCAACTTCTGCCACTGTACCAGCGAGTACGCGGCGCCAATCCAGCGCCGCGGCTGTTGCACATCGGTCTGGAAGTTTCGTTTTTGCAGCAAATATTCTGCATTGTGGTTGTCGAAGACCAGGAAAGGCCGGTCGGTGCGCGGCAGACGCAGGGCGTAGGGAGCCATCTCGATGCCTTCTACCTGGAGCACATCGTGTGTTGACGCCGACAGCATTTCGGTGAGACGGGCGTGCATCTCCGGCGTATCCAGTCGCAGGGCCATATCGGGCAAGGGTGTGCGCACAACGTCCAGGGCGCGTTGCTGCGTGGAACGAACCGGCGAGCGCGCGGTCACAATGGTGCGGCAGTGGGCATTGAGTAACGCCATGCCACGCGCCAGGTCGGTCGCATCCTCACCCTCTTCGATGAAAGTGAGCAGGTCAACCGTATGGCGTTGCGCCAGACCGGCGATCAGGTTGAAGTTGCGCAGCGTCGTGCCCTGAGAGCGTCCGGTGAGGGCTTGCGGTGGATAGGGAAATTGCGGGGTCAGGATTAAGATACGCGACATGTGGCATCCTTGCCAGTAATGCGGACGCGCCGCCGGGAAACCGTCAAGAAGCGGCCTGCTGGTATACCGCCATGGTCTGCTCTGCGGTGCGTTCCCAGGAGAACGCGGCGGCGCGTTGGAGGCCTTTCGTGCGCAACTCTTCCCAGAGCGCCTGGTCCGTCAGGACGCGCCACAGCGCGACGGTGATCTCCTCGTCGTGGCGCGGGTCAACCAACAAGGCCGCATCGCCCACCACTTCGGGCAGGCTGGACACGTTGGAGACGACGACCGGTGTGCCGCAGGCCATCGCTTCCAACGGCGTCAGACCGAACCCCTCGTAGAACGCGGGATGCACCAGGCAGCGCGCCCCATTATACAGGTTGAGCAAATCCATCCCGCTGACCCGGCCCAGGAAATGGCAATAGGGCTCGAGCTTGAGCTGTTTGACCTCGGCCTCGACATCGTCATAAAGCCAGCCTTTGGCCCCGACGAACACCAGCGGCGGGGTGAGCTTGTAGTCATCAATCAGACGCCGGTAGGCGCGCAACAGCCCCACCACATTCTTGCGCGGCTCGATGGTGCTGACGAACAGGATATACTCGTCGGGGATTTCGTAGATGGAGCGGACGTATTGCAGCGCGGCCGTGCGATCCAGCGGCGTGAACAAGGGGTCGGCCGCCTCGTATATGACGGAGACCTTTTCGGCGGGCGCGCCCAACATACGGACGACGTCGTTTTTCGTGCTCTCGGATACGGCGATGATCTGCGACGCATGGCGTACAGCGCGGTCAATCTGCCCGTAATAGCGTGCGCTGTCCTGGGTCAGGAAATGCGGATAGATCAGGAAGGCCAGGTCGTGGATCGTGATGACGAAGCGCCCCTGCACGTCGAGCGGCGGGATGAAGTCGGGGCTGTGGAACACGTCGGTGTGGACGCCCCGCATCACCAGGCGCAGTAGTTGCTGCTCGAAGCGGTGATGGCTGGGCACGAACGAGGACGCGACAGAAACGTTCGGCGCTTCGATCAGGGGCTGCGTGTGCCGGCGATCCTGGAGAAGCGTGAAATGATCCTGGGGGAAGGATTTAGCAAGCGCCTGGGCCAGGTGGAGCGTATACTGCCCGATGCCTGCGCGGGTGTGATACACTAGTCTCGCATCAATACCGATGTGCATACCGGGCGCCCGCCTCCTGACGACCCAATAATAAACCCTCCGCGCCGGCGGTTGCGTCGCCAGGGGGAGGGCATCAATGACCCAACTCACTCAACGGACGCCATCATAGCATGAAGCATGAGCGCGCGTCAAATGACTGCGGTTTTCAGGATCGGTAAGACCGCCAACTGAAAATCTGTAGACCGATCGTTATAATTCCAATGAACGCTTTTGATTTACACATCATGGTGCAAAAGGAGTCAGTATGGCAGCAAATGACGGCATGAAAGTTCTTGTTTATGGTGGAACCGGTTCGCAATCGGCGGGTGTGGTGTGGAGCTTACTGGAAAAGGGGCACACCCCCTACGTTTTGACCCGCAATCCGCAGAAAGCTGCGGCAATGGTCCAGGCGGGGGCACAGACGGTTGTAGGCGATATGGCCGATACGGCGCTGTTGCGGCAGGCAAGCGAAGGCATGGACGCGGTATCTTTGATGGTCCCGGCGTTTCTCGATAACCCCATGAACGGCCCGCAGTATTTTCGCAACGCGGTGGATGCGGCGCGTGATGCGGGGGTCCCGTTGATCGTCTTCAACACTTCCGGCGGGTTGCCCACCCGGCGCATCGGCATCCCTATGCTCGACATGCGGCTCGATCTGGTGGAATACCTCAAAGCCAGCGGCGTGCCCTATATCGTGATCGCGCCGACCGGGTATCTGGAAAATATGTTAGGCCCGTGGACGCGACCGGGGATTGCCGAGCAGGATGAACTGGCCTATCCGAACCCTGCCGAGACGCGCGTCGGTTGGATTGCCAGCGCCGATGTGGGCAAGCTGATGGTTGCCGCGCTGGAACACCCGGAACTGGCGGATGCGGTCATCGCTGTCAGCGGCGTAGAGAACTTGAGCGGCCCCGAACTGGCCGAACAGGTCGGGCGCGGCCTGGGGCGACCGATCAGTTACCGTGAAATGCCGCTGGAAGAGTTTGGCGCATACTTCGACCGCATGTTTGGGCCGGGGGCAGGTGAGGGCGCGCAGGCGGGGTATCGCTTACAGCGTGAAAACCCCGACCTGATGGTGATGTGGACGGATATGGGTCCGGTGTTGGAGCAGTTGTCGGTCACGATGACTTCGGTTGAGGAGTGGGCGCGGCAGATGGCGCCCGCGTTTACGCCGGGCGCGACGATGCCCGGCATGGGCGGCTGACCGCTAGCGCGCCGCGCTGACGAAGGCGCGCCGTTCTTTTGCCGGGGCGTCTTCGATCAACAGGCGCGGCGCGCCGCCGATGGCGCATCTGCCTCCGGTGCGGCACGTGGCCGGGGGCAGATCAATGCGATAGACGCCGCCGCTCGCTCGAATGGGCGTGACCTTGCCGGTCGCGTCCACCAGTTTACCCGCGGGCGCGGTGGCCCGCACGGCGACGCGTAACGGACGACGACCGGTGTTCCACAGCACGGTCGTCGTTTGCGCGCCGCGATCGAACGTCACCGCCGTAGCCTCGCCTGACCGTTCGCGCGCGGCTGTGCGAAAGCCTGACAGATAGGTCGTCGCGACCTGGTAGGCGTCGAACGCGGGCCGGCGGCTGTCGTCGGCGCGCAGCAGGCCGAAGGGCTCGATGGATTCCGGGTGGTCGGCGGAGTTGCGCAGCTTGTACACCTCGACGCGCGCCGCGCCCGATGAGAAGGCCAGCGCGAACTCTTGCAGGATGAAGGCGGCCTGCTCCTGCTGCGAGACGGGGAACCGGGCGGGTGACCAGGGCGGCTCTTGCGGATCGTCGGACGGCGGCGCGTTGGTCTCATTGATCCAGATTTCTTTGTCCGCCAGCCCGTGTTTCGCCAGTAATTTGCGCGTCTCACCCAGCACGTCCACCGTCTGCTGCGGGTTGAAGTAGAGGTGATAGAGGGCGGCGTCGAAATAGTAACCGTGCGCGGCGGCTTCCGGGTCGGCGGCGATCACGTCGAGCAGCCGATCCAGGTAGCGCCGCCTGCCGTGCGACCAGTCCCAGTAGTAGGTCAGCCCGGCCAGGGTGACGGTTTGCTCCGGGTCTACGCCCTTGATGGCAAGATAGGCCGTCTTGAGGAGCCTGTAATAATCTTCTTCCGATCCGGCCCAGGTGCTGCCGGGATGGTTCGGCTCCCACACGTCCGGCTCGTTCCAGATGATCCAATGATGGATGCGCCCGCGATAGTGTTGGGCCATCCGGCGCACGAACGCCTCCCAGTAAAACATGTCGGGCACGCTGCGCGCATCGCCGGCCTCGCCCCCGGCGGCGGCCCAGGCCGGCGTGCCGATGAGCACGGCGATCACCTCGCGGCCGGCCGCCAATTCCGCCGCCACCAGGGGGTCGGGCACGTTCGCGGGCTTCCAATCGGCGGGGCCGCCCGGCTGGATCACGTCCCAGCGGAGGATGATGCGCGTGTAGCCCGCGCCGGCCTCGGTCGCCGCCTGGGGGTTGACGAAGGCCTCGACGACCCCGAACCGCGGATCGGGCGGCGCGGGCTGCGCGGCGGCGCGTGGCGGCGCGATTAGCGTCGCCATCAGGAAGAGCAATGCCAGCATTCGCCAGGTTGCGCGGGCGCGGCGTGTTTGTGTGTAGCCGGAGTTTTGTCGTTGTTGGATCATGTTGGCAGCTATTGTATCCTCTGAAGCCCGTCTGACCAAGCCGCGGAGATTGCGCTGAATGTTGGTCGCACCGGTGTTCTTGTGATAAAATCGTGTTGCCAACGCAAAGATCATGCGGGTACATTCATTATCTGTCGCTATTTTCTAAGAGATGATCGCGAAACGTTTCTTCGCCTTACGTGCGCTGCGCTGGTCGAGCGGGTTCGTCCTCCTGTGCGGACTGATCTGGGGCCTTCAGGCCCGGCCGATCTTCGCGCAGCAACCGGTCGCGGGCTGGCAACCGTTCGCCAATCCGCCCGGTCGTATTCGCCTGCTCGCGCAAGACGCAACCAACCAGACCCTCTATGCCGTCTTCGTTTCCGCGGTGCGCCGCGACGCTGATCTGACCCAATGGCGCGACCGTGGCGTCCCACACAAGAGCCACGCGCTTTATCTGAGCACGGACCGCGGCGTAACCTGGCAGCCCGCATCCAACAACCTCGTGCATGGCGCCATCACGGCCTTATACGCCGACTCGACCTCGCACAGCGTCTTTGCGGGTTTGCATGAAACAGGCGACGAGACCACCCGCCGCGACGGGTTGTGGCGCAGCGATGATAACGGCGCGCACTGGCGACAGGTTAATCTGGAACGCAACGATCTCAATATTCGTCGTATTACAAGCAACGCCGATAACACGTTGCTCCTGTTTGGCGCGATCGGTGGGGATCGGTATCCGTCCAGCTATGTCTATACCAGCCGGGATGAGGGCAAGAGTTGGCAATCGGTCGAAGTGTTGCGTTTCGAGGATGGGCCGACCCATCTCTTGCGCGATCTGGCGGCGCACCCGAAGGATCCGAATCGGTTGTTCATGACGACTTACGGGGGTGATTTATACGGCAGCACGGATGGCGGCGCCACCTGGGCGCGGTCGTCTTTGCCGTCAACTTTGCAGGACGCCGAGGCGGGACCGGCGCTGCTGGCGATTGACCCCGCGCGCCCGGAGTTGATGCTGCTGGCGCGCAACCTGGGCAACGGCCCAGAAGCGCAAATGGTCATCGCACGCAGCCAGGATGGTGGGGCAAGCTGGCGCCGCGCCGCGCCGGGCGGGTTGCCGGAACGCGGCGAGATTGTGTCGTTGACCGCCACGGGCGGCGGGTACCTGCTCAGCGCGGGCGCGGGGAGTTATCGCAGCACCGATCAGGGCGCGACCTGGCAACCGCTGGAGGGCGCGCTGAGCGGTGGCAGCGTGGCGACGTTTTTGCCGTTGGCCGGTTCGCCGCGCACGATCATTGCGGCGGGCGGTTATGGGCTTTTCGTCAGCCGCGACGGCGGCGGCCTGTGGCAATCGCTCGGGTCAGGCCTGCCGGCCAATCTAAGTCTTGTGGGTCTGTTGACCGATGCGCGCCAACCGGGAGTTATTTTCGGTGTGCCCGAACAGTCGCCGTTCGTTGAGGCCGCGAAGCCCCCGGCCTTATTGCGGAGCAGCGACGGCGGGCGCACCTGGATGGCTGCCGCGCAAGGGCTGGCCGACGTGCAACCCGGCGCGTGGGCGCTGGACGCCGCCGACCCGAACACGGTGTTCATTGCCGCCGAGGGGGCGTTCAGTCGCAGCGCAAATGGCGGGTTGACGTGGGAAGTTACCCCGTTGCCGCCGGGGCCGCGCACCGCCATGGCGTTGGCACTCTCCGATCCGAACGTCCTCTACCTCGGCGGCTATCCCTTGCTGCGGAGCGATGACCGGGGCGCGACGTGGCAGTCCGCGCCGGTCAAGGTCGCGACGCAGGAACAACAGAGCAACAACGTCACCGGTATTGTGGTTGACCCGGTTGACGCCCGCCATCTGTGGGCGAGTATGGAGGGCGGCATTTACGAAAGCCTCAACGCCGGCGCGGCGTGGAGCCGCGCCGGGCTGGATGACCAACCGGTGCGCTGGTTGAGTGGCGTGGTCAAGCCGGGGGACAACGGTGTGACGCTTACGGTCTATGCGGGCGTGGACGGGCAGGGCATCTATCGCCGCGACGCGAACGCGCCGGCCTGGACGCCGGTGAATGCCGGGTTGCCCGCCGACAGCACGTTCCTCTCGCTCCAGGGCGATCCTGAGAACCCGGATGCGCTCTGGACGAACCGGGATGGCGGCGGGCTGTATCGCAGCCTCGACGGCGGCGAGTCGTGGGCGAGCATCGGCGGGGCGCTGGGCGACAATCTGGTGACGGCGCTGGCCGTCGACCCGCGCGGCGGGGTCCGCGTGTTGGCAGCCACCGCGACTGCGGGCATCTGGGGCGAAAGCGCACCGACCGCTGCGAGCACGGTGCGCGGTTCCCAGGGGACGCAAGATCGCGTGACGCCCGCCGTGGACGCGCGCATCGAGATCCTGTGGCCGCACGATTGGGCGTCGGTCGGCGAGGCGCAGCAGGCCAATTTGAGCCTGCGCCTTTTCCAGCCCGGAAGCCTGTTGCCGCTTGCCTGCACGTGGTCGCCCGACGTCACTATCTGGCAGGCGACGAATAATGAACCGGCTGCGCCCATCGGTCGGGCCGAGCAGCGCAGCGTCGAGGGCGCGCCGTTTCCCGTGTGGGAATTGAATGACGTGGACATCAGCGCCGCCAACGACCCCGACACGAAGCTCTATTTCATGACGCGCGTGGCGGGCGCGGACTCGGCCACGGCTGTGTGGGCGCACGCCGCCGACGCACGCACCTTCCTGCCTTTCCCTGCGCAGCCCAGCGGGATCGCGTCGCCTGCGGCGCTCCGCGCGGTGGACAGCTATATCCAGATCGTCTGGCCGCACGACGAAGCGGGTCAACCGCAACCCACGGAGTCGGCCCCTCTGGCGAATGTGGCGGTCGCCGTCTTCGATCATGGGACGCGCCTCTCCGTCCCTGCCTCCTGGCGGCCGAAGGGCATCACCCTGTACGGGGCGTGGGATAACGAGATTGCCCGGCCGTTGGCGCGTCAGGCGACTGTGCAGATGAAAACAGCGGGCGCGATCACGTATCCCACGTGGGAATTTGCGAATATCCCCGTGGAGCGGGCCGGCGATACCGGCAGCAAGCTCTACCTGTGGGTGATGGTCGAGGGCGTCGAGACGTATCCCGCGATCTGGTCGCACGGGGCCGATGCGCGCACCATTTTTCCGGCGACGGATCAACCGATCCAGGGGTGCTTACCGTGATCCGTCTGGCGTCATGGCAGAGCATCTTGCTCGCGCTCGTTCTCGTCGGGGCCGCCGTGCTGCTGACCATCTGGTGGCGACAGCAGAGCTATCGCTGGGGCCTGGTCCTGTTGATCTGCCTGATCGCCGCCCCCGCGCTAAGTTGGTGGACGGGGAAAGCCTTCGTCGTTCCCGATTATCGCGCCGGGTGTGATGGCCTGTGCGCCGGTTTTGGCGGTGCGCCGCTGGCGATTTTCACCGGCCACGCCGCCGGGGAACAGTTCTTGCCGGGGATGTTCGCGCTGAACAGCCTGATCTATCTGGTGATCCTGCTCGGCTGGGCGGCGATCATTCGGGCGATCGTGCATCAACCCACCAGCACTCTGGCCTCGCGCGGCTGGTTTCAGAGCCTTGCCGTCCTGATTCTGATCGCCGTGCCCGCGGCGCTGACGCCTTTGTATCTGCCGCCGCCGGAGGCGCACGTGCGCGGCGATCCGCAGCGCATTGCCACCAATGCCCGGCGCGAAGTTTACATGTACGATCAACTTTCATCCATGCCGGTGTTGCGGGTCGGCCTGGACGACGTGCGGCCTCGCCCCGATGAGCAACCGGGGATGCGGGTCTGCCTGCGCACGTATACCCTGTTCTATCTGCCGACGGGGTTCATGTTCATGGATATGGCGCCGGAAGGCGTGCATAGCACACAAGGTGGTATACTACCCCAAACGGCCTCGTGTTGGGCGCCGTCAGAAACGGGATAAACTTCTATGCAAAAACAAAACCGAAATCTACTGATTCTTGCCCTGGGCGCGGCCGCGCTCCTGTGTATGTGTTGCTTCCTCGTCGTGGTGTCAGCCGGCATCGCTTCGCGCATGTACGGCAACGCAATTGTGGTGACCGAAGACGTTTCCGTCCAGGTCACCAAGATCGTCACACGGGTGGTCACGGCGACCCCCGGCCTTGAGCGCGATGCTACGCCGGGCGACGCCATGCCACAGCCGCAGGGCACGCCGGAAAGCGCCGCCCCGGATGAGGGCGCGGATACGGGCGTCTCGGTGGGGCCGAATTACGCGATGAACCCGGCCCTGGTCGAGCTTCCGGAGCGCGACTTGCGTCAGCTTGCCCTCGCGCTCAAGCCCGGCGTCACGGAAATCCCGGAAGTGGTCAACCCCACGCCACCGAGTTACAAGGTGGGTGATACGGAGGAGTTCTGGGTGTCGAACAGCGACACGCAAGAACACTTCAAAGTCCGGGCCGTGTTGCGCTACGTCACGCCCCACGTCTATATGTGGGTCGAAGAAGGCGCGCGCCTGGATCAGGCTGATCTGGAAGCGTCGGCGGAACGCTTCGAGGCGGCGACCTATCCCACGAACCGCGAGTTCTTCGGCAGCGAGTGGACGCCGGGCGTGGATAACGATCCGCATCTGAGCATCCTGCACGCGCGCAATCTGGGCAGCAATATCGCCGGCTACTATTCGTCCGCCGATGAATTTTCGCGGCTGGTCAACCCCTATTCCAATGAGCGCGAGATGTTCTACATCTCCGTTGACCAGAGCTCCAAGCCGAACAGCTCCTTTTACGACGGTACCCTGGCACACGAGTTCCAGCACATGATTCACTGGGCCAATGACCGGAACGAGGATTCATGGGTGAACGAGGGGATGTCCGAGTTGGCCGGTTTCCTCAACGGCTACGATCCGGGCGGGGCAGATATGGCCTATGCGCAACTGCCCGACACGCAGTTGACCACCTGGGCCGACCCCTCGGTGGGCAATATTGAGCATTACGGGGCCTCGTATCTCTTCATGGCTTACTTCCTGGACCGCTTCGGCGAAGACCTGACGAAGGCCGTGGTGAGTTCGCCCCGAAACGGCACCGCGGGGTTCAACGAGGCGCTGGAACAGGCCGGACGGCCCGAACGCTTCGATGATATCTTCGCGGACTGGGTCGTCGCGAACTATCTGGATCGCCCGGAAGCCGCGCCTGTCGGCGACTATGGTTACAGCGAAATTGACCCGAATCGCCCGGTCACGGACGAGAGCTATCGGCGCTTCCCGGTGGATAATCGGACGACGGTCAGCCAGTACGGTGTGGACTACACCGAGTTGCGCGGGGGCGGCGGTTATACGATTGATTTCGAGGGCCAGGCGGAGAGCCGGATGGTAGACGCCGACCTCAAGGGCCAGTACTCCTGGTGGTCGAACCGGGGCGATGACAGCGATTCTCGGTTGACCCGCACCGTGGACCTGACGGGCGTTGACACGGCGACGCTGAACTTCTCGACGTGGTACAACATCGAAGAGGGCTGGGATTACGCTTATGTGGCCGTCTCGACCGATGGCGGCGACAAGTGGCAGCTCCTGCCCGGGCGCTACACCACGGACGACAACCCGGTGGGCAACGCCTTCGGCGTGGGGTGGACGGGCATCAGCGGCGGCGGCTCGACGCCGGAGTGGGTCGAGGAGCGGGTAGACCTGACCCTGTTTGCCGGGCAGGAGGTGCTGCTGCGCTTCGAGTACGTAACCGACGACGCGGTCAATGAAGCGGGCTTCCTGCTGGATGATATCTCTATCCCCGAGATCGGCTACGTGGACGACGGCGAAGGCGGCCCGGTGGGTTGGGAATCGGCGGGCTGGCTGTTGACGGACAACCGGCTCGCACAGAACTGGCTGGTTCAGTTGGTTCGCGCCAACGGAAACGATGTCTCTGTGGACACCATGCAGGTTGGGCCGGATGGCCGCGGGCAGTTGACGGTAGATGGCATTGGGTCGGGCGAAACGGTCTTCATGACGGTGTCGGGGCTGACGCAATTCACCACCGAACCGGCGGATTACAGCTACGCCATTCAAGAGAACAAGTAAAATCCTGTGGCGACCGGGAGCAGCCAGGCGGCCTTCGCGATCATCCTGGTCGGGTTGTTGGCTCTCGTCTCCTTCGGGACGGCGCGCACGGCGGCGATCTTGCAGCACTATACGCCGCCGGGCAACCTGCTGTTGGGGTGGCCCGATAATATCGTGCGGCTCCTCGCGGTGATCGGCTGCGTCGCCCTGGGCGTGACGTTAGGCCCGGGGCCGCAGGCGCTGGGCTGGAGCGTCGAAGCCCTGTGGCGCGATGTGGCCGCCGGCGCGGTGAGCGGTCTGATCTTCGCGCTGGTCTTGTCTGGCGGGGCCTCCGTGGTCGTCCGGCTGTGGGGGCCTGAGGTGGTCTCCACGCGCATGGTGCGGAGCATCCTGCCGGTAGATGGGCGCGAATGGGTGGGGGTGTTGGCCGCGATGCTACCGGCGGCCTTGCTGGAGGAGTTGTTGTTCCGCTCGCTGCCGCTGGGTGGGCTGAGCGGGTTGATCTCCCCGTGGCTGCTGCTCTGGCCCCTGTCGCTGCTGTTCGGCCTGCTACACTGGCCGCAAGGCGGTTGGGGCGTCGCCGGGGCGACCCTGGTGGGGGTCTTCCTGTCTTTCCTGTTCCTGATTACGGGCAGCCTGTGGGCGGCGCTGGCGGCGCATTACGTGATGAACGTGCATCAACTCATCGCCGCCAAACGCGCCGGGCTGGCGCCGCTCCGTGCGACTTCGAGGTCGCCGTTCAGCGAAATCCCTGCGAAATAATCCCTCTTATCTGCGTCGGCAGGTGCCAGAAGAGGCAGTGCTGAGTAAGCCAGTCGTGTGATTGCGTCCGGCCAATACTTACCTGATGGCTCTATGTGCGCTGGATGCTCCTTTCATGTTTGAGTGATTTCATTGGTCGGAGGACAGGCAATGACCAGTCAAAAAGCTTGGCGCGTATCTGTGTCAATTGTGATTCTGGCCCTAGTCTGTGTGACTCTGGCAACCTGCACTGCCTCTGACCAGAATGTGGTTGCGACAGCTTTAGCAGAGGCCGCAAAAACCGCCGCGGTTGCCGCGAGGACCAGGATCGCTGCTGAAGCACAGACGGCGGTCGCTGCCGCCGGGACACAGGCGGTTCAAGCGGGCCAGACAGCCGTTGTGGTTGCGCAAACGGAAGCGGTTCAGGCGGCGCAGACGGCATTGGAGAGCGGAGGGAACGCTGCGCAGACGCAGGTTGCCGTGATCAAGACGAAGTTAGTTGGTTTGCCACCCGCAATTACTCCCGCTGTGCCACCATCGTCCGACACTTTCAGCGCCACGTACCACGCCCCCTATGAGATGTGTGACAGCGAGTCACGCCATAGCGCATCGCCGCCCAACGGTAGCTGGGAGTTGTTGGAGAAGGGATTCAGCAAAGCCTTTGCTACGTGTGATGCCGATCAGGGCATCATCAACGTGGGCGTGTTGGTTTTTGGCAGCAAGGGTGGCAACATCTTCGCGGAACAACCAGACCAAGAAGCGCATGCCTCAGGGCAGATGCAGTTTACAGTCACGCCATCTTTCACCGGAAAGCTTCGTATCGAAGCACATGTTGCTATAAGCGCCAATATGGGCGCGGCGGCCGGCAGTGCCATGGCGCTGCCCGATGTCGAGAGCCTGCTGAAGGATGTCCTCATCACTGACGAAATCATCGGGGCATTTCTCGATGTCGCCCAGGGGCTCATTCTGGGTACCTTTGGCGGAGCAAAGGGCGAGGCTTATCTTGTTGCTGAAGTGGGTGATCAAAAACAAGAAAACCGAGTGATTGTGGGAGAGCACGGTGTGGGGGCCAGTTTCCCGATACCGCCGAGGTATCAGAATAAATCTCTTGAAAACGAGTCGGTCGTGCTGGCTCTCGAAATACCCGTAAAGAAGGGCCAACCTGTCCAGATCGCTGTTGGGGTGGCCGCGCAAGCTTTGACAAAAGGATGGGCTACCGCGTACTGGAACCCCTGGAAGAAACACACGGCCACGGTCACGCGTGTTGTGCTAACTCAACAATAGCCAGACGAGAACGGACGCATCTCATAGTTTCGATCAGAGAACGACGGCCATCGGGCTGAAAAGCTTTCCGTCATTGGATATCTCCAATGACTTTGTGGGTTATTTAGACTACGCGTATGAGGCACATCGCTCATGCCGCGGATTCCTGATTCCCCGGATTAATCGTCCACGCGCCCGGCCCCACGCGCTGATCGAGGATGTTGGTCAGTTCCCGGCAGATATTCGTGCGGTTGTTGGGGAAATCGAACTGGTAGCGCTCTGCGCCGTTCGACTCCACGATGATCTCGAAGTTATCCTCGCCCTCGAACTCCGAAAGTTTTTGCACTAACTCGTACAGGCGTTTGCGATCCGCGTCCAGGCTGCGGCTGCGCTTGAAGATGATGCGCGCCGTGCGTTTGTGGAACTCCAAAGGCTCTACAGGCACAATGGGGGGCAGGGCGGGCGGCGTGACCTTTGGTGTGGGATTTGGCGCTGCCATCGCGGGCGCAGGGTTCTCTACCGGCTTCGCCGGAGCGGAGGGTCGGGGTGCGGCCAGTGTCTCTGGGGTCGCTTTGGGTGTGGCCTTCTCCCGGCTTGTCGTCTGCGCTGTCGGGGTCGGCGGCGCAGACTCGTATGACTCGCCGGTTTCCATCATCCACCCCGGCTCGTCGCCCGCGAATGGGCTGGCCTCGTCGAAGGACGGCCCATCGTCATCATCCGCCATCGCGGGCGGCGCGACGTAGACGGGCGCAGATCGTTGCGGCGCGGCGGGCTTCCGCGGCGCGATGTTCGGCCCCAGGGGCGCGCCGCCGTTGCGATAGCGATAGCGATAGTGGACGGACGAGGTGTCTTCGAGCACGACTACGCCTTCGACATAATTCTGCACAGTGTCGGCCAGGATGCCGACGCGACCGTTGCGCGAGTCTACCTTGCCGCGCACGATCACGATCTTGTCGGTCTCCCATAGGTCGCGCTGGTCGCGATAGAGTTGCGGGAAGACCGTGACGTCAACGGAGCCTTGCAGGTCTTCCATGCGCACGAACGCCATCGCGTCGCCTTTTTTGGTGGTGATCACGCGCACATCGGCGATCAGCCCGGCCAGCACCACGAACGCGCCGGTGATTTCTTCGGTGATGTTAATCGTGCCGTGCGTGACGACGTTGACCAGATCCGCCGTCATGCGTTGCAGGGGGTGGCTCGAAACGTATACGCCGACCAATTCTTTCTCCCATTCGAGGATTTCTTTGGGGTTGACCTCTTTGCCCGTAGGCAAGGCCGCCAACAAATCGCCCGCGTCTACGGCGCCGCCGCCGAACAGCCCCATCTGCCCGACCTCTTCCGCCTCGTGAACCTGTACGCTTGCGCCCAGGATGCGATCCATGGCGGCGAGCAACTGACTACGCTCGCCGAACGCATCGAGCGCGCCGACTTTGATGAGACATTCCAGCCCGCGCCGGTTGACCTGGCGCAGGTCCACGCGCTCCGCGAAATCGGCCAACGACGCGAAGCGCCGGTCGCCGCGCCCGCGCAACACCGTCTCAACGGGGCCTTCACCGACGTTCTTGATCGCGTCCAACCCCATGCGGATGGCCGCGCCTTCTTCCACCGGGAAGGCAAACGTCGTGAGTTGCGCCGGCGCTTTGCGCCCGGCGGGCAGGCGCTCGATGGTGAAACTGTTGGCGCTGACGTTCACATCGGGCGGCAACACTTCCATCCCCATGCGCCGGCACTCCGCAATCAGCAGGCCCACCTTTTCCGTGTCGTGCCGCTCAACCGTGAGCAGCGCCGCCATGTACTCGGCGGGATAATAGGCTTTGAGGTAGCCGGTCTGCGCGACGATCACGGCGTAGTCGGCGGTGTGCGCCCGGTTGAAGCCATAACGCGCGAAGCCCATCAGCGCGTCCCAGATCTTGTCGGCTTCGGCGTGCGAAAGGTTCGATTTCTTCTTCGCGCCCTTCGCGAAAATATCCCGGTGCTCGTCGAGGACCTTCTTGGCCTTCTTGCTGATGCCGCGCCGCACCAGGTCGGCCTCGCCCGTAGTGTAACCCGCGATGTCGGTGAGAATCTGGATGACTTGCTCCTGGTAGACGCAGACGCCCATCGTCTCGGCCAGGATCGGCTCCAGCAGCGGGTGATCGTATTGCGGCTTCTTTTCGCCGTGCAGGACGCTGATATATTCCGGGATGAACTCCATCGGGCCGGGGCGATAGAGCGCGATGGTGGCCCCGATGTGCTCGAACTCGCTGGGGCGTAGTTCCATCAGGACGCGGCGCATCCCCGCGCCTTCCACCTGGAACACCCCCATCACGTCGCCGCTGGTGAGGAGTTCGTAAGTCTTCGGGTCTTCCAGCGGGATATTGTCGAGCGTGTACTCGATGCCGTGGCGCTCGCGGATGAGCCGCGTGGCCTCGCGCATCAGGGTCAGCGTGGCAAGGCCCAGGAAGTCAATCTTGAGCAGCCCGATGGATTCGAGGATCGGGAACTCATACTGCGTCACCGTGTCCGTGATGGCCGATTTGGGCGGGCGCATCAGGGGCGTGTAGTTGATGAGCGGCTTATCGGCGACGATAACCGCCGCGGCGTGGATCGAGCTGTGGCGCGCTACGCCTTCCAGATGGCTGGCCGTATCGAGCAACTCCTTCACATACTCCTGGTCATCATACGCCTGGCGCAACTCGGCGGAGTAGAATTCGTGGCCGTCCGTCAAGACGTCTTTGATGGTCACCGGTTTGCCGGGGATGGCCGGGATCATCTTCGCCAGCCGGTCTACGTCGGGAAGCGGGATATCCATGGCCCGGCCGATATCGCGCACCGCCGCGCGCGCCTTCATGCGCCCGAATGTGACGACCTGCGCCACTTGCTCCTGTCCGTATTTCGCGATGGTGTAGCGGATCAATTCTTCGCGCTGATCGTCGGGGAAATCGAGGTCGAAGTCGGGCATGGTGACGCGCCCGGGGTTGAGGAAGCGTTCGAAGATCAGCTTGTTGCGCAATGGGTCGAGCGTGGTGATGCCGGTCGCATAGGCCACGATCGAGCCGGCGCCGGAACCGCGCACGTTCCACCAAATACCGCGCTGCTTGGCGTACATGCACAGATCCCACACGATGAGGAAATAGACGTCGAACCCCATCTCGTGGATGATCTCAAGTTCATGCTCGGTGCGGGCCAGCACTTCGGGGTCATCCGCGCGGTCGTTGTAACGGCGCTTCAGCCCCTCCATCGTCAGGTGGCGCAGATAAGTCTGGTAGTCGTAGCCTTCGGGAATCGGATAATCCGGCAGGTGATATTGGCCTTCCTCCAGATTCACGTCGCACATCTCGGCGATCTTGAGCGTATTGGTGAAGGCGCTGTCGGGCAGGTCGGCCAGCGGCAGGAACGTCTGGCGCATTTGCGCCGCGTCCTTCAGGAAGTAGGTCGCGCCCGACATGCGCATCCGCTCCGCCTGGCTCACCAGCGAAGAGGTTTGCACGCAGAGCAGCACGTCGTGCGGGTTGGCGTCTTCCTCTTTGACGTAATGCACGTCGTTTGTGACGACCATCGGGATGTCGTATTGTTTGGCCCAGGCGAAGAGGTGTTTGTTGACCTGGGTCAACTCCGGGATGTCGTGCTCCTGGAACTCGACGTACCAACGGTCTTTGCCGAACACCTGCTGATACCATTGGAGCCGTTCGAGCGCCTGGCGCTCGTTGCCCTTCTTCAATAGCGTCGGCAGTTCCGAGGCCAGACAACCCGACGTGCAAATCAGCCCCTCGCTGTTGGCGGCCAGATAGTCGGCGTCAATCCGCGGCCGGTAATAGTAGCCGTCCATCTGCGCGGTGCTGCAAATTTTCAGCAAGTTGCGATAGCCCGTCATGTTCTCGGCCAGCAACAGCAGGTGATAGCGACTGCGGTCCTGCTCCGGGTCGCGCCCGCCCATCGGCCGGCCAAACGTCGTCAGGTAGGCTTCGACGCCGATCAACGGCTTGACCCCGGCCTGCCGTGCATAGCGCGAAAACTCGACGGCCCCGTGCATTACCCCGTGATCGGTCAGCGCGAGCGCGGGCTGCCCCAGTTCTGCGGCGCGCTTCGCCAGCGCGCCGGTGCGCCCCAGGCCATCGAGGAGCGAATATTCGCTGTGTACGTGCAGGTGGACAAAATCATCGGTCATGGCGACTCGCGTAAAGAAGTATTTTTGAGACGATGTACGGGGTTGCTTACAGCGCCGCGCCCCTCGATTATAGCACGGTGTCGGCTCTGATGCGAAGCCGGATTCGTTACTTTGTTGCCGACGACGATATTATACATCCGAACGCGTGTTCTTATCAATACCCAACTTCAGCGCGCGTAACTATCCAGCGTTGGGTTGAGCAAGCGTAGTTTACCCCTTGTGGGCGTCGCGCGACGCCCACAAGGGGTAAACTACAAGCGTCGTGGGGCAACACTGAACAGTTACCCGCGCGTTGACTTTCCGCACCGGGCAAGGTAGAATGCGACGTAATTGAGGGAATTGACGCGGTTGGAGATTAGCATGGCAAGTTATCGCCCCTATATGTGGAAGCCCACGGAAGTCCTTGAAGTCACCAACGTCAGTGATGAGAACATCTTGCTGGAGTTGGATAGCGGCCTGCTGCGCCTCGATAAGGGCCGTATGCTGCGTATGACGGCTTCCGTGATGGAAAACCTTGAAATCGTCCGGCTGGCGAATATTGGCAAACTGAAAGTGGATACCTACCGGAAGAAGAGCCGGTTTCCGAAACTGAACCTCTGATGGCTGATCCCAAGCTGGTCCTGATTGACGGCCATAGTCTCGCCTTTCGGGCTTTCCACGCGCTGCCCCCCACACTGACCGCCCCAGGCGGTGAACTGACGAACGCCGTCTTTGGCTTCACCTCGATGCTGCTGAACGTGCTGCGCGAGCAGCAGCCGGAATACGTCGCGGTGGCCTTCGATGTCGGCAGGACTTTCCGCGACGACATTTACGCCGACTACAAAGGGCACCGCGAACGGATGCCCGATGAGTTGCGTACGCAAATCGAGCGGATCAAGCAGGTTGTCGAGGCCCTCAACATCCCCATCTTCACAGCCGACGGCTATGAGGCCGACGATGTGTTGGCGACCCTGGCGCGCCAGGCGGCCGCGCAGGACGTGGACACGATGATCGTCACCGGTGACCGGGATATATTGCAGGTGGTGGACGAGGATATCAGCGTCCTCACGTCGGGCCGCGTGTTTTCCGATACGATCATCTACACGCCGGAATCGGTGGCCGAGAAATATGGCCTACGTCCCGACCAACTGGTAGACCTCAAGGCGCTGGTCGGTGACAAGTCGGACAACATCCCCGGCGTGTACGGCATCGGTGAGAAGGGCGCGACCAACCTGCTCCAGAAATACGAGACGCTGGATAGTGTCTATGAGCATCTGGCGGAAGTAAAACCCGACCGGACGCGGACGGCGCTCGAACAGGGCTGGGATTCCGCCGAGATGAGCCGCAAGCTGGGGCGCATCATCACCGATGTGCCGATCCAGCTTGACCTGCCGGCCTGCCGCACGCGTGACTATGATCGGGCGCAGGTGGTGGACCTGTTCCAGGAACTGGCGTTCCGTTCGTTATTGGCCCGGCTGCCCCAGCCCGTGGACGATACTCCTGTGGAAGAAGCCGCTGCGCCGGAACCTGTCTCCGACGATCCGCAAATGACGCTGTTTCCGGGTGAGGTCACTGTCGTCACGACGCAGGTCAAGCTTGTTGTGCCTGTGGTGGGCGACGCCGATGGTGAATCGCGCCTCGTGACGGACACAGAGGCGCTGACTGAGGTTGTGGCCAACCTGATGCACGCGCCGATGTTGGCGTTCGACACGGAGACGACGAGTACTGATCCGCATTCCGCGGAACTGGTTGGCCTGGCGGTGGCGTGGGGGCCGACCCGCGCGCAGGCCGCGTATATCGCTCTCAAGCATCCCGATGTGGAGGGCTTGAACTGGGAGACCGTCCGTGCGACCCTGCAACCGGCCTTTGCGCGCGCCGATATTGACATGGCGGCCCACAACGCCGGATACGACCTCGCCATGCTCAACCGCTATGGGCTGCATATCGGCGGGCGGCTGGTAGACACCATGGTGGCCGCGTTCCTGCTGGAGCCGGGCAGCCGCGAGTTGGGGCTGAAGGATCAGGTCTTCACCCGCCTGAAAACTGAGATGACACCGATTACGGCGCTGATCGGGACCGGCCGCGACCAGATCACGATGGATCAGGTGCCCGCGGCCCAGGCCGGGCCATATGCCGCCGCCGACGCCGCGATGACGCTGGGGTTGGCGCAGGTACTGCTGCCCGAACTGGAGGAGAAAGGGCTGACCTTGCTCTTCCGCGATGTCGAGATGCCGCTGACTCCGGTGCTGGTCACGATGGAGGCCACGGGAATCAAGCTCGACGTGCCGTATCTCACCGATATGTCGAAAGTGATGCGGGCGCGTCTGGGGGATATCGAGCGGGAGATCCAGGAGATCGCGGGATACGGCTTCAACGTTAATTCCACGCAGCAACTTTCGGAGGTACTTTTCGGCAAGCTGGGCCTGCCCACCGAAGGACTGCGGAAGACCAAAGCCGGTTCATACAGCACGTCGGCGGACGTCCTGGAAGGTTTGCGCGGCCGCCACGAGATCGTGAACCTGATCCTCGAGCAGCGCCAATTCAGCAAGCTGGTCAGTACCTATGTAGACGCGCTGCCCGCGATGGTCAACCCGCGCACGGGCCGCCTGCACACCTCCTTCAACCAGGGCGGTTCAGAGACGGGGCGGATCAGTTCCAGCGCGCCCAACTTGCAGAACATCCCCATTCGCACGGAGGCGGGCCGCGAGATTCGGCGGGCGTTCGTGGCCGAGGACGGCTGGTTGCTGCTCTCCGCCGATTACTCGCAGGTAGAGCTGCGCATCCTGGCGCACATCTCCCAGGACGAGTATCTGTTGGCGGCGTTCGCGCGCGGCGAGGATATTCACGCCAGCGCGGCCTCGAAGGTCTACGGCATCCCGCTGAGCCAGGTCAACAAGGAACAGCGCGATGTCGCCAAGATGATGAACTTCGCCACGTCATACGGCGTCAGCGCGTTCGGTCTGGCGCAGCGCACCGGGCTTTCGCAAAGCGACGCCGGGCAGTTCATGGAGCGCTATTTTGCCACGTATCCTGGCGTCAAGCGTTATCTCGATCAGACGCGCGTCGAGGCGCGCGAACGGGGCTATGTGGAGACGCTGCTGGGCCGGCGACGCTACTTCCCGATCCTCCAGACCAATCTCACCGGCCAGAATGTCTATAATCTGCGCCAGGCCGCCGAACGCGCCGCTATCAACCACCCGATCCAGGGCACGGCGGCGGATATCATCAAGATCGCCATGATCAACTTGCAGCGCGCCCTGATCGAGGGCGGCTTTCGCGCGCGCATGGTGTTACAGGTGCATGATGAGTTGGTGCTCGAAACGCCGGCCGAGGAGTTGGACGCCGTTTCCCGGCTGGTCGAAGAGATCATGGAGAACGCCTTCCAACTGGACGCGCGCCTGAAGGTGGACATGGAAGCCGGTCCCAACTGGTACGAACAATTTCCCATCGCGCATTCCCCGGACGGGGATCTTTGAAGAAGGATAAGCCATCGTGATCCGTGATGATATTGCCGCGCTGATTGCCTGCGCCGTCGCCGATGCCCAACAGGCTGGCGAGTTGCCCGCGTACGACGTGCCCCCCATCGAGATCGGGCGGCCCCGAGATCCGGCGCACGGCGACTACACCTCGTCGGTCGCCATGCAGTCGGCGCGCGGCGCGCGTATGGCTCCGCTCGCCATCGCGAAGATCATCGCCGATCACATCGGGCAGGCCGATTATCTGGCGGGGGTCGAGGTTGCGCCGCCCGGCTTCATCAACCTGCGCCTGGATGAGGGCTGGCTGGCGCATCAGGTGGCGCGCATCGAGGCGGAAGGTGCGCAGTTCGGCGCGATCCAACTGGTAGACGATGAGACGTGTCAGGTCGAGTTCATCAGCGCGAACCCCACCGGCCCGATGCACGTGGGGTCGGCGCGCAACGCCGTGCTGGGCGATGCGCTCGCCAACGTGTTGGAGGCGGCAGGCTACCGCATCCAGCGCGAGTATTACGTCAATGATGGTGGCACGCAGATGCAGGTCTTCGCGGAGACGCTGTACCGGCGCTATTTGCAAGCCTTCGGGCAGGACGCGCCCCTGGAAGACAGGCACTATCGCGGAACCTATGTGGTCGAAATGGCGGAAAGCATCCGCGCCGAATATGGCGACCGCTTCCTGAACGTACCCGAAACTGAGGCCGTCGAGGCGCTGGGCGCGCTCGGCCTTAAAATGGTGATGGATGGCGTCAAGGCGTCGGTCGAGCGGCTACGGATTTATTTCGATAATTGGTACTCGGAGCGGGGTCTGTACGATCAGGGCGGCGTCTTCGAGGGCGTCATCAGGGATTTGCGCGCCCGCGGCCTCACCGAGGTGCGCGACGGCGCGGAATGGCTGCGCACCAGTGAGCTGGGGTCAGACCGCGACGAGGTGTTGATCCGCTCTGACGGCCGGCCGGGCTATTTCGCCTCTGATACGGCTTATCATTATGACAAGTTTGTGCTGCGCGGCTTCGACCGCGTGGTCAACGTCTGGGCGGTGGATCACCAGAACCAGGCGCGCCGGATGCCCTATCTGATGAAGGCTTTTGGGCTAGACCCTGAACGCCTCACCATCGTGCTTTACGATCTCGTGCGGCTCTACCGGGGTGGGCAGGAAGTGAAGTTGTCTAAGCGCAGCGGCGACATCATCACCGTGGATGAGGTGATAGATGAGGTTGGCGTGGACGCGGTGCGCTTCCTGCTGCTGACGCGGGCCAACAACTCGGTGATGGATTTCGACCTCACGCTGGCCGTGCAACAGAACGACGAGAACCCGGTCTACTACGTGCAATACGCGCACGCGCGCATGGCGAGCATCCTGCGCACCGCCGCCGAGCGCGGCTTCCCGCCGGAATGCTGGGCCGCGGGGGATCTGGACCTGATCCGGCACCCGTCCGAGCTGGCGCTGCTGCGAAAGATCCTCGAACTGCCCGATGTCATTGAAAAGAGCGCGCAACAACTCGCGCCGCATCATCTGGCGTTCTACGCGAGCGAGTTGGCGAGCGCGTTCCATGCCTTTTATCGAGACTGCCGCGTCATTTCGTCCGACCCGGCAGACGCCGAACTGACCTGTGCGCGGTTACGCCTGGTGGCGGCGACGAAGTCCGTCTTCGCGCGCGTCCTGGGCCTTCTCGGCGTGAATGCCCCCGAGAGCATGTAATTCCGGCAAACCGGGGCAACCACGAAGAACACATCAACGGAGAGACAGATGCGCAATACAGAACCGCACGACCGGCCACTTAAAAGCTGGCGGTTGATTCTGCCGCTCACGCTGCTCTTGCTGGCGTCACTGGCGTGCGGCGGCTTTCAAGTCCGCGTCACGCCCACGGTGACGCCGCCATCCACTGAAACACCCGAAGCGGAACCGACGGCGACGATAGAGCTGCCAACTGCGACTGTGATACAGCCCGCTGAGACCGTCACGCCGACCGTCGAGGTCGCGCCGACCGCGCCGCCTGTGGCCGGGCTGGCCGTGGGCGGCACGGCGAAAATCAGCGCCGGCGGGGGGCTGAACGTGCGCGCAAAGGCCGCGAAGAACGCGAAACAGGTGGGGAAGCTCAATTCCGGCGCGGTGGTCACCCTGACCGCCGGACCCACAGAAGCTGATGGGTTCACATGGTGGGAAGTAGACAACGGTAAGGACGTCAAGGGCTGGGTCGCCACCGGGCCGGCGTCCGATCCGTGGCTGAAGCCGGAAGCCCCGCCGCCGCCCTCAAGCGGTGAGACCGCTAGCACCGGCAAACTGGTCAACCGGCCCATCGTCCTGGGCGACCGCGTGCGCGTCACGACGCAGGGCAATCAGGTGCTGACCGTGCGTGAAGAGGCGGGCCTGGGCGCGGCCGCGTCTGCCCGCGTGGTCAAAGGAACCGAGTTTATGGTTCGCGGCGGCCCCGTCCGCGAAAACGAGATGCTCTGGTGGCAACTCGAAAATGATAAGGTGAACGGGTGGGCCGCCGAGGGTCAGGGCGAAGATCGCTGGCTGACCCCGGTGGAGTAAGGATTCCCTTCGTAGCCTGACCGGCCACTTTGTAGTGACGGCTTCAGCCGTTCCAGCGTCAACACAACGGCTAAAGCCGTCACTACGAAGGCCGATCTTCCTAGAATTCGACGCTATTGCCCCGTTCGGGCACGGTGACTGCGCGTACTCCCTCGCCCCGCAGCTTCTCCGCCAACACCAACGCGGCGCTCGGCTCGCCGTGCACCAGGAACATATGTTGGAGCTTTCCGCGGTCGAAGTGGCGCGCCCACTCCAGCAACTCCGCCTGATCCGCGTGTGCGCTCAACCCTTCGATCGCGGCCACCCGCGCCTTCACGTCGTACATCTTGCCCATGATGCGCACGGGGCTTTCGCCGTCTTTGATGCGCCGGCCCAGCGTGTTTTGCGCCTGGAAGCCGACAAACAGGATGGTATTATCTTCGTCCTCGATGCTATGCTTCAAGTGGTGAAGGATCCGCCCGCCTTCAGCCATCCCGCTCGCGCTGATGATGATGGATGGGTCGGTGAGATAATTAAGCTGCTTACTGCGGCGCGCATCGCGCACGTATTCGATCTGATCCGTCTCGAACGGATTGGCGCGTTTCTCTTCCGCCAGGAACTCCTGTACGTCGTCATCCCATTCTTCGGGGTGCAGGCGAAATACCTCCGTTGCATTGACGGCCAGCGGGCTGTCCACATAGACCGGTAACGAGGGAATGTCTCCCTCCGCTTCCATCGTGTTGATCGTGTAGACGACTTCTTGCGTGCGGCCTACGGCAAACGCCGGGATGACCAACTTGCCGCGGCGGCGCGCCGTGCTGCGGATGACGTCACGCGTCTCGCGACGTGCGTTTTCCATCGTGCCGTGCAGCCGGTCGCCGTAGGTGCTCTCCATGATTACGATGTCGGCGTCGGCGGGCGGATCGGCCAGCGGCTTGAGGATGGCGACCTCATCGCGGCCCACGTCGCCGCTGAAGACCACGCGCCACTGTTTGCCGGTGTCGAACTCGCGAATATCCAGCACCACAAACGCCGCGCCCAGAATATGCGCCGCGTTGCGATAGGTGATCTCCACGCCGTCCATCACATGCACGGGCCGGTCGAACCCGATGCTGACAAACTGCTCCAGCGCGACCTGCGCGTCGGCTTTGGTGTAGATGGGCACAAGCGGGGGCTGGCCTTGCTTGACCAGTTTGCGGTTCAGGTAGGAGATGTCGCTCTCCTGGATGTGCCCGCTGTCTTGAAGCATGTAAGTGGAGAGGTTGCGCGTGGCGCTGGTACACCAGATGTTGCCCTTGAAGCCCTGTTTCACCAGGTTGGGCAGGTTTCCGGCGTGGTCAATGTGCGCGTGGCTCAATACCACTGCATCAATTTCGACCGGGTTGAACGGGAAATTGAGGTTGCGCTCATACGTCTCGTCGCGATGCCCCTGATATAGCCCGCATTCGAGCAGTAGCTTCTTTCCATTGACTTCGATGAGATGCATCGAACCGGTGACTTCCTGGGCGGCTCCAAGAAACGAGATACGCATGACCTTTTCTTCCCTTCTTGCCGTGTCGGCGGCTGTGAGTGTTTGTAGAGAGTATCGTAGTGTAGCCCCTTGTGGGCGTCGTGCTTCATGCGCCCACAAGGGGCTACACTACGGGCTAAAATAGTTTTAGCGATTGACGAGCAGCCGGTTGACGGCATCGGTCAACTCGGCCACGGTGCTCACCTGCAGGATGTTGGTGCAGAGCGGGGCGTATTTGAGCATATCGCTATCGCCGCTGCCCCATAACATCGGCGGCTCCGGGTTGAGCCAGATGGTGCGGTGGCTGCGGCGCGCGATCTGGCTGAACAGATCCAGCCGCGGGTCGTTGTAGTTGTTGCGCGCATCGCCCACCACAATGAACGTGGTACGATGATCTACGGTGTCCATGTAATCATGCTGGAACAACTCGAGGCTGTAGCCCAGGTCGGTGTTGTAATAGCCCGACGGCATTCGCAGCAGGACTTCGCCCACGGCGGTTTTGGCGTCGTTGCCCTCGAAATCCGGCGAGATATATTCCAGCCGATCAATGAAGGCGAACGCGTGCGTCTTGCTGATCTGATCCTTCATGGCGTAGATCAGGCTTAGCATCAACTCGGAGCAGGGGCGCATCGAGGTGCTGATATCGCAGATCACGACCAGCTTCGGCTTGAGGCGGCGGTCGCGATGCTTGATCTCGATGGGCACGCTGCCGTGTTTCAGGTTCGCGCGGATGGTGGCCTTGGCGTCGAGCTGGCCCGTCTTGGCCCGCTTCTGGCGCAACGCCACGCGGCTGCGCAGCAGTGCGGCCAGCCGTTGCACCTCTTTGCGTAAGCGATCCATGTCACGGTCGGAGAGGGCATTGAATGGCCGGTTGAGCAACCCGTCAATGTCATCCTCACGCCGTTGTTCGCTCATGTTCTCGGCAATTTGCCGGCCCGCGTGTTGGCGCAGTTGCTCCATCAGGCTCTGCTGGTTCGCCTGCAAGATTTCGCGCATCTGATCGAGGCGCTGTTTGTTCATGCCCAGCTTTTCCAGCATCTCCTGCAACTGCTTCAATGCTTCCTGAACCTCGCGGAAACGCAACGCCTGCGCCATGCGCCGCGCCAACCAATCGCGTTGACGCATGTCGTCGGCGCGATTCAGCCCCGTCATCTCGCCCAACCGGTCTAATTCTTCCTGGGTGAGTTGCTCGCCGCGCAGCAGGCGCTCCAGCATCTTTTGCAGTTGTTTGTTGAAGTTGCGCAGCGCCTCGGCCAGCATCGCGGCTTCTTCCAGCGTCATATCTTCGGCCAGGTTCATCATTGGCGGGGCATCGGCGTTATCGAAGAAAAGCGGGAACAGCTCCTCGAAGGTTGCCAGGTCGCCCGCGTCCTTGACCAGCGTCGCGCGCAGGCTCAACCGAAACAGCTCGCGATCCATGATCCCGAGCTGCTCCACCGCGCGGAACGCGTCGGCGCTCTCGGCCAGGCTGATGCGCACGCCGCCATTCCGCAGCGCCGTAATAAACTTGATAATGCGCTCTTCCATTGCTTGCTCCTCGACTTTAGCTCTTGACTCTGTAGTCTAGCCCTTTGTGGGCGTTCGGCCCGCAGACGCCCACGAGGGGCGAAACTACAGGGCACGAGAGCAGACGCCACAAGGGGCTAGACTACGAGGGTGCGAGAGATTTTAAGTCAATTCAGCCGCCGGTAGGTGTCCTCATCATCCCAGCGCCGGCGCTCCGACGTGCCGCGATCCAGTTCTGCGCGCACGCGTTGCAGGTCGCTCTCGTGTTTCAGCAGCACGCTCAACGTCGTTTCAAGGGTGTCACGATCCAGGTTGCGCGCGTTCAGGGTGACCAGCGCCTTGGCCCAATCCAGCGTCTCGGAGATGCTGGGCGATTTGCGCAGGTCCATGTTCCGCAGGCGATGCACCAACTCGACCGCCTGGCGCGCCAGTTTCGGCGCCAGCTCGGGGACTTTGAGTTGGACGACGTTCAACTCTTGCTCGACGTTGGGGTAATCAATGAAGAGGTAGAGACAACGCCGTTTGAGGGCCTCGCTCAATTCGCGCGTGTTGTTGCTGGTGAGCACGACGAGGGGGCGATGCACCGCGACCAGCGTGCCCAACTCGGGGACGCTGACTTGAAAGTCGCTCAGGACTTCGAGCAGGAAGGCCTCGAACTCGGCGTCCGCGCGGTCAATCTCGTCAATCAGCAACACCGCGGGCTTCTCGCTGAGGATCGCCTTGAGCAGCGGGCGCTGCAACAAGAAGCGCATCGAGAAGAAGACGTCTTCCTCGGCGGCCAGCCGGTCGGCGGCAGCGGCCAGGCCCGTCGCGTCGGCCAGCGTCTCCTGGAGTTTGTCGCGCAGCAACTGCGTGTAGAGTAGTTGTTTCGCGTATTCCCATTCGTAGAGGGCCTTGGTCTCGTCCAACCCTTCATAGCACTGAAGGCGGATCAGTTCGCGCCCCGTCGCGCCGGCGATGGCCTTTGCGAGCTCGGTCTTGCCGACGCCCGCGGGGCCTTCCGTCAGCAAGGGCTTGCCGAGTTGCTGGGCCAGATACATGATCGTCGCGATTTCGTCGTTGGCGATGTACTGTTGTTCACCCAGGGCGTTCTTCAACTGCTCAGGCGATTTGAATTGTCGGGTAGTGTCCATGCCACGCACCTTTCCATCGAGTCTATAGGGCGATCATACGGCATTTATCGCCCGTGTTCTGCAAGCTGGCTTCTGGTATGGGGAAATGGCGCAAAAAAACACCCCCACGAATCGTGGAGGTGCGCCCCGGTGTTTATATCAGTACCCCCAGCAGGACTCGAACCTGCGCTTTCGGCTCCGGAGGCCGACGCTCTATCCACTGAGCTATGGGGGCTACAGAGTCCAGTATATCATAGCCGGGGAAGCGTGCAAAACAGATCGGATAAAAAGTACGGGCCGAAGTTAGGCACTGCCAGCCCTGCCTAACCCCGACCACGTTAAGCTAAGTGTATGCGATTTACCCGTTCACCTAAGTGATGCGTCATACCATGTTAAAAGACGCGCAAGATCGTTGCCAGAATCACGATAAGTGCCAGAAAACCGGCGGCCAACCAGTCGGGGCGGCGCATGTGGAGTGGCTTGAAAACGGTCCGGTGGTCGGATGCGCCCAGGCCCCGCGCCTCCAGCGCCCAGCCGAGCGCCTCACCGTGACGCAGCGCCGACACCACCAGCGCGATCAGGATCGGCTGGTACGCCTGCACCCGCTCGCGCAGGCTGCCCGCGTCCAGGTCGAGGCCGCGCGCCTGCTGGGCGTCTTTGATGCGCGCGTAGAGGCTGCCGAAGGTGGGCAGATAGCGGAACGCCAGGGCCAGCGTCAGGCCCCACTCATAGGGCATGTGGAGCGCGACGAACCCGCGCACCATGTCGGTCTGATCGGTGGTGTAAAGCCAGACGGCGAACACCATCGCCAGGGCCAGCAATCTGAGCGCCAGCAGCGCGCCCTGCTCGATGCCGGCGACGCGGACGTTGAGCGGGCCGAGCGAGAAGAGGATGGGGCTGTCCCCGCCCGCAAACAACGCAGAGAGGACGAAGATCAACAGCATCACGATGCTCATGTTGCGCCAAAGCCGCAAGATGCGTTGCGCCGGGACGCGCGCCGTCAGCAACAGCAGGGAGCACGTCGCGATCAGGCCGAGCTGCATCCAGGCAAAGGGATACATAAACGCCAGCAGCGTCGCCGTCACCACGAAGGCCAGCTTGACGCGGGGATCGAGGCGGTGCAGCCAACTGTCGCCACGGAGGTAAAGCTGAAAATCGGTACGCATGTTATGGCCGCCCGACCCAGGCGGCGACAAACTGCTCCGGCGTGAGGATGTCGGTGGGCATCCCCGACCATGCGAGTCTTTCGGCCAGCCGCCGGACGCGCGGCGCCATCAACCCCGCTTCGGCCAGAACGCGCTTTTCGCCAAACAACGCAGCGGGCGCACCGTCGAAGATCACTTGGCCCGATGACAATGCAACGACCCGGCGGGCGTAATTCGCAACCAGCCGCAGATCGTGGGTGATCAGCAACACGGTTCCGCCGCCCGCGTTGAACTGCTGCACGACGCGCATGATCTCGCGCTGACTACGCGCGTCCAGGCTATCGGTCGGCTCATCGAGGATCAGGGTGTCGGGCTGCGTGACGAGAACCGATGCCAATGCTACGAGCCGACGCTGCCCGTAGCCCAGCGAAGCGGGCGGCTGATCGGCATGTGCGGCCAGCCCGAACAGGTCGAGTGCCTTCGCGACCTGCTGCCCGACCACGGCCGCGGGCGCGCCCTGGACGCGCAACCCGAAGGCCAGCTCATCACGCACGGTCGCGGCGAAGATCTGGTGATCCGGGTTCTGGAAGACGTAGCCCACCCGCCGCGCCAGCGCGGACGTGCGCTGTGTGCGGGTATCCAACCCATCCACCGAAACCGAACCCGCCGCGGGTTGCAACAATCCGTTTAGATGGCGCGCGAGGGTCGTTTTTCCTGATCCGTTGCGTCCCACCAGCGCGACGAACTCGCCGCGCCACAGGTTCAGGTTGACGTCGCGCAGCGCCGCCCGTTCCGCGTCGTAGCTGTAAAAAAGATGCTCGATGCGGATTTGTGGCGGGTCCGCGGACGGGATAGGGACGACTGTCGGGGCAGGGATGATGTCACCATGCGGCGTTTCTCGCCGCAGACGCCGGTATGCGGCGCTTACCGTGTTGAACTGGTAGGCGCGCCCCGTTGCTGCGCTCAAGCGCCGGCTCAACTCGGTCATTTCGGGCGTCGCCAGCCCCAGCGCGTGCAACGTGTCTGCCTCGCGGAGAATCTCTTCAGGCGCGCCGTCCAGCGCGAGCACGCCCTCATCGAGCACGAGGATCCGATCCGCATAGCGCAGGGCGCGCTCGGTTTCCTGCGTCGCCATCAGGACGGTCATACCGTGTTGCCGGGTGAGGTCGGCCAGCACGCCGAAGATCGCGGCCTTGCCCGCTGGGTCGAGGCTGGCGGTCGGCTCATCCAGCACGAGCGTCTGCGGGCGCATCGCCAGGACGGCGGCAATCGCCACCCGTTGCTTCTCACCGCCCGAAAGGAGCAGGGGCGAGCGGTCGCGGAAATCGGTCAGCCCGGTGACGCGCAGCGCCCACGCCAGGCGCTCGGCGATTTCGTCGGGCGGGACGCCCAAGTTCTCGGGGCCGAAGGCGATCTCGTCGTCCACGCGGGTATGGATCAGTTGGACTTCGGGGTCTTGAAAGACCATGCCGCTGAGGGGCGCCAGCGCCGCCACGGGGTGCTCTTTCGTGTTCCGGCCCTGCACCCACACGTCACCCCGGAAGACGCCGCCCGTCGCGTTGGGGATCAACCCGTTCAGCGTCAGGCAGAGTGTGGTTTTGCCTGCGCCCACCCGCCCTAACAGCGCCACGAATTGGCCGCGCGGAATCTCCACATTGACACCCCGCAGCACAGGCTGCGGGGGTAAATCTGGCCGGGCCGCCGGATATGCGTAATAGAGATCTCGGACGAGGATATCCGCTGTCAAACTTAACTCAACAATTCTTCAGGGACTTTACCATCTGTAGTCTAGCCCCTTGTGGGCGCCCGGCGCGACGAACGCCCACAAGGGGCTAGACAACCAGTTTTTATTTGGGTAAAAACGAAGGATCCACCATCTCCTGATAGGTCACGCTGCGGTCGAGCAGGCCCTTATCCTGCATCCACGCGATGACGTCGGCCACTTCGGCCTCTGTCGGGACGCCGGCCTCCGGGAAGGGCGGCATCTGATAGCTGTCTTGCACCGATTCCGGCACGCGTCCTTGCTCGATCAGCAAGCCGCGGTATTTCTCCGGGTTCGCGTTGAGCTCTACCACGGCCTTGTTCCACGCCGCCAGGAACTTGCGCACCGTCCCCGGCTTCGCAGTCAGGGCGTCGCTGCTGAACGTCAGCACCGACTGTGCGACTTCGGGATGCTGCGAGTCATCGGCGATCAGCTTTGCCCCTGCCGCGATCGCGCCCGACGCGAGCGGATCAGGCAGCGTGGCCGCCTTGAGGTTGCCGTTCATCAACTGCTCGAAGCGCACGGGAATCGCGCTCACTTCCACGATGGCAATGTTTTCGGCGGGCACACCTTCGGCGGTAAGAATGCGGTCGGTGAGATATTCGATGACGGTATTCTGGCTGATCCCGATGGGTACGTCTTTGAGGTCGGTGGGCGCGGTCAAGCCTGTGTCCGGCCCGGCGAGAATGCGAAACATCGGCGCGTTCGGGTAGGGCCGGCGCGACGTGTAAACAGCTTTAACGCGCGGCTCCTGCTTGTTGAGCAATGCCGTCGAAGGCAGGTCGGTCAGCACGCCGTCCGCCTGGCCCGTCTGGATCAACACATCACGTTCTTGCGCGCTCTTCACCGGGATCGCTTCGACCTCGATGCCCGCGTCTGCGAAATAGCCGTTTTGCTGGGCCACGTACAGCGGTAGGACATCCAGCACCGGCAATAGTCCTATCTTGAGTTTTGCATCTTCCGCCGCGGGGCTCGCGGTTTCTGTTTGGAGTGGAACACACCCGGCCAGAAGCCCAACCAGGGCAATGACGGCCAGTAAGGTCCACCTGCGGCCGACATAAATCTGTTTCATCCTAAACACATCTCCTATCAACACGATACAAGCATCATACAGGCTGACGCTTGAAATTATAGCACAGGCGCACCAAAGAGATGTGTCATAACCACGCGCAGCCCGATGCCGATCAGGATCAGTCCGCCGACGATTTCCATGCTCTTGCCGAACCGTTTGCCCAGTTTATGCCCCGCCAGCAACCCGATGAGCGAGAGTGCGGCGGTGATGATGCCGATGACCACTGCCGGATAGATGATGTTGACGCGCAGCATTGCCAGGCTAAGGCCTACGGCGAAGGCGTCAATGCTGACGGCTATGCTCAGCATAATCAGCGTCATCCCGCGCGACGGGTCTGTGTCATGACATTCGCCGTTCGGATCCAGCCCCGAACGGATCATGCGAATTCCGACGAAAGAGAGCAAGCCCAGCGCGATCCAGTGGTCAACCGGGGCGATCAGTCCCGCGACGCGCGACCCGATGAGCCAGCCCAGGATGGGCATGAACGCCTGGAAGAGCCCGAAGTGAAACGAGAGTCGAAACAGCGGTCTTGGCCCATAAGCATAATGCGTGGTTCCAATGCAGAGCGAGACGGCGAAGGCATCCATCGCCAGCCCGATCGCAATCAGCACAACATCGGCAAAATCCATTTGTCCTCTGTAGACATGCAAAACCGGCCGAACCCCGCTGAGCGCAGGTCGGCCGGCGCATCTTGATCGTGTGATGATAAAGTGACGCTACTGAGTTACTTTTCGTACGGCTGTCCATCGGCTGCCGGGGGCGTCGCCCGGCCCATCACACCCGCCAGAACTGCCATCGTGAGGATGTACGGCAGCATTTGCGGGATTTGCGACGGGATATCCGGCCGGAAAATGCTGATTGTGGTCGTGACGCTGCTGCCCAGGCCAAAGATCAACGCGCCCAGCAACGCGCCAAAGGGCATCCATTTACCGAAGATCATCGCGGCCAACCCGATGAAGCCGAGGCCGTTGGTCATGCCGGGGTTGAACACATCTACGGCTTCCAGGGTGAACCACGCGCCGCCCAACCCGGCGATCAGGCTACCGATCCACACGGCGGTATAGCGGGTGCGATAGACGTTGACGCCAAGCGTATCCGCGGCCCGCGGATGCTCGCCGACGGCGCGGGTGCGCAGCCCCCAGCGGGTGTAGAACAGGGAAAATTGTGCAACGATCACCACGATCAGCATGATGTACACCAGCGGCTTTTGCTGAAACAGGACGGAGCCGATGATCGGAATTTGCGACAGCCCCGGAATCGGCATCGTCGGAAATGTGCCCGGCCCCGCCGGAATGTTTTCGGCCAAAAACTGCCGGTACATGTAGCCCGTAATGCCCAGCGACAGCATATTGACGACCGTACCGCTGATAATCTGGTCGGTCTTGAACTTGATGGACACCACAGAATGTAACATCCCCAGCGCCAGCGCGCCGAGCATCCCCGCGCCCATCGCCAGCCAGCGGCTCACCTGGCCCGCAGTTTCCGGACCCAGCGGCCCCTGCATCGCCTGGAAGCTGAAGAGGTTGACGCCGTAGCAAACCATCGCCGCCATGAGCATCTGGCCTTCGATACCGATATTCACGATGCCTGATCGCTCACAGATCAGGCCGCACAACGCCGCGAACGCGATCGGCGTTGCCACGCGCAGGGTTTGCGACAGCGTGCCTTCGACGCATTTCGCGTCACACTGGCCGCCGATGATGACGTTGAGGAGGAACCATCCGAACACCAGGGCGAAGAGGCCGAACAGGGCGTTCACCCACCAGCGTCCGCGCCAGCGTGATGTCTGATTTGATAGCGTGCGCGTTGCAGTCGTCATGGCTCAACCTCCCCAGCCGCGCGTCAGCGGCGCTTCGGCGGCGGCGTCTTCGGGCGGCTTAATGCGATACATCCAGCGGATGATGGGCGGCGCGGCCACGAAGAGCAGCACCAATGCCTGGATGATCGTGATCACATATTTAGATACCCCGGAATAAAGCTCCATTGTGTCGGCGCCGTTGCGCATCGCGCCGAAGAGGAACGCCGAGATCAGGATGCCGAACGGGTTGTTCTTGCCCAGCAGCGCGATGGCAATGCTATCGAAGCCGTAGCCGCTGGAGAAGAAGAGCGGCAGGCACCGGCAGATAGACACCCCCAGCACTTCGATGGTGCCGGCCAGCCCCGCCAATGCGCCTGAAATTGCCATCGCCGTCACAATGTTGCGCGAGATATTGATGCCGGCATATTTCGCTGCGCTGGGGTTGGCCCCCACCGTGCGCAGGCTGAACCCGAGGGTCGTTTGTTGCAACAACCACCAGACGCCGATGGCCGTCATTACCGCCATAAACAGGCCGATGTGCAACCGGTCATAGGGGTCCTGGAACGGCCACCATGCCTGAGTCAAGGGCGGCAGCAGGAAAAACGTAAGCAGCGCAACCACGCCGCCGATGATCCAGGGCAAAGTCTGCGGCGAGCGCAGGCCGCGCCTGGTCGTGTCTGTCCCGCCCGGCCGGCTCCTGACGATCAAATGCGTGATGAACCAGGCCGAAACGCCCAGCGCCACCGCGGCCAGCAGCGCATTGAGGGGATTTTGCAGCCGCTCCGGGATCGCATAAAGCGTCCAGAGTTCGGCGTTGGGCGAGACACGGGATGTTTGCACGGCGCTGGCATTGGGGTCGCGTAATGGCCCGCTGATGAGCAGTTCGGTCAGGCGGAACGCGATATAATTCATCATGATCGTATTAATGACTTCGTGCGCGCCCGTCTTCGCCTTGAGATAACCCGGAATGGCCGCCCAGACCGCGCCGCCCAGCGCCCCTGCCGCTAACGCCAGCGGCAGGTGGATGAATGCCGGCAGGCTATTCGTGAGTTGGCCCACCCAGGCCGCCGACACCGCGCCGATGTAGAATTGCCCTTCGACGCCGATGTTGAATAGCCCTGACTTGAAGCCCACCGCGACACCCAATGCCAGGAACACGTAGGGAATCGTCGCCACCAGGGTTTCCGAGAGGCCACGCTCCTTGAAAAAGGCCCCGCGAATCAGCCCGCGGTAGGCTTCGAACACCGTATTCAGGCTGCCGCTGGTGATCCAGATAAGCAGGGCGCCGAATAGAAAGGCGGTGAACAGCGCCAGCAACGGCAGGCCAAACATCTGCCCCAGGCCTTGTAAACGCGACTTCTGTGGCGAATCTTCCGAGCCCGATGTTGTAACTGCATTAGCCATCGGCGTCCTCCTGGTCCGGCGTGACGCCGGCCATCAGCAAACCGAGTTGTTCGCGTGTCGCCGTTTTCGCATCCAGTGTCTCCAGGATCGTGCCTTTATACATGACGGCGATACGATCCGATAATGCCATGATTTCGTCCAATTCAGCGCTGAAGAGTAGCACGGCTGCGCCCATGTCGCGCGCTTCCACGATCCGCCGGTGGATGAATTCGATGCTGCCGACATCGAGTCCGCGCGTGGGCTGGCTGGCGACGAGGAACGGTGGATTAGGCGAGGCTCTGAGGTCGGGTTGATCCGGGCCGGTGATGCGCGAAAGCTCGCGCGCGACGATCACTTTCTGCTGGTTGCCGCCGGAAAGTGAGCCGGCGCTGGTCATGATGCCGGGCGTGCGCACGTCGTACATCTTCACCAGCGTCTCGGCTTCCTCGGTAATGACGGGGTAATCCAGCTCTACACCGTCGGCGAACGGGGCGCGATAATAGGTGCATAGCACGATGTTGTCGCGGACAGGGTAAGCCAGCACTAGCCCATGCTTGTGGCGATCTTCGGGAATATGCGCCATGCCGCCTTCCACCAGGCGCCGCGGCGTGAAGCGTGTGGTCTCCTGCCCGTTGATGAGTATCTGCCCGTCGCTGGCGGTGCGCAGCCCGGTCAGGGCCTCTGCCAGCTCCGTTTGCCCGTTGCCTTGCACGCCGGCGATACCGAGGATCTCACCGCCGCGCGCCTCGAACGAAATCCCATCCACGACCATGTGCCGGCGGTCATCTGCCACGCGCAAGTTTTCGACGCGCACCACTGTGGATGTAGGCACGGCCGGATCCTTTTCGATCTGTAGAAGCACCTCGCGGCCAACCATCATTTCCGCCAGCGTCGCGCGCGTCGCATTTTTCGGGCTGACGCTGCCCACCATTTGCCCGGCGCGCATCACGCTGATCGTGTCGGCCACGGCCAGCACTTCGCGCAGTTTGTGGGTGATGAAGATGATGGACTTGCCCTGTGAAACCATCTCGCGCATGATGACGAACAGGTCATCGGCTTCCTGCGGCGTCAGCACGGCTGTCGGTTCGTCGAGGATCAGGATTTCCGCGTTACGATAGAGCGCCTTCAGGATTTCGACGCGCTGTTGCGCGCCGACGGTCAGGTCCTGGATATACGCGTCGGGATCCACGGCCAGCCCATATTGCGTGCTCAACTGGCGGATGCGTGCGGCCGCGGTGTCCTGATCCAGCACGGCCAGGCCGCCCATGAATTTCGTGCGTGGCAGCAACGACTCCTGACCCAGCATGATGTTTTCTGTGACGGTGAGCGGGGGGACGAGCATGAAGTGCTGATGCACCATGCCGATCCCTTTGGCAATCGCATCGTGGGGGCCGGAGAATTGCACCGGTTGGCCGTTCACCTTGATCTCGCCCTCATCGGGTGCGTAGAGGCCATAGAGGACGTTCATCAACGTGGATTTACCGGCGCCGTTTTCACCCAACAGCGCATGGATTTCCCCCTGCTCCAGGGTCAGATCCACGTGATCGTTGGCGAGCACGCCCGGAAAGCGCTTGGTAATGCCGATAGCTTCGAGGGCCGGCGTCATGGCTTGCTCCTGTTTTACGCCGCCGACCGGTTCCGGCATTGATCCGGCGGGCTCCCGGCGGCGCAATTCAAGCGATAAACTGCACAGGTAACAAAAGGGTGCTGCCCTCCCGATGGAGCGGGATACTACAGCACCCTTTCAAGGACGAGGGTTTAATCAACCGCCGGCTGTCGCCCTGAATGCGGCAGGTGATGCTCGCTGATTCAGGGTTGCCTGCGCTCTTACGGCTGGTAGCCCGTCTTGAGCGTGCCGGCGATGATGCCGTCGGTCGCTTCCTTGATTTTGTCTTTCACGGTTTGCGGGACCTTGTCTTCCCAGCTGTGGAAGGGGGCCAGGCCCACGCCGCCGTTCTTCAGGTTGGCGGTCTGGATGCCGCCGGCCGCCGTACCGTCTTGCAGGGTCTCCAGATAGTTGAACACGGCCGTGTCAACGTTCTTTGCCGCACTGCTTAACAGGGCGTTCTGGACTTCGGGGTAGGTGAAGAACTGATCCACATCCACGCCGATCGCCATCAGGCCATTTTCGCTGGCCGCCAACAGACCGCCGTTGCCGGTGTTGCCGCCGACGCCGAACACCACGTCGCAGCCTTGGTCAATCATGCTCTGGCCGGTTTCCTTGCCCTTGGCCGGATCGGTGAAAGAGGGGATGTAGACATTCAGGGACTTGGCGTCCGACTTCATCCACGTCGCGCCGTTCTGGTAACCGACGACGAAGCGCACCACGGGCGGGATTTCCATACCGGCGACGGAGCAAACCGTGCCGGTCTGGGTCATGCCCGCGGCCAGCACGCCCGCCAGGAAGCCAACTTCATCTTCCTGGAACATCAGGCTGGTGACGTTCTTCAGGCCGCCGTCGTCATAGCAGTCCTTGACGTCCGCGCCGCAGGCCGCCGAGCCTTCGGTCGGGAAGTAAGCGTTGTCCACAATCGCGAACTTGATGTCGGGGTATTGCCGCGCCTTGACGGCGGTGGCGTCGCCCATCAGGAACCCGACCGTGATGATCGCGTCGTAGCCTTCGGTTGCGAACTGATCAATGTTCTTTTCGTAGTCGGTGGGCTGCTTCGATTCGATGAACTTCGCATCAATGCCCAGATCTGCCATGCTCTTCTGGACGCCGGCCCATGCCGACTGGTTGAACGATTTGTCATTCACGCCGCCAACGTCGGTGACCATGCCGACTTTGAGCTTCTTGGCGGTGTCTGCTGCGCCCGGCGCGGTTGCCGGCGCGGCGCATGCCGAGATCAAGATGCTCGCCAGTACCAGCACCGTGATGAAAACGACCGATCGCTTCTGCATTGTAACTCTCCTCCGTGAGAATATGGGGTAAACTGAGGACATGGAACGCACTCGTTCCTGTTCATTCGGTAAGGACATCTTCGCATTCGCCCAGATTTCGTCCATGACGGAACGCCATAGTCGAACGCCGGCTCGATCATCACCTCCTCTCCATAGTTCGGAGGTTTCAGGGAAGCAAGCAGAGCGATGCGCCAGGGTGACGAGGCCACGGCGGGCTGCTTCTTCCCACATTTTACCCTAGTTTGTAATGACGCTTTCATTATACGCCAACCACAATCCGGTCGCAAATCCGGTGGGGATTCCAAAACGCATTCACTTATAGCGTGTATAGCGTGTTTGCCCTGAAAAAAGTCTGCGTTTGACAGATGGCGCAACCAAAGATAGACTATACGCGTAATGCTCATTACTTTGCGGTGAGCATCGGTTCAAGCGGAGTTTTGCAATGCAGTTTTATTCCTTTTGTCATGCTCCGTGTCGTTCACCTCACTAACCGTTGGCCGGATGTTCTACATCCGCGCCCCTGCCAGTAGTTTTGCGAAAGAAAGGAGGGTGGCCTACCGCAGAATAGCCTTCGGTGGCCTCGGTTGCGTTTAAACCCCAACAATCTCACAGTGGAGGATTGCCAGGATGAAGAAGGCCTTCGTAGTATTCACCGTATTTTTGATCTTGTCCATGGCTTTGCCTGTGGCGGCGCAGGAAGCCGGCCCCGGTGCAGCGGCTGATCAGGGCAAGATGAGCGGCAAATCGGTCTATGCTGTTTTGATGGCGATGGACCCGGTCGTCGCATATCAGGGCGATGTGGCCGGTCTTGCGGCGACTTCCGCCGCTAAGGGCGATACGATTAACTTCCAGAGTGCAGCCGTCGAAGCTTACACCAGCTTCCTGGCTCAGTCGCACGCCACCACGATGGCGCAGGCCGGCGTGGACGCTTCGGCCCTGGTGTACAATTACTTCTTCGCGTTGAACGGCTTTGCGGCCGTGATGACCCCCGCGCAGGCCGCGCAAGTTGCGAAGCAACCCGGCGTGGTCTCGGTGCATGAGGCCCAATTGCGCCAGAAGACCACGGACGCCTCCCCGACCTTCCTGGGGTTGAACGTTTACCGTGGGCCCTGGTACAAGGGCATTACGGGCAAGGGCGTGGTCGTCGGCGTCATTGACACCGGCATCTGGCCCGAGCACCCCAGCTTCGCCGATGACGGCAAGTATAAGGCGCCCCCTGCTGACTCTGCCGGCATTCCCTGCGAATTCGGCAACACGGCGCATAATCCCAACGACGCACCCTTCACCTGCAATAACAAGCTGATCGGTGCGCGCGAAGTGCTCGACACCTACAAGCTGTTGACCGGCCTGGACCCGGAAGAGTTCGATTCGGCCCGTGACGATGACGGGCACGGCACGCACACCGCCTCGACGGCGGCAGGCAACGCCGGCGTCGCAGCCCAGATGCTGGGCATCCCGCGCGGGACCATCTCCGGCATTGCGCCGCGTGCGCATGTTGTAGCCTACAAGGCCCTGGGCGCGCTGGGCGGCTATACCTCCGACCTGGCGGCGGCGATTGACCAGGCCGTGGCCGACGGTGTGGATGTGATCAACTATTCCATCGGCGGTGGGGCCAGCCTGCCCGCCGAAGATGAGATCGCCTTCCTGTTCGCGGCTGACGCCGGTGTGTTCGTCGCCACCTCGGCGGGGAACTCCGGCCCGAACCCGGCGACGTTGGGCAACCCGGGCACGATGCCCTGGATGACCACGGTGGGCGCGAGCACGCAGTCGCGCTTTTTCGAGGCTACGATCACGCTGGGTAACGGCGCGGTCTACAGCGGCGCTTCGATCACCAATGGCACGGGCGTATTGCCGCTGGTTGATGCGGCGGCGGCCGGCAGCGAACTGTGCTTGCCCGGTGGCCTGAATCCTGCGGTGGTCTCCGGTAAGATCGTGCTTTGCAAGCGCGGCGTCAATGCGCGCGCCGAGAAGAGCTACGCCGTTTTCATTGCGGGCGGCGCCGGCATGATCCTGTACAACACGAACGATGTGGATAACCTCTATAGCGACCCGCACTGGGTGCCCTCGGTCCACATTGATAACACGCCGGGCCTGGCGATCAAGAGCTACATTGCCGGCGACGCCAATCCGACGGCGCAACTGAGCGCGGGCGTGGTGGGCAACTGGCCCTATGCGCCTTCGATGACGGTCTTCTCTTCGCGCGGCCCCAACCCGGTTGCGCCGGATCTCATCAAGCCCGACGTGACGGCCCCCGGTCTGCAGATCCTGGCCGGCAACTCGCCGATGCCTTCGGATCCCACCGTCCTTTCGGGCGAGCTGTTCCAGGCTATCGCCGGTACCTCCATGTCGAGCCCGCACGTGGCCGGTGTGTTCGCGCTGCTGAAGCAGGCGCACCCCGAGTGGAGCGCTGCGGCGGCCAAGTCGGCCCTGATGACGACGGCGTATCAGGATGTGCTGGATAACAACCGCACCTCCCCCGCCGATCCGTTCGACATGGGCGCCGGTCACATCCGGCCCGGCGGCGAATGGACCGCGAAGAACAACATCAGCGACCCCGGCCTGGTCTATGATGCCGGCCTGTTCGAATATGCCGCATTCACCTGTGGCATGGACTGGGGTGTCTTCACCGCGGGGAGTTGTGCTTTCCTGGAATCCATCGGCGTTCCGACCGAACCCTACAACCTGAATGTGCCCTCGATCGGCATCTCGGATGTGCCCGGCACGATCACCGTGATGCGCACAGTGCGCGCCGATGGCAAGAGCCCGAAGCGCACCTACACGGCTGAAGTGGCGGCGCCTCCCGGTTACGAGGTCACGGTAAGCCCTTCGACCTTCGTGATCGGCGCGGGCGGCACGCAGACCTTCGAGGTGACGATCACCAACGTCAGCGCGCCGGCGGGCGAGTGGCGCTTCGGCTCGCTGACCTGGAAGGATAAGAGCGGGTTCTACAAGGTCTACAGCCCGATCGCGGCGAAGGGCTCGCTCTTCTCTGCGCCCGCGTCTGTCTCGGGTTCCGGTACTGAAGGCTCCATCGAGTTCAACGTGACCTTCGGTTATACCGGCGTGTACACTGCTGCGCCGCATGGCCTGGTTCCGGCGACGGTGACCAGCGACAACGTGGTGCAGGACCCGGATTCGACCTTCGATCCGAACGACGGCTACTCAAACCTGCACGAGTTCAACTTGTCCGGCGCGGCGTTCTTCCGTGTCCGGATCCCGCCGTGGGCGACGGAACCGGACGCCGATCTGGATGTGTTCGTTTACAATCCGCTCGGCGTTCAGGTGGCCAGTAGCACGGCCGGCGGCACCGATGAGCTGGTTGACATCACCCTGCCGATGGACGGCACGTGGAAGGTATACGTACACGGTTGGGCGGCCCCGGGCGGCGACTCGGACTACGACATGTTCACATGGGCAGTCCCGTTGGCCACCGGCGGCAGCCTGGTGCTGGATTCGGCGCCGACCTCTGCGGTCAGCGGCACGGTTGCCTCCATCCAGGTAAGCTGGAGCGGGCTGGCCGACGAGTGGTACCTGGGTGCAGTCTCGCACACCGGGCCTTCCGGTCTGATGGGTCTGACCCTGGTCGAAGTTGATAATCTCCCTTAACCGAACGCCCTGCAAGGGGCTGAGCGGTCCGTAAATACCGACCGCCCGTCTCTGTGGAGTAATCCACAGGGACGGGCGGTATTTTTGTATTAGAACCTGGAGTCTTCACGCGACGTTGCGCATCTGAGGATGCGCACTCCGCGAGGTCGTGATTGCTACATATCTTCCCCACCCCCGCCGGGAAGCTGCAACTCATCGAAAGACGGCGGCGCGCCCGATTCGTTTGTCAACTCGCACAGGAAGAGGCCGCGGCGTCCGCCATTGTGGTAGTTATAGAGTTGATCCCCGGCGCGCAGTTGGATAAACGCGCCGTCCTGCGGTACCTGGATGTACATCATATCGGGCTGCGGGCAACCGATGCTCGCGTCGGGCCAGACCACCGCCTGCGCCTCCACCACGGTAATCTCCTCCGGTGCGATGCTCAATTTCTGCGCCAGGTCGTTCACGGCGCGTTGCACCAAAGGCTCCATGGCCGGGTCGTAAACCGGCGCGGCGAATGGCGTTTCGTTCATCGGGGTTTCCTCTACAGACGGCGTCGCCGTGGATGTTACCACGGCTGTGGGTGGTGGCATCATGGGGGTCGCAGTTTCAACCGCGACAGTATCCGTGCTCGTGGTCGTTGCCTCGAGCACAGGAGTTTGGGTCAGCAGGGGGACATCGGCGGCGGGCGGCAGCGGTTGGCAGCCCGCGACCAGCAGCACAAGCCCTGTAATCAACACGGCCCCGAATGGCGGCCGATGCATTAAGTTTGTCTTCATGGCATCTTCTCCCTGGCGCAGTCACTGTTTCTTCTTGTAAGACGCATGACGTTATGCCCCGGTTCCCGTCAGTTGCCCGCGCCGTTGGTGGGAATCGCCTGCTTGCGTTCCAACTCGCGCAACTCCATGCGGGCGCGCCGTCCGTTATCCGGCAGGATGTAATCGCTTTGCAGGGCCAGGTTCAACCACTGCACGGCTTCGTCATATTTGCCCTGCTTTATCAACACACCCCCGAGGTTCGCCGCCGCCTGTGCGTCTTCAGGGTCCAGGTCGAGCATCGCCCGAAGCCGTTCCGCCTGGATGGTCAGCTTTTTGTCCTCGGAAAAGACGACGCCGACGTCGAAAATCATGTCGTACATGATTTCTTTCATCGACTCTTCTTTGAAGCGTTCGGCGCGGTGGCGAATCATGGCGCGGCTGCGCGGCACCAACATGTCCACCTCATGCACCGTGCGCACGGTAAGATGGGCGTCTTCAAGGTTGACTTTGGGGTAGATGGTGGCGTTTTCCTGGCCGCCGATTACGGCATTGATGAGTTGCTCGTCTTGCCCTTCCGTCAGTGAATAGAGCAGGATGGGATACTCACAGGTGTTCTTTACCATCAGTGTGCCGTCTTTTTCTTCCACCGCAACTCTGCCCTTCAGGGCTGCATTCACGTCTTTGATCTTGAAGATCTCCTTCTTCGGATATCTCACGTCGAGCAAGAGGATGAATTGCAGGGAATAATCCTGAAAGATGCCGACATGCTCGTGCAGCACGCCGTCTTCAAGCAACTCCATCACCACACGTTGGCCGATGAACTTCTCCAGGATGGCATCGAACTCGATGCCGACCAGTCCGAGCATGTCACTGCTGAGGCGCGTGATGGCGTCCTGTCCACCTGTAGCGACTTTGGCCCGCCCGACCACCACGTTCATCATGTCGTTGAGGGAGGATGTGGCCGTCAACATAAAATTGCGGAACTTGCGATACAACCGGCACAGGGGGCGGGGGTGGAAGGAGCGCTCGATGTTTTGCTCGCGTCGGGCGTGCATTTCTTCATCCAACTGATGCGCGTAGCGATACATCGCCTGGATGGATTGATATTCCGATCCGTAGAGCACATAGCTGGATTCGATGTGCTCGTCATCCTGCACCGTGTCGGGATATTGCAGCTCGACGCCGCTGGCGGCGACGTGCAAGATGCCCCAGATGGTCTTCCCGTTCGCCATTTCGAGCGTGACCTGGAAATCTTGCAGCGCTTTCAGGCAGCGGTCTTTGACGGTCGAGCGCATGTACGCGGCGACCAGGGTCATTACGAAAATCAGGCCCAGGGTGATAAGGAGCGATGTATCTAGCACAATCTTCTTACTTTAGCTCGCTACAGGTTGTCTACGCAAGGCGTTTGCGAACTTGCTCGACGATATATTCGTTGGTGGTGTGTAATTTCAGGAGACGCAAAATTCGATGGTGATACGCATATTTCCTCTGCGCGGCCCAACTCAGCAGGGTGTGAGCCGCAACTCGTCAGTCGCCGACGCGCGAGTCTCCGCGGTGGCCAGGGCGATGATGCTCTGGATAAATTCGGTCTTACTCTTGGTATAGCGCGGCCGATCCAGGGCGAAGCGCTCGGCCAGGTCGCGTTTGAGCGCCTCATAAGCAACGGCCGTCTCGGGGTGTCGAAGCAAGTGATCGCGAAAGAGCAACAACCGGCGGCACTCGTCGGAACGGTCTTCCACGATGTGAAGGTGATGGGTGCGCGGTGCGCCCTTGCGGAAGAAGATGCGCACCGGCTCGAGGGGTTGATAACTGTGCGTGTACCCGAGCGGCTCCAGGCGCTGCGCATATTCGAGGATGGGGCTGAAGCGCGAAACCATGACCAGCAGGTCAATGACCGGCTTTGCGCGCAGGCCCGGAATGGCGGTGCTGCCGATATGTTGGATATCGGTGAGCATCCCTTTCAATGCCGCACAGACGGCGGTCTTTTCTTCCGCGAAGGCGGCCGGCCAGCGTGGGTCGTACTCCACGATGACGACCTGGTCGTTGTCGTGGTGAGCGTCGAGCATCGGAGCGCGTCTCCTGAAGATGAGTTATCCCTTGCCTTTGGGACTACCTGCGCGGGCAGCTCCAAAGGCAAGGGATCAATCCTGGCATAGACTCTTAGTAGTCTCTTGGCATCCGGCGGGCTTCAGCGAACTGGGCCTCCATCTCGGCGCGTCGCTCCGCGGCGGCGCGTTTGCCTTCTTCAATCACCAGATCAATCCGACCGCGGATTTCTTCCTGCGTCTGCTTGCCTGAGCGCGGCGTCAGGAACAGCGTGGCACCGCCGCTGACCAGCCCACCGGCCAAGAAGCCGGCAATGAAATTCAATGTCCTGCCCATGTTCGCCTCCCATATTGTTACAAGATAGTATAGCACTAAGACGCTGGATTCGGCAATGTATCATCCCGTTGGGGCGTGTATTTTGCCGACTGAATCTAAGATCGAGTTTGTGATATCGCCTAGTCCTACCACCCGCGCGCATATTGGAACGGGACGGGCGCTTGCTGACCCAATTCACGCGCGGCGCGCAACGGCCAGTAGGCATCGCGTAATGACTCGCGGGCGATCAGGACGGCGTCGGCGCGGCCCTCTCGCACAATGTCATCCGCTTGCCCCGGCTCGGTGATCAGGCCAACAGCTGCGGTGGCGATGCCCGCCTCACGCCGGATGCGCTCTGCAAAGGGGACCTGGTATCCAGGCCCGATGCGCACCTGTTGTTCGGGCGCTACGCCGCCCGATGAGCAGTCTATCAGGTCTACGCCGGCCAGCCGCAACAGGCCGGCCAGCGCGACGCTTTGTTCGAGGTCCCATCCGCCGGGGATCCAATCGGTCGCGCTGATGCGCACGAAGAGCGGGAGATGTTCGGGCCATACGTTGCGTACTGCGTTCGTCACCTCGAGCAGCAGGCGCACCCGGTTACGGAAATCGCCGCCATAGGCGTCGGCGCGCTGGTTGCTGATAGGCGAGAGGAACTCGTGTAGCAGATAGCCGTGCGCGGCGTGAATTTCCAACGCCTGAAAACCGGCTTCGGTGGCCCGGCCGGCGGCGTCACGAAATGCCCGCACGACCTCAGCGATGTCGTGTTGAGACATCTCTTCGGGCGCAGCCATCTGGGGCGAGAACGGGCTGGGGCTGGGGCCGATTGCGCCGGGCACACTCGCCTTGCGCCCGGCGTGGGCAATCTGAATGGCCGGGACCGCGCCATGTTCCACGAGAAAGCGGACGATAGGCATAAAAGCTTCCGCCTGAACGTCGTTCCACAGGCCCAGGTCTTCGGCGCTGATCCGGCCGCGCGGTTCGACCGCCGTCGCTTCAACGATGATGAGCCCCGCGCCGCCCACCGCGCGGCTGCCAAGATGTACCAAGTGCCAATCCGTGGGCGCGCCATCTTGCCGGAAGATCGAATACTGGCACATGGGTGAGATCCAGATCCGGTTGCGCGCCTCGATCTCTTTCAGGCGATAGGGGGTGAAAAGATGAGTTTCTGTCATGTTATAAGGTCGCGATCATGTAGTGGTCGCCGCGGCGAAAACCGAGGCGTTCGTAGTAACGTCGTGTGCCGATGGCCGAGATGACGGCGAGGCGGTCGAAGCCGGCGGCACGGGCTACGCGCCCCGCCTCGTCTGTCAGCCGCCGCCCCAGGCCGAGATGCTGGGCCTCGCCGCTGCTGGCCCCGCCGATGCCGAGCGCCGGGCCGTAGACGTGAACCTCGCGGATCATGGCCGCGCCCGCGATTTCGGGCAGCACCGTCCACACTTCGTTCGTTTCGCGGGCCGCGGCGACGTTCGGTAACGACAGGCGCAGGAAACCGGCCAGCCCGCCGTCCTCGGTGTCGAAGCTCAAGAAGTGTTCGGTCGTCGTGTCCGTGTCATAGACGTAATCGTTCAGATGCAACCCCTCTGTCGCAACCTCGGTCGCGCGCACCTCGCGGCAGCGGATGCAGCCGCACGCCCGGCCCGTCGCAGTCAGGTGCTCGACCACGAGTTGACGCAGGTTAGAGCGGGTGCTGCCTGCCACGATGTCGTCGGCGGGGATGTCGCGGAACACGCGGTTGACGCGGCAATAGGGCGGGATGATCGTCTTGCAGTCGGCCACCAACGCCACCAGTTCGTCGTCGGTGTAAGGCCGAAAGCCGCCGCTGCGCCAGATGTCATACAGCCCCGTGCCCCCGATGATGGAGCAGGGATAAATCTTTAGCTCATCAGGTCGGATCGCAGGGTCGGACCACAGGCGGGCGAAGTCTTCCCGGTCGGATGCGGGCGTCGCGCCCAGCAGGTTGGGCATCCAGTGCAGGTGGAGCTTGAAGCCCGCGGCGCGCAACAGGCGCACGGCCCGGCGCACCTGCTCCACGTCGTGGCCGCGTTGGTTCAGCGCAAGAATGTCGTCATCGAGGCTCTGTACGCCAAGCTGCACTTTAGTGACGCCCAGGCTGCGCAGATGGCGAATTTCATCCGGCGTCACCCAGTCCGGGCGCGTCTCGATGACCAGCCCCACGTTGCGGTGGGCGGCCGTTTCGTTAAGCGTCTGGGCTTCCTGCAAACTCGCCGCGGGTGTGTGATCTTCTGTGCTGCCCTGGGCGTTCATCGCATCCAGACAGCGCCGGACGAACTCCTCGCGATACCGGCGCGAGTAGGCGCTCCACGTGCCGCCGAGGATCAGCAGTTCGACCTTCTCTGCGGTATGGCCCATTGTTTCGAAGGCGCTCAGGCGGGTGCGGACCTGAAGGTAGGGGTCGAAGCCACATTGCGCGGCGCGGCGCGCGCCCGGTTCGTTGGGCAGATAGCTCTTGGGCATCTCTTCGGCGTCGGGGCAGAAAATGCAATGTCCCGGACAACCCGCGGGTTCGGTCAACACGGTGACCGGCGCAACCCCCGAAGAGGTGCGGACGGGCTTGAGTTGCAACCGGCGCAGCATCCAGGGTTCAAACGGGATGGTCCCCTCCTCGGTGAGCTGATGATAACCCTTGACCAACTCGATCTTCGAAAAGTAGCCGTTGCCGCCGCGCGGGTGCTGTGCTATGATCGCCATCAGGGCGTCCTGGTTCCACGCGTCGTCGGCCCGCACGGCCTCGAAGATCGCCATTAGTGATTCCCGATGATCCTGGGCGTCGAAGCCGACGCCGCGCGGCCGCCACGGCTTGCCCGGCGCGGATTCGATCTTCACGGCATCGTTTGTGTCGGGATTCGTATATTCGTTGTTCCCGGTTACAGGGTTAACTTCCATGGATCAAACCACCTGCACGGCGCTCGCACAGCTCAACCGTGCGTTTTATGAAGACTTCGCGGAAGATTTCGCCGATACCCGGCGCGGCTGGCTTCCCGGCTTCAATCTCATTTTACCGCACATTGAAGCGGCGGCCAACGTCCTCGACCTGGGTTGCGGCAACGGTCGTTTTCTGAGCTTCCTGGCGGAGCGTGGCTGGCGGGGCGTCTATACCGGCGTGGATCAGGGCGAAAGGCTGCTGCATATCGCCGCTTCCGCCGCCGCAGCGCTGCCTTCCGGCATCGAAGCCCGGTTCGTGCGGGCCGATCTGTTGCGCCCGGACTGGTTGGCTGCGTCCGGGCTGTCAACCGCCGATGCCGTGGTCTCTCTGGCCGTGTTGCACCACATCCCCGGCCGTGAGAATCGCGCGCGCTTCCTGGCGCAGTGTCGTGCTCTCACGACGCCTGATGGCGTCGTCATCCTTTCGACGTGGCAATTCCTCGAATCACCCCGTTTGAGGGCGCATATCCTGCCGTGGCGCGCTGCGGGCTTCACGGATGCGCAGGTCGAGCCGGACGATTATCTGCTGGGATGGGGACAGGGCAACGCCGGCCGGCGCTATTGCGCCTGGATCGGGCGTGAGGCGTTGGATGAACTGGCCGCAGAGGCCGGCTTGCGTCCCGTGGCGCACCACACGGGCGATGGTCGCGAAGGAAATCTCAACCTGTACGGGGTGTATGCTCCGGTGTGAGGAATCTGCCGTCAACGCCACGCGAAATGATGCTGCGCGCTGACCGGGCTGGACGCATCGCCGGGATTATCTTCGCCGCCCTGGCGCACCTGCACCTGCCACGTGAACTCGGTGGGCGCCTGGCTCTCCACGCGGTACTCCGCCGGCAACCGCCATGAAGTCGTTTTGGTCCAATAGGGCGGGATGGTCTGGTCCACTTCCACGGCTTTGACCGTCACCACGTACCATTCGTCTGCCGCCAACGAGCCGGTTGCGGCCCACGTGAGCAACACCGCGTTGTTGCCGATGAGGATGGCCCCGTCAGCGGGCGCAAGCAGGGTTGGCGCGGGCAGTCGCGGCCCGACTGTCGGTTCGGGCGTCGGCGTGTTTTCCGGCGTGGGGATGGGCGCCGGCGTGCTGGCGCTGAGCGGGACCAGCAGGGGACGCCCGATGTGCAACACCTCGCCCGGCTTGATGTTGTTGGCTTCCATGATCCAGTTCATCTGCGAACTGTAGCGCACAGCGATGGACGAGATGGTGTCGCCGGACTGCACCACGTACATCAGCGCGCCCCCCTCCGCAGTGGCTGTAGGGCCGGGGCCGCCGCTGGGGCCGGCGATGGGAATCAACAACTCTTGTCCGATGCGCAGGAGGCCGTTGGCCTTCATACTGTTGGCGTCTGCAATATCTTTGACGCTCGTGTTGTAGGCCGCGGCAATGGCGATCAGGGTGTCGCCCGGTTTGACGGTGTGCTTGACCGGCTCGGAAGGCGCGGTGGGGGTGGGCGTCTCGGCGGCCGGCCGGGTGGCCGATGGGCGTGGCGTGGTCGTCGGTGTCGCAGTATAGACGGTTGTTTCGTTTACCGGCTCACCGGTGGCCGTGGCCGCCACGCGTGTGGCGCTCTGGCTGACCAGAGAGATGCGCTGCCCATTCGGCGCTTCGGGGGCGCGTGTCCACCAGAGCGCGATCAAGCCGCCAATCACCGAGAAGAGGATAATATCGGCCCAGGGTATCGCGAAGCGGCGGCGCTTCGGCGTGATTTGCAGCGAAGCCCCGCAATTGAAGCAGGTAGATGCTCGTTGAGCGACCCGCGTGCCGCAGTGCTGACAGAGGCGCTCACGACCATATGCCGATCGAGGTGCATCGGGAGAATTCATAGGTTCCGGTCATTATAGCGTTTGTGGCGGGCATCCGCAAATCTCGCAAGGGTAGGAACGTCTTGCCCCTACTTGTGCGCGGCGAGGCGCGGGCCGGCAAACCACAGCGCGCCGATGAGCGCCAACGTTGCCAGCGAGATGATCTGGCCGACCCTGCGCAGCGGGGTTGACCCGAAGCGCACGGCGACCTCATGTTCGCCCGGCGGCAGCGCGAGTGAGATCAGCCCGTTGGGCGGTTCGGGCGTGATCTCCGCGGGCTGCCCGCCTACCGTGGCGCGCCAGCCGGGGAAGAAGTAGGTGTAGAACCGCAGGGTCAGGTCGGAATCGGCGCGCACCCGCGCGGTCGCGGAAAGCGCGGTGGCGCTTTGTGCCAGGATTTCGCCTTCTCCCGCGGCGATGGCGGCGCGTTGCAACGGTTGCCCCGCCTCGTATTGCGCGAGCAGCGGCGAGTCCGCATTCTCCGGTGGGCGCGCCGACCAGCGGGTCATCCCGCGCATATCGGGGTATTTTGCCTCGAAGTCGAGGACGGCGAGCGGCGACGCGTCGCGCGGCTGCACGGGCAGCAGTTCGGGCTGCGTGAAGGCGAAGCTGCCCAGCACGATGGCGAACGCAAAGACGTAGGCGAACGCGTCGGGTGATCCCGCCGCGCCGCCGCGCCGATCGAGCCAGGACGCCCCCGCGCCGGCAAGGAGCGCCAGCGTCACGGCCACCGGCGCGAGCAGCCGCCAGGGAAATTGCACGAGGCTGACGAGCGGCAGGATATCCCAGAGCGGCTTGGCAGCCGGGGTCATGGCGAAGAGGGCGACCGCGGCGGCGAGCGCCAGGAAGAGCGCCTCGGCGCGGTGCGCGGTCAGGCCGTCTGGCCTGCGCAGCACCGCCAGGATGCCGATCATCGCCCCCAGGAAGCCCAGCAGGCCAAGCTGGAAGCTCATGGCATCGTTCACGCCCGCGACGGAATAGCCGTAGCCCCAGGCCGGATCGAAAAACTGCGCCGGATAGACGAAGTGCTGACGATAGTCGTAGGTTGCATTGACCCATTGCGACTGGACGATCTCGTTCCGTTCGGCCAGCATGGGCAGCAGGAAGACCGCGGCCAGCATCCCGCCCAGGATCAGCGCAACCGCGGACCACCCCACGGCGGCGCGCAATAACGATGAACCGTCTACACGGTCGCGCCGCCACGTCTGGATCGTCTTGAGCAACAGGTAGCCGCCAATCAGCGGGGCGAACGTCAGCATGGAAACCGTGTGGCTGAGGAGCAGCAGGCCGAGCGCTACCGCGGCGGCGGCCGCTCGGCGCGCGTTGGGCGCATCCCACAGGGCGACGAAGGCCAGGATGACCCAGGGCAGCCAGGCGAGCGCGGCGAACTCGGCCAGCGCGCCGCGCACGTAAATCTGGACGAGGTGATAGGGTGCATAGGTGAAGGCGACCGACGCGACCAGCGCCGCCGTCACGCCCCACCAGCGCCGCGCCAGCCGATACATGCCCAGCGCCCCGATGATGAAACCCAGCGCCCACGTCGCCTTGATCGCCGCGGCGTAGTCCAAGCCGATCAGGTGGAAGCCCTCGGCGACGAAATAGGCCAGCGGGGCGTAGATCAGCCAGAGCGGATAGCCGAAACCGAGGGCGTGATCCGCGCCCCAGACGGGCCAAAACGCGCCGTCGCGCAGGGTCTGATCGAACTCGACGAGGAAGAAGATGCTGTGGCGTGCATCATGTGCTTGCAGGAAATAGCCGGGCGCGGCTAACGGTAGGAGCGCGGGGATCACCAGCAGGAGCGCCAGCCACATCGTCCGGTTGCGGATCTTTTCGCTCATAGGTGGGATGAAGGACGATTCAGGCGCTTACTCTTTGCCGATGAGCTGTGCGCCCGCGGGTTCATCTTTGCCCGGGGCAAGGATCACGCCGCCGCCGGCCGCGCCGGTGGAGATTTCCGGGAGGTCCGCGGGTAATGCCTGTTTGAGCCTCCCGAGATAGTCGCTCAGGGTCTGCGCTTCGAGCAGGGTCAGGCCGTAGCGTTCGGCGTGTTGCATCAGGAAGCGGCTGACATCGAGCAGGAAAGCGCGCCGCAACTGTTGCAGATCGAGGACGCGTGTCCAGTCCAGCATCGCGTTCTCCTGGAGAAACGCGTGCGCGGCGGGGGTGCGCATCGCGGCCATGCGATACGCCAGCACCGGCTTCTCGGTGCGCATGGCCCACCACAACTCCAGCCCCACGGGCGCCCAGATATCCGGCCCAAGCAGCACGGCGAAAAGGTGCGCTTCGGCGACCGAGGCCACGTCGGGGGTGCGCTTGATGAGCCAGCCGATGTTGACCGGCAGCTCGGCCAACGCCCGACCCAGTAGCTCGCGCGCCGGCTCCTGATCGGGGCCTGCGCTGATGAAGAGGCGCACACGTGTCGCCATGACGGGTGTTTCCTTTCCTATCGTGTCGGTGAATCCACAATACTACCGGTGATTCTACCACAAGCCATCGCGTCTGGCCCATGTCATTCCGAATGCCGGATCGTGTCATGCTGAATGGAGTGAAGCATCTCGGTATCATGTCGCGAGATGCTTCACTGCGTTCAGCATGACATCAGGCTTGCTCAGGCTGCGTGAAGGGAGTAAGATGAAGCGCATTGTAACCCGCCAACCCGCTCATCAGGAGCCTACTTCGTGACTTCTAAAGATCTCTCGGCCCTTCGTTTGCAATTTCCTGCCCTGACCACCACCGTAGACGCGGGGCGGCCTGCCGTCTATCTTGACGGCCCCGGCGGCACGCAGGTTCCGCAACGGGTGATTGACGCCATCGGCCATTACCTGGCGACGTGCAACGCCAACACGCACGGCGCGTTTCGTACCAGCCACGAGAGCGACCGGATCATCGCCGCGGCGCACGAGGCGATGGCGGATTTCTTCAACGCCCCCTCGGCGCAGGAGATCGTCTTCGGCCCGAACATGACCTCGTTGACGTTCCAGTTCAGCCGGGCCATCGGGCGACAGTTGGAAGCGGGCGACGAGGTGCTCATCACGCGCCTCGATCATGACGCGAACCGCGCGCCGTGGCTGGCGCTGAGGGAGCGCGGCGTGATTGTCAAGGAGGTGGATTTCGACCTCGCCGATTGCACGCTGCGGGTTGAGGCGGGCAGCAGCCCGACGGGCGAGGCGCTGGCCGATCTGTTGTCGGCGCGCACGCGGCTGGTGGCGGTGGGCTACGCCTCGAACGCCGTCGGCACGGTGAACCCGATCGCGCGCATCGTCGAGCTGGCGCACGCCGCGGGCGCGCTGGTGTGGGTGGACGCCGTGCATTACGCGCCGCACGGCCCCATTGACGTGCAGGCGCTCGGTTGCGACTATCTGGTCTGCTCGCCGTACAAGTTCTTCGGCCCGCACGCCGGCGTCGTCTGGGGTCGTTACGATCTGCTCGACGCGCTGCGCGCCTACAAGGTGCGCCCCGCGGGCGATCAACCGCCCGACAAGTTCGAGACGGGCACGCAGAACCACGAGGCACAGGCGGGCGTTCTGGCGGCCATCGAGTATCTGGCGGAGCTCGGCCAAAAGTACGGCGATGAGGCGGTGTCCGGCGGCCTGACCGGGCGACGACTCGAACTGCGGCGCGCGATGTGCGCGATCCAGGCGTATGAGCGGCCCCTGTTCGAACATTTCGCGCGCGGGCTGGAGGCCATCCCCGGCGTGACCTTGTACGGGATCAAGCCGTCGCAACCGGTGGCGCAGCGCGCCCCCACCGCGGCATTCCGGCTAGAGGGGCATTCCCCCGATGCGGTGGCCGAGGCCCTCGCCGCGCACGGCATCTACGTCTGGTCGGGCAACTTTTACGCCGTGGCCGTGACGGAGCGGCTGGGGCTGGAGGAGATGGGCGGGGTGGTGCGGGCCGGGCTGGCCCACTACAACACACGCGAAGAGGTGGACTATTGCCTCTCTGTGTTGCGGGGTCTGACCGGGCAGGCAGGTTGAGTTCATCCACAGCATGACGGATCGAGTTCCCGCGCAGGCGCAGGTTCGATGGACGCTCGCACAGGCAGCGACCTGGCTGGCCGTCCTGCTGCCTGTGTTTGCGTGGGCCCCGCTGACCTATCCCGGCTACCTCGCGCTGCACAGCGGGTTCCTGTCGATCTTCAACCTCAATGACCTGATGGGGCATCTGAGTGACTTCGCCTGGGCGCCGCTGGTCGGCCAGCCGCATGACCTGTGGCGCGCGGAGCGCGCGCTGCCCTATCTGCTGGCCGCCGGGCCGCGCCTGCTCGGCTTCGACTCGCTGACCGCGGTCAAGTTCGTCTTCGGGACGAGCATCATCGCCGGCGCGCTGGGCATCTACGCCTGGGGGCGCGGGCAGATCGGCGCGGGGGCGGCGCTGCTGGCGTCGTTCCTCTACGTCTTGCTGCCCATCAATCTGGCGACGATCTACGTGCGCGGCGCGTACGCCGAAGCGGTCATCCTGGGGTTGATGCCGTGGATCTTGTTCGCGGTGCGGCGCGCGACGACCTCTCGGCGCGCAGGCGCAGCGGTCTTTCTAGCGCTTCTGATGGCGGCGGCGTTCTGGACGCAGGCGGGGCTTGCCGTGGGGCTGAGCCTGATCTGTCTGGTCTATATCCTCATCCTGCTGCGCTCCATCCCCACCGAAATCGCGTTCAGCATTGGGCGTACGCGTGCGGCGCGCAACGTGTGGCCGCTGCTGGGTTGGCTTGGCGGATGCGTCCTGGGCATGATCGGGCTGATCCCGGTGATCGCGCGCAATGGTTGGGGTGGCCCGGCGCGCGTCGCCTTCGCGGAGCATTTCGTGTATCCGCACCAATTCCTGAGCGCGGGTTGGGGGTTCGGCCCCAGCATCGCCGGGCCTTACGACACGTTGCCGCTCCAGATAGGCATCGTCGCGTTTGGGCTGGCGCTTTTCGCGCTGGTGGACCCTGCCAGTTTACGCCGTCCGGCGAGTGACAGGACGCTAAATCAAGAACGCCGCGTAATGCTCTTCACGGCTGCCGGTCTGGCGCTGGCGTTGCTGTTCCTGAGTTCCACCCTCTCCGCGCCGCTTTGGCGTATCCTGCCGTTTGCGTCGCGCACGCTCACCTATCCGTGGCAACTCACCTTACTGGCCGGGCCGTGGCTGGCGTTGCTGGGCGGGATGGGCAGCCTGGCGCTGTCGCTGCGCGCATGTGAACTTTCCGCCGCCGCGCCCGTTCCCTTGTATGCCGGGCTGCTGGCGCTGGTCTTGATCGGCTCTTACGCCTACTTAGCCCCGCAGACTACCGATATCCTCCCGCCGGAGCAACCGGCCGCGATCTTCGGGGATGACGACTTGGCGCTGTTGCGCGCGGAGGTCGAGGGCACGCCGGGGCCGAACGCGGCGCTCACGCTGAACGCCGCGTGGCAGGCGCTCAGGCCGCTGACTGAGGATTACACGGTCTTCTTCCACGCGGTTGGCCCCGACGGCGCGATGTGGGGGCAGCACGACAGTATGCCGCGCGACGGTGCCGCGCCCACCAGCGGCTGGCTGCCGGGCGCGGTGATCACCGATACCCTGCAACTGACCCTCAACCCTGATGCGCCGCCCGGCGCGGGCTATAGTTATCCCGTGGGCCTCTATCTCTGGCAGACCGGTGAACGCCTGATGACCGGCGACGCGGACAGCTTCGTGGTGCAGCCATGAGCGAAACGACCATCCCGCAGACCGCGAAGCTCCGGGCGCGCCTGCCGTCCATGCAGTTCTGGTTGGTGTTGATCGTCGGCGTGATCGCGGCGATGCCCCTGCTGCTGCCCGGCTATTTCTGGGGCGCGCATGACGCGCGCCACGACGTCTACTTCATCTTCCAGTACGATATGTCCGTGCAGGACGGCATCTGGCTGCCGCGCTGGTCGCCCGATTGGACCTTCGGTTACGGGTATCCTTTCTTCATCGTCTACGGGCCGCTGGCGACCTTCGTCGGCGAGCTGTTCCATCACTTCCTGGGGTTCGGCTTCGAAGAAAGCGTCAAGGCGGTGCTGGCGCTCTCCATCGTGCTGTCCGGGCTGGCAATGTATGGCTTCGTCCGGTCGTGGCTGGGGCGCAACGCCGGGCTGGTCGCGGCCGTAGCCTACATGGTCGTGCCCTATCACCTCGTAGACGTGTTCGTCCGCGCGGCGATGGCAGAGTCGGTGGCGCTGGTGTTCGTGCCGCTCGCGCTGTGGGGCTTTCGCGAGTGCGTGGTGCGCCCGCGCTGGTCGGCGCTGATCGGGGCTGCGCTGGCCTATGCCGGGCTGATGTGGACGAGCAACCTCGTGGCGATCGTCTTCACCCCGGCGCTGGCGATCTACGTGGCTGCGCTGATCTTCTGGCGGGCGCGCGATGCCGCGGGATCTGACTGGCGCGGCGTCCTGGGACAGTTTGTCAAAGGCGCGTGGGTTCCCGGCTTTGCGTTTGTGTGCGGCCTGAGCCTCAGCGCGGCCTTCTTCATCCCTGCGCTGGTCGAGCAGCAGTACATCAACCGGACGCAGTGGTTCGGCGAATATTACGATCCCACGCAGCATTTCGTCTACTTCAATCAATTGTTCAATCCGGCGTGGGGGTTCGGCATCAGCCAGCCCGGCCCGGATGATATCGCGCAGGGGGCGATGAGCTACCAGTTGGGGGCCGTCGCGGTGCTGCTGGCGATGGTCGCTGCGGTCGCCGCGGTCGTCTTGCCGCGGCGCGTGCGGCGCGAGCTGTGGTTCTGGGCCCTATGGGGCGTCGTCAGCGTCGGGCTGACGCTCGGCGTCTCGGCATGGCTGTGGCAGCACGTCCCGATCATCCCTTACGCGCAGTTCCCGTGGCGCTACCTGATGCTGGCGATCCTGCCGCTCAGCGTGTTGCCCGCCGCGCTGGCCGCGCCGTTACCATGGACTGGCGGCTTCGAGGAGGGAGTCGTTGTTGGCTACGATGATCGCGCGCCATCCTGGGCCGCGGTTGCGCTGGCCGGGTTGTTGCTGTTGGGCAGCTATCCCTATCTCCGCGTCGAGGTGCGCGAGCCGACCATCGAGCAGGGGCCGGTGTCGCACGCCGCACTGATGCGTTTCCAGCGCACCAGCGACGAAATGACAGGGGTCACGGTGTGGGTAGACCCGGCGCAGCGTCCCAACTGGTCGCCGATGGCCGAGATCTGGGTGCGCGACGGGGAAGTGACCACCCGCGTGGACTACGGCCAGGTGCCGCAGACGGAAACGTTGGCGGTCAACTCGGAGGATATGGGCAGCGCCCACGAGCAGATCTATTTCTACGCCAAAGATCCCGGCCAGACCATCACCTTCAACTGGTTCTGGTATCCCGGTTGGACGGCCTATCTGCTGGACGGCAAGGACGGCGCGCCGGTGCGTGAGATGCCGATCCTGCGCGAGGAGGGGCCGCTGGCGCGTATTGTGTTGCCCGTCCCCGCGGGCGAGGGCTACATCCTGTTGCGCATGGAGGAGACGCCGCTACGCCGCGCGGCCCGATGGATTACGCTGATCACGATTGCTTTGTTGATTCTGACTCCGGTTATCTTCATGTTGACTCGCAACCGACGACGAAAGGTGACGCTCTGATGATTTCCGACAACCTCTGGCGCGGCGAGCGCGTGCGGCTCACCGGTTTGACGAAGGAAGACGCGGCGCAGGTCGCAATCTGGTTTGGCGACGCCGGCCTGCTGCGCCTGTGGAATGCGGAGGCAGCGCGGCCACAAACTGAGGCGGCCACGACCAAATACCTGGAGGATATGGAGAAAAAGCCAAACGCCTTCATTTTTGCGATTCGCCCGCTGGAGAGCGATGCGCTCCTCGGCTATCTGGAACTGGATGACATCATCTGGTCAAACGGGGTGGGCTGGTTTGCCATCGGCATTGGCGACCGCGCCAACTGGGGCAAGGGTTACGGGCGCGAGGCGATGACGCTGGCGCTGGATTACGCGTTTCGCGAGCTGAACCTGCATCGCGTGCAACTTACGGTTTTCGCATACAACGAGCGCGCGATCGCGCTCTACGAGAAGCTGGGCTTCCGGCGCGAAGGCGTCTTCCGCGAGTTCCTGCACCGCGACGGAAAGTGCTACGATATGTATCTCTACGGGATACTGCGCGCCGAACGGGAATCTCGCTTTGATTTGAAACCAGGAGCAGGTTGATATGCGTTTTGTCGAAGTGCGTCGCCATACGATGCGCACGAAGCCGGGCCAGCACCTTTCGCAGCCCGGCGTGACCCTCGCGCGCCGGGTCGGCAATTCAATGGGGCCGTTTGACCGCGTGATTACCAGCACCTTGCCCCGCGCGTACGAGACGACCATCGCCATGGGCTACGCGGTTGACGAGGATACCGACGCCCTGTCGCAGATGGGTTACACTGTCAGTGAAGGCGTGGCGTGGCCCACACCATTTGGCCGCATTGCGCGCGCCATGCACAGCAATGACGCGGTCTCGGTCTATGCGCGCGACCAGGCCGATCTCTGGCGCTCCTACGCCGCCGCGCTCCCCGACGGGGGCGCGGCGCTGATCATCAGTCACGGCGGCATTGTAGAGTTGGGCGCGGTGGCCGCCCTGCCCGCAGCCGAGCATGAGATGTGGGGCGCACACATTGATTATTGTGAAGGGATACGCCTTGTGTTTGAAGACGGAGTTTTTGTGTCGGGCGAGATACTGAGGGTGGGTGCATCATGAGTTCCCCGGCGCGCCCCCTGATCCTCTTGACCAACGACGATGGGCTGCGCTCGCCGGGGCTGCTGGCCGCGGTGGAGGCGGTGGCTGACCTGGGCGACTTGATGATCGTCGCGCCCGCCGAGCAGCAGACGGGCGTGGGGCGCGGGATGCCCCCGCCGAGCAGCGCCGAGATTCTGGTGGAGCAGATCACCGTGGCCGGGCGCGACGTGCCCGCTTACGGCCTCTTCGCGTCGCCTGCGATTTGCACGCTTTACGGCGTCCTTGCGCTGGCTCCCCGCCGGCCCGCACTGGTGATCTCCGGCATCAACTACGGCGAGAACCTGGGCACGGCCGTCACCGCCTCCGGCACGGTGGGCGCAGCGTTGCAAGCCGCCGAGTTGGGCATCCCGGCGCTGGCCGTGTCGCTGGAGACCGACCAGGCGTATCATTTCCATCACGGCGAGGATGTCACCTGGGACGCGGCGGCGCATTTCACGCGCTTCTTCGCGGAGGCGATGCTGAACTCGTCCGGCGCGCAACTTCCGGCGGACGTGGACGTAATGAAATTAGATGTTCCCGCGGATGCGACGCCGGAGACGCCGTGGCGGGTGACACGACAATCGCGCCAGGCGTATTATGAGACGCGCCCGCCCGTGCCCCTGCCGCCGCCCGGCAAGATGGTGCGGCTCGACTACGGGGTGAACATCAACTGGGCGACGCTGGAACCGGATTCCGATATCTGGGCGTTCGCCCACGACCGCGTGGTCTCGATCACGCCGTTGAGCCATGACCTGACGGCGCGGACGAACCTGACAGACCTGGAGCGGCAGTTTCGATCCGGGTAGTCTGTACGATTGGTTTTTAGGCTCTTTCCCTTCGTAGTGACGGCTTTAGCCGTTGTAGTGCCCCAACGGCTAAAGCCGTCACTACGAAGGCGAGTACGGAGATTTTTCGCTGGAATCTCGCCGCAACGAGAGTTTGTCGGTCAACCCGCTCACGGTACCGTGACAGAGTGGTTGAAGTGCTTTAGGAAGGTAATGCAACGATGGTTGGTAAACGACGGCTAACGCCGATAGTTCTGATCCTCTTTACCCTGTGGTTGAGCGCGTGCGCGTCGGCCCCCGTGCAACCGCTCGCGTTCAACGCGCCGCCGTGGGCCGACGGCGAGGTCAGCCTCTATGGCGTGCAGGATCGCAACGGCTCGACGTTGGGGACGGCGTACTGGCGCATGGCGCAGACGCCGGAAGGGTGGTCGCAGTCTTACGCGCTGAACCTCTCGGGGCGGCCCGATGAGGGCGACGTGTTGCTGGGTGGCGACCTGCGCCCCCTCCGGTCGTGGCGCGAGAACGCAGCGGGGCGCGTCGAAACCGAATACGGTTCCGATAATGTGACGATCAAGACGACCCCGATCACCGGCGGCGACCCCCAGGTTAAAACACTCCCCTTGCAGCCCGACACGCTGGACAACGATCAGGTGTTGCAGGCGCAGCGCGCTCTGCCGCTGGCTGACGGCTACGGTACGAGTTATGTCAACCTTGTTCCGGCCACGGGGATCGCCATCAACTCGACGTTGCGCGTGGTTGGGAAGGAGACGCTGACCGTACCCGCCGGAACCTTCCCCACGTGGCACGCCGAAATGACGGCGGGGGGCAGCACGCACGATGTGTGGTATGGGCAGGCCGCGCCCTACCCGATGGTGCAATATCGCAACCGCTCGTCGGGGGCAGTCTTCCAATTGCGCGAGACCGGGACGGATGTGAACGTGGACGCGCTTCCAACGTCTGCCGCTGCCAGTTCTGAGTTTCCCGCGATCAGCACGCCGCTGCTACTTTCGACGGCGCTCATCCAGTTGCCGCTGATGCTGATCTTCCCGCTGGCGCTGGGCTGGTGGATCCGACGGCGCTACGGCCCCGGCTGGGGCATCTTCGCGGCGGGCGCGCTGACCTTCGTCCTGTCGCAGGTGGTGCATCTGCCGCTGAATTACGCGCTGGGGCTGCTGGGGGGCGGGCGCGGCGTGGCCCTCTGGCCGCTGATCCCGATGGCGCTGGTTGCGGGGTTGAGCGCCGGCATCTGCGAAGAAGGCGCGCGCTGGGTCGTGCTGACCTTCTTCCTGAAGCGCGTGCGGTCGTGGGCGCCGGGGCTGCAATATGGTGCGGGTCACGGCGGCGGCGAGGCGATCATTTTTGGCTCGCTCGTGCTCATCAATCTTGTCACGATGCTCGTGCTGCCTTCGATGGGGCAACTTTCCGCGATGATCCCACCGGAGACGATGGATCAGATTCGTATGGGCGCGTCGGCTTATTGGGCGACGCCCTGGTATATGGCGATCATCGGCGGGTTGGAGCGCGTCTTTGCGATCACGCTGCAAATCGCGATGGCGTTACTGGTGGTGCGCTCCGTCGCCGAGCGGAAAGCCATCTATCTGCTGGCGGCTATCGGCATCCACACCGCGGTAGACGCCTTCTCGGTGTGGAGCATCCAGACCCTGGGCGTCTTCCCCACGGAGATCGGGATTGCGGTCATGGCGCTGGGCGCGCTGTGGCTGATCCTCCGCCTGCGCGCGCCGATGACCCCGCCCGACGCCCCGGCTCCCGTCGCGCCGGATCGCCCGGATGGGCCCATCACGGCGCGCCCGCTTTCTAAGGAAGAACTGATGCGCCGCATCGAAGAATCGAAGTATGAGTGATTTTCCTTTGTAGTAACGGCTTCAGCCGTTTGCGTCACCCCAACGGCTGAAGCCGTTACTACGAAAGGGGTAGAGCGTCACCCCAACGGCTGAAGCCGTCACTACGAAGGGTGCATAAGACACTTTCGAGGTTTGTTGTGATTCGCACTGAGGGATTGAGCAAGGTTTTCGATACCAGAAGCGGCCCGTTTACTGCGGTAGAGAGTTTGAGCTTGCAGGTGAACGAGGGCGAGGTGTTCGGCTTCCTGGGGCCGAACGGCGCGGGCAAGACGACGACGGTGCGGATGCTGGCGTGCCTCATCGCGCCCACCGCCGGGCGCGCCTGGGTCAACAACCTGGAAGTGGGGCAGGATGACACCCGGATTCGCGGCGGGTTGGGCATCTTGACCGAGTCGCCGGGCCTCTATGACCGGTTGAGCGCAGAGCGCAATCTGGAAATCTTCGCCGAACTGTATGACGCGCCGGATCCGCAGGGCCAGGCGGAGAAGTATCTGCGGTTGCTCGGATTGTGGGATCGGCGCGAGAGCGATGCGGGCACATTGAGCAAGGGGATGCGCCAGAAGCTGGCGATTGCACGGGCGTTGTTGCACGAGCCGCCGGTGCTCTTCCTGGATGAGCCGACCAGCGGGCTGGACCCCGAAGCCGCCAAGACCGTGCGCGACTTCATCGAAACGCTGCGCGGCCAGGGGCGGACGATCTTCCTCTGCACCCACAACCTGGATGAGGCGGAGCGTCTGTGCGACCGCATCGGCGTCTTTCGGCAGCGCCTCATCGCGGTGGATACGCCGGATGCCCTGCGGCGTCAACTGTTCGGGCGGCAAACGGTCGTGCATCTGGCCCGGATGGACGGCGCATTTGCTCAAGCTGTGCGTTCGCTGCCCTTCGTGCAGGGCGTTGACGTGCTGGACGGCGCGGACGGCGGAGGTAAGCTGGTGATCGGCGTGCAGGACCCGGCGGCGCAAAACCCCGAGATCGTCCGCGTGCTGGCGGCGCAGGGGGCGCAAATCCAGTTCGTCAACGAGTTACGCCATTCGTTGGAATCGGTCTATCTGAGCCTATTGGAAAACGACGCCAACGGCAAGGAGCGGGGCGCGTGAAACATATTCGCACGATCTTCGTCAAAGAGTGGCAAGACGCCCTGCGCAACAAGACGGTGTTCTACGTGGTGGTGCTGGTGCCGCTCTTCATGGTCATCCTCCCCATCGTGCTGCTCTTCCTGATGGCGCGCCTACCGGTGAGCGAGAGCGACATGGCGGAGTTGGGCCGGGCGCTGAACAACCCCATGTTTGCGGGGATGCTGCCGGCGGAGGCGATGCAATCGGTGCTGACCAGCAATATGCTGGTGCTTTTCCTGATGATGCCCGTCATGGTGCCCGTGACCATCGCGTCCTATAGCATCGTGGGCGAGAAGGCGCAACGCTCGCTCGAGCCGCTGCTGGCGACACCGATCACCACCCCTGAATTGTTGTTGGGCAAGGGGCTGGCCGCCGCCATACCGGGGATCCTGACCACCTGGATCGCCTATGGCATCTTCCTGGTCTTTGCCTACTTCCTCTCGGCGTCGCCGCGCGTGTTCAGCGTCTTCATCAACCCGATGTGGCTGGTGGCGCTCTTCGTGCTCGCGCCCCTGTTGGCGATCATGGCCGTCAACTTCGGGCTGATCATCAGCAGCCGGGTGTCAGACCCGCGTTCGGCGGAGCAGTTGGGCGCGCTGGTGGTGTTGCCGCTCATGTTATTGTTCATTGGCGGTCTTTCCGGTATCATTGCGCTGAACAGCATGACCTTCTGGGTGGTTGCGGTGCTAACGATGGTTGCCGACGTGGCGCTGGTGGTTCTTGCAGTGAAGCTGTTTCAGCGCGAAACGATCCTGACCCGTTGGAAATAGCCTGCCGCCGACGCCCACAAGGGGCTAGACCACCGGGTTTTCGGCCAGAAATTTTAATCTCCGGGGGAACTGCGACATGAGTAAGGGCCAACGCACCTACGTCTATCTCGCAGCGCTCGTCAGCGGCCTGGCGCTGCTGTTCAGCGCGGTCGTGCTGAGCAACTGGGCGTCCGGCCAATGGGCTGCGGGCGCGCTGTATCCCCTGCCCGCGGGTGTGTTGGCGCAACCCCCACTCACACCCTGGCTCTGGATCGGCGTTGTGGCCCTCGTGCTGTGGCTGATCCATGCGACCTTTGCCGCGCGATCCGCCCGGCAAGAGACGGCCGAGGGCCTGGCGAACCGTTATTCCTCACAGCGCAAGGCCTATTTGTATCTCATGCAACTGGGTGCATTGGGCGTGTGCCTTGTCGAAGGCCAGCGGCTGGTGAGCGACCTTCTGGCGCGCTTCATGCGTCAGCCGAATTCTGATGCCGCCGCCGGGTCGGGGACGATCCTCGGGGCAGGCATCGGGCTGGTGATCGGTTTCGCCGCGTGGGCCTTCTTCCGTCGTAGGACGTTGCGCGACGGCGATTACGGCCACGAAGAGGGTCGCGCCGCGATCTGGCGCCGCCTTTACTTCTACCTCGCCCTGGGCTTGGGGCTCGCGCTGACGGTCTACGGGGCCGCGCAGTTGTTGCGGGTGATGCTGGGGCTGGGCGGCGAACTGGTGTTGGGCCGGCTGCCCACGCCGGCGGCCTCGCGCGCGACGGTGGTCAGCGCGTTGACCGCGATGGCGCTGGGGTTGCCGCTGATGGTGCTGGCCTGGCATGGCATCAACCAGACGATTGACATGGTCCCGCAGGCGGAAATCAACGCGCCTAGTCGCATCCTCTTCCTGCGCGCGATCGCGTTTTTCGCCACGGCCACGACGCTGCTGAGCCTGACCTACGTGTTGTGGCAGCTCTTCATGGTGACGTTCGGGCAACGTGTGGGCGTTGATTACATCTTGCCGGGCGACGCGCTCACCACAGCCCTGGCGATCACGCCGGTTGCGGTCGCGCTGTGGTTGGCTGCGGCGGGCGCGCTCCAGAACGACGCTGCGCTGGGAGACGAGAGCCGCGGGGCGGCGATCTTCCGGCGCGCGCACTTCTATGTGATTGTTGCGGCCTGTCTGGCCGGGTTCTGGTACGGCGCGACCCAACTCCTGCGGGCCATCTTCCCGCTGGCGTTGGACGCGTTTTCTTCGGCGGATGTCGTTGCGCCGGTTTCGGTCGTGCAGTTGGGCCTGACGGCGGCGCTGTTGCTGGTGGCCGCGCCCGCGTGGTGGGGCCACTGGTGGCCCTTACAGGTGCGGGCGAACCGGTTCACGGCGGATGGTTTCGAGGAGCGCGCGTCGGTACTGCGTCGAGGGTATCTAGCGGTCGTGATTATCGTCGCGTCGGCGCTGATCCTCGTGGCACTGGGGATGATTGTCTTTACGCTGGTGGGCGGGCGCCCGGCCAACGCGACCGATGGCTCGACCCTGTTGATGAGCAGCGCGCTGGCCGTTGGGCTGGTCGCGGTTGGCTGGTGGGCGCTGCACGTGCTGACTTTGCGCTCTGATCGGCTGGCGCAGGCCACCTGGCTGCGCGTGCAGGCGTCGCTGCCGGGGCCGGTCGAATTCGTGATCCCCGCGGATGGATCACGCAGCTTCGCGCGCGAGGAACTCACACCGCTCGCGCCGGCGTCGCCCGAAATGGACGCGACAGCCGCTGTGCCCGCTGCGCCGGTCATCGTCGTGGTAGACGGCGCGGATGGCGCGCTGGGCGTCAGCATCATGGAGGCCCTGCGCGCGGCGCTGCCCGGCGTCATCGTCGCGCCGCACGGGTTGACGGTGCCGGCGCGCCAGGCGATGCAGGACGATGCTGCGAACGCGTCCGCGTTGCCCGATGCGCTGAAGTGGGCCGCGGTGATTATCATGGCGAGCGACGATCTGCCGGCGCGGGGTGAGGGCGTTTCCCCCGACTACGAATTGCAGAGCGCGCTGGAGAGCGGACGCGCGCAGGTTCTTCTGCTGCCGCCCCGGCGGGCGCACTATCGCTGGGTGGGCGCGCCCGACTGGCCGATGGAGCGCTGGATTCAATATGTTGTCAGTGAAGCGGCGCGTGCGTTGCAAACCGGCGCATAGACCGTAATTCTCCGGCGGCGATGGACGGTGGATGCACACACTTCTGGTTCCGAGCGGCAAACAACCGGTGACCCCCGAGGCTCTCCCGGATCAACTGGGCAAGCTGTTGACCGGCCCCGACGCGCTCGTCTGGCTCGACATCGAGGCCCCGACCGACGAGGACGCCGCGCTGCTGACCGATGTATTCGGGTTTCACCCGCTCGCCATCGAGGACGCCGTCCGCGCACGCGAGCGGCCCAAGGTGGACATCTATCATACCTACCCCGCTCTCGCGACAGATGGTGAGCCGCCTTCGCATTCCTCAAAGGCTGCGATTGGCCGCGATGTCGTCCTTCCCGGCCCCTATTACCTGGTTGTGTTCTACAGCGTTCACCTGAACGGGCTCGATCATACCCCCCAGATGGATCCGTTGAGCATCTTCATCGGGACGCATTATCTGGTCACGGTGCATCCGCGCCCGATTTCGCAGATCACCGAGACGTGGACCCGTTTTCAAGCCCCTAAGAGCCCGATGGAGCATCGTTCGGCGGTGCTGGTCTACACATTGCTCGATGCGATTGTAGATGATTATTTTCCGTTGGTGGATCAGATTGCGGAGGATGCCGAAGAGCTGGAGGATGCGATTTTTGCCGAGCCGGACGAAGGCACCATCCAGGCGATCTTCGTGCTCAAGAAGCAGTTGCTCAGGTTGCGCCAGATCTTCGCGCCGGAGCGTGATGTCGTCAATGTGCTACTGCGCCGTGAGTTGCCGGTGTTCAAGTCGCGCGATGTGGCCTATTTGCAGGATATCTACGATCATCTCGTGCGGCTGACCGATGGCCTGGATACCTATCGCGATCTGATTTCCACGGCGCTGGATAGCTATCTGTCCATCCAGTCGAACAACCTGAATCAGATCATGAAGACGCTCACCATTGGTTCCATTCTGCTGATGGCGGCGGCGCTGATCGCGAGCATCTACGGTATGAATTTCAAGTACATGCCGGAACTGGCGCAACGGTGGGGCTACCCGTTCTCGTTGGCGCTCATGGCGGTGGTGTCGGGCGGGCTGGCGCTCTATTTCAAACGCAAGGATTGGTTCTGACGCCAGCGCCCTTCGTAGAAGCGCCGCCAGTCGGGCCAGATGGCACGCGGGTCGAAGTTGAAGCGGACGAACAGCGGGTCGTGATCCGAGCTGCGCCGGCTGGTGCGGTCGGGGACCAGCAGGTCGGGGAAATCCGCGTTGATGTGTACCGGCCCGGCGGCCTTGATGTAGCGCAGCAGGTCTGTGCTGACGATCACGTAGTCGGGCGTTTCGGCCAACCCGTTGTAGATATAGGTATAGGCGTCGGCGCGCAGCACGTGCGTCTCGTAAAGGTCGGCGAAGGCGGCCAGCCGTTGCAGCGTGGCCGAATCGGGCGTGTCGTTGAGGTCGCCCAGGGCGATGCGGTGCGGCCCATCGAGGAGCTGCGCCACGTGGTCGGCTTGCGCCAGCCGTTGCGGGATGTTCTCCGTTTCATCGCCCCGGCGCGACTTGAAGTGATTGACGATGACCCGCAGGTCGAAGGCCGCGTCGCCGGATTCTGAACGAATCGTCAGATCGGCCACGTAGGGCGGGCGGTCGAACACCGGATAGCCTGTCTTGCAGGGGTTCGTCTCGGCGCGTTGGCCGCGCGCAGATTGGTAATCCACGCCGAAATCGCGCGCTCCGCAAACCTGCGCCGCCCTGCTCTGCTTGACCGTCACGCGCCGCGGGTCATACAGGATGCCGACCGTGATGTCGCGCGCGTCCGCGCTTTCGATATAGTCGTAGCGATAGTCGCCTGCCGCTGCGGCGAGGCGTTCCCATACCAAGTCTTTGCCTTCGACTTCCTGCAAGCCCACCACCGCACAGCCGCCCAACTCTTCCCGGATCGCCCGCGCTCGCTTCTCAAGGCGCGCCGTATAATCAGCTTCGTTTGCGGGCGACCAGTCCCCGATGTCGCCGTCGCCGTCATCCACGGCGTCAAACAGGTTCTCCACGTTGAAGCTACAGACGCCGAACTCGTCGGGCGCGAGCGGGTCGCGAGATTGGAGTGGTTCCGGCGCGGCTTGCACCGTGACAGGCGACGACTCCTGATCTACCAGCAGGACATAGCGGCCGAACTGGTAGGCGAGGATGCCGGTGAGCCGTGACGCGGTCAGGCGGTCGCCCACGCGCGCGGCGGGCAGGTCGCGGCCCAACCCGCCGGAGAGATAGATCATGCCCCGGCCGGGCGCGATCTCACCGGCGAAGATACGTCGCCCCGCCAGCCCGCTGGCGGCGGGAACCAGTGCAACCTCCGGGTCGCCCGCGGGGAAACGCGAGATATATCGGGTGGTCGGACCGCTCACGTAGCCGTCCACATCGAGCGCGACGCGCATCCCCTCATACCGTTCGAGAACCGGTTCGGGGTCGGCATCGGGGTCTATGGGAGGGTCAATCGGCACAGGGTCGGGGAGAACACATTGCCCCAGCCGGGAATAGGCCGCCTCGCGATCCGACTTGAGCTTGACGATCTCGGTCGAGCCGTAGAACTCCTGGACGCCGAAATCGCGGATTTCGAGCAGGTCACCCGGTTTGAGCTTGCGGGGGTTCGTCCAGCCGCTCCAGCGGTAGACGAAGATGCCTTCGGAGGTGGTAAGGTCGGAGTCAGGCTTGTCTGATTGAATGTAGAAGCCATCGGCGGCGACGCCGGTCACACAGCCCCTGACACAGCCCAGCCCCTTGCGGCCATCCAGCGCGGAGCTGCCGCCCGGCCCCTGAATTCCCGCAATCGTCAGGCAACCTGTTTGCGCGGGCGGCGTGTCGGCTGCGTTGGCCGCGGCGTGTGTCGCGAGAAGCAACACACCCGCCAGCAGCAGCGCTGTGACCTTACCCCGGCTGAAGACGTGAGACGCACACATATGTGAATCTAAGCACAACATCGCGTGGGTGTCAAACAGGCGTTGGGGGAAAGCAATCGTAGTCTACGCGCGACGCCCACAAGGGGCTAGACTACAGCCTTCGCAGGGTTCGACTCTGAACAGTTACGTTGGGAGCGGTGAATCTGCCCCAGGTTGGGATAAATCCAACGAATTTTGGGAAAAGTTGCGATATCCTCTTGACAAACGAACAGGTGTTCGCTATAATACGCTTAGAACAAACTTTCGGCCCGCATGTTCGAGGAGACAAACACGTGGCAACATCTGAACTGTCGGAACGACAACAACGCATCATGGCTTTTATCGAAGAGTATCTGACGGAGCATAACTATCCGCCCACGATCCGGGAGATCGGTAAAGCGGCGGATATCAGCTCAACCTCAGTGGTGAAGTACAACCTGGAGCGGTTGCAAGACAAGGGGCTCATCGAGCGCAGCGACGAAGTGTCGCGCGGGTTGCGGTTGACGCAGGGCGCATCCATGATTCCGGGTCGGGGCGCACCGCAAATGGGGCTGGTGTCCATCCCCAAGCTCGGCGTGATCGCCGCCGGCGTCCCGATTGCCGCCTTCGGCCAACAAGAGGACCCCTTCTCAGGAGAAGTGCTCACCTTGACACAAGACCTTGTCCCCGGTTCCGGCGATCTTTATGCATTGCAGGTCAAGGGCGATTCGATGATTGACGCCCTGGTTTGCGACGGCGATTGGGTGATCATCAAGCATCAGAACACCGCCCAGCCGCGCGACATGATCGCCGCCTGGCGCAAGGATGAAGAAGTAACAACCCTGAAGTATTACTACCCGGAAGGCAAGGAAGTCCGCCTGCAACCGGCGAACCCGAACTATCCACCGATCAACGTCCCTGCCGATCAGCTCGAGATTCAGGGCAAGGTGGTCGCCGTCTATCGCCAGCTTGCTTAATCGCAAGATGGATGGACGGTTGCCGGTCGCTTTCTACGTCCGAGATACGCAGACGGTGGCCAGGGGGTTGTTGGGCCAACGACTGGTGCGCGTGATCGAGGGCCGGCGGTTGAGCGGGCTGATTTGTGAGACGGAAGCCTATCGTGGGGCCGATGATGAGGCATCGCACGCCTATCGCCGCACCGCGCGCAGCGAGATCATGTATGGCCCCGCAGGGCGCGCCTATGTTTATTTCATTTACGGGATGTACGATTGTCTGAACGTCGTGACCGAGGGCGACGCGCAACCGGGGGCGGTGCTGCTGCGGGCGATCCTTCCCGACGAGGGCCTTGAATTCATGCGCGCGCACCGGGGTGATGTCCCCGACAGCCGCCTGACGGACGGGCCGGGCAAGCTCTGCCGGGCGCTGACGATTGACAGGGCGCAAAACGGCGTTGATCTGACCACCGATGCGGCGTTGTTCATCGAAGCGGGCGCGCCGGTGGCCGATTCGGCGGTACTGGTCACGGCGCGCATTGGCGTCCGCGGGGGCGACGAGGCGCGCCGTCGCCCGTGGCGCTTCCTCTGGCAGCCCGGGCCGGTATCGTCCGTGTGATTGCTCCTGGAGTAGAGGCTTCAGCCGGTTTTTGTGGCAACAGGGAATCATGCTGTGAACCGGCTGAAGCCTCTACTCCAGGTATTGCTTAGTGTCTTCCGAACTGGCGCCGCCCCTTTGTAGTGACGGCTTTAGCCGTTGGGGAGCGCAAAAACGGCTAAAGCCGTCACTACAAAGGGAAAGATACGATGATTTGGGAGTATTCGGATAGATTCTTACTCAGTTGCCTTCAAGCGCCGCGCCTGACTAGACGGCGTAGCACGGCCACTTCCGGCATCCGTAATATGACCGTCACGATCAGATAGGTCAGGCCGCCTACGACCAGCCCCGCCAGGCCGAGGGGAATCACCGGCGCATCGGCCCAGCGGCGCGCCATGAAGATCAAGGGCGCGGCCATCGCCGCCGAAGCCAGCCCCGCCTTCAGCGATACTGCGCCCAGCGCCCCCCAGTCCAGCCCGTTCAGCCGCCGGCTCAAGAACCAGCATAACAACGCGGTTTCGATCAATGTGGCCGTCGTGTTTGCCAGCGCTAACCCGGCGTGCGCCATGGGCATGATCAGCAGCAAGCTCAAGATCACGTTGAGGCCCATAGACCCCACGCCGATCACCACGGGCGTGCGCGTGTCGTGCAGCGCATAGAACGCACGCGTGACGATCTCCACCACGGAATGCCCGATCAGGCCGAACGCATAGAATGCCAGCGCGATGGCCGTCAGTTTGGTGGAGGTGGCCGTGAACGCCCCGCGCTCCAACAGCATCCGGATCAGCGGCACGCGCCACACCAGCAGCCCGACAGCCGCCGGGATTGCCAGAAACAGGACGCCGCGCAGCGTGCTGGTAATCAGGCGGCGTAGTTCATCCATGCGCCCGCCGGCCTCCAACGCGGCGAAGGTGGGGAAAGCTGCGGTCGCCACGGCCTGCGCCACGATGCCTTGCGGCAAGAGCATGATTAGCCACGCGTAGTTCAGCGCCGACAGGCTCCCCGCCATCAACCCGGATGCCAGCATAGTGTTAATCCAGAAATGAAGCTGGACCGCGGCGAGGCCGAGCACCCTGGGGGCCATCAGCCGCCCCACCTCTCTGACGTTCGCATCGCCCAGCCCCAGAACCGGATAGTATCGCGCGCCCACCAGCCACAGGCCGATCAGTTGGGCCTGCAAGTGCAACGCCGCGCCGACCACCACGCCGACCACCAGGCCATAGACGCCAAACTTTGGGGCCAAAAACCATGCGCCCGCAATGATGCTCAGGTTGTATAATAGAGGGGCCAGCGCGGGGAGCAGAAAATGCTGGAAACTGTTGAGCACCCCCATCATGATGCCGCTAACGCCAAAGATGATGGTGCTGATGAGCATCCAGCGCATCAGCGAAACCGTGAGCGCCTGTTGGTCGGGGGTGAAACCGGGGGCCAGGACGTTGCTCACCAGCCAGGGCGCGGTGACCGCCGCTGCGACCGCAATGCCGGTCATCGCGATGATGACGAGGTTGGTGACGGCGCTGAAGAGCCGCCAGCCGCCGGTCAGGTCGCGCCGGGTCAGGCAGCCGGTGAAGACGGGGATGAACGCCGAGCCGAGCGCGCCGCCCGCCATGAGTTGGAACAAGAGATCGGGGACCCGAAATGCGGCGAGATAGGCATCCAGTTCAGCGCTGGTGCCGAAGCGCGCCCCGATGATCATCTCGCGCGCCAGCCCGGCCATGCGGCTCATGAAGAAGAGCGCCATGACCAGTGTGGCTGCACGGAGGACTTGACGACCGGCGGTAAGGGGCGCTGCGCGGGGAACCATGCCGGCAATTATAGCACGCGCAGGCCGCGTGACCAACGGAATATCATGAAGCAATTTTAAGAAGATCGAACCAGGAAGAGAGGGGAGAGCGATGGGGGAGAGCGATCAAGGCGTCGAGCGTAGCCGTGGGCGTTACCTCGCCATTCCGCGCGTATTGGGTTTCATCACGCACGGCGATGAGGTCTTGCTGCTCAAGGGCGGGCCGCACAAGCGCCTGTGGGCCGGGCTTTATAATGGGGTCGGCGGCCATCTCGAGCCGGGCGAGGACATGCAGGCCGCGTTGGTGCGCGAGATTCGCGAGGAAACGGGGCTGGTTGTCCACACCATCCGGTTGCGCTACGTCGTGCATGTGGACGTGGGCGACCCGTTGCAGGGCGTGATCTTTCTCGTTTTCACGGCCATTTCGGACACGCGAGAGACGACGCCATCCGTGGAAGGCGAGCTGCACTGGTTCCCGCGCGACGCGTTGCCCACCGCGGAGTTGGTTGAGGACCTGCCGGAACTCTTGCCCAGGGTGCTGGCAATGGGCCTGAACGATCCGCCGGGCTATGCGTTGTATACCTATGATGCGTTCGACCGGCTTGCGATGTCGTTCGCGGACGCGGTGTGAACGCCGTTTTACCCTGCGGAGTGCGCATCCTCAGATGCGCCTGTGCTTACCGGAGATGCGCATCTGAGGATGCGCACTCCGCGAGAATTTCATGATGAGAGGGTAAAGCCGCGCAGCAGGGGATTGACGCGGCGCGGGTTCTCCAGCGGGCTGAGATGCCCCGCCTGTGGAATGATCTCGACGCGCGCGTTCGGGATGCCCGCGGCCAGCGCCTCCGCGTCGGCGGGCGGGGTGAGCGTGTCCTGCGCGCCCACGATGACCAGCGTCGGAACCGTGATCGTCGGCAGGGTGGGGCGGCTGTCGGGCCGATCCCGCATCGCGCCCAGCGCGGCGACGATGCCGCCGGTCGGCTGCGCGGCCATCATCTCCCTGACGCGATCGTGGATGCGCGGGTCGGCCAGGTTGTCGGGAGTCAACAGCTTCGGCGCCATCTCATCCGCATAGGCCGCTGCGCTCCCCTGCTGCACGCTTGCGATGGCCTTGTTGCGGGCCTCGCGCCCCTGCGCGCTGTCCGGCTCGGCGCGCGTATCCAGCAGCGCCAGGGCGCGCACGCGCTCCGGGTGACGCCGCCACAGGGCGAACGCGATATATCCCCCCATGCTCAACCCCGCAATGACAGCCTGCGCCACGTCAAGATGATCGAGCAGGGCCACGAGGTCATCAGCGTATTGGTCCATGCTGTACGGCCCCGGTGGAACCTCCGATGCACCCGCGCCGCGCAGATCGGGCGCGATCACGCGCACGTCATTGGATAACCCCGCGAGTTGCGCCTGCCACATGCGATGATCGAACGGAAAACCGTGGATCACCAGCAGGGTTTGCGGATGCCTTTGTCCCAGGTCGCGATAGGCCAACTTGACCCCATTTGCGATTGCGTTTTTCATTGACGCGCCTCCTGTTGATTGGTTTCTGCTTCGTGTGGGGAGTATAGCATATTACCGCCATGCTGCGTTCTGTGCGGCGCGACACAAGTTGGCTCGCCCCGTATTTCAGGATATAATATGCGTTGAACCTCATTCAGGAGGATGAGAAAAGATGAAGAAATTTGCAACTCACAATCATTCAGTGGCTAAGGTCGGGGTGCTACTGCTTCTGGTCGCGTTGATGATCGGCATGGCGCCGGCCGCGACCTTTGCCCAGAGCAGCGACGGGCCGCAAGTAACGTCGCTGGTGCGCGCACTCAACGTGCGTTCCGGCCCCGGTCTAAACTACTCTGTCATCGGGTCGCTCAAGGAGGGTCAGTCGCTGCCCATCACCGGACGCAATGCCGCCGGCAGTTGGTGGCAGGTTCAGTTGACCAATAATCGCCAGGGTTGGGTGACCGGGCAAACCACGCTGGTGAGCGTTGCAGGCGACACGACTAAGGTACCCCAGGTGGCGGCCCCGGCTGCGCCCGCAGCCCGGCCCGCGGCGGCAGGCCGGGGCGGGCAAATGGTTTTCCAGACCTCCAGCGGCGGAAACATCTATATCGCGAACGCGGACGGCTCCGGTTTACGGAAGCTCACGACCGGTATTGACCCGGCCTTCTCGCCCGACGGCAAGCAAGTCGCCTTTACGCGGTGGGACAGCAGCACGCCCGGCACAAAGGGCAGCGTCTGGGTCATTAACAGCGACGGCTCCGGCGAGAAAATGGTACACAGTGACGTCAGGCAGCCCAAGTCGCCGGCGTGGTCACCCGACGGCAAGTCCTTGGTCATCAACCTGCAACAGGGTGGTACGCTGGAACCCTCGTGCTTCTGCACCACCTGGTTCTCGTGGCGACCCGGCCCCTGCCCGCGCGATCCGCCGCTCGATTCCAATGGCAACGAAGCGCGATGCTTCGAAGACCTGGGCCGGGCAGGCTGGGGGTTGCGGGTGATTAATCTGGCAACCGACGAGTGGCAAGATCAGAAACGCGATTTCGTCACGTTTACGCCCACCTGGGATCCGATCAACGCTTGGCGCATCGTCTTCAACGGCGACGTGGGCCTCGCGCAACTCGACGTGAACCGGCAAGTCAGTTGGCCGTTGACCACAGACGTCAATGACCGCTCGCCCAATTTCTCGCCCGATGGGCAGAAGATCGTGGTAACCTATCACCAGCACGATCACTGGGACATCCATACGCTGAACTCCGGCGGCGATGGCCGCGTCCGCATCACGGAGACCCCCTGGAGCGTGACGGCCGGCGGTAAGCCGGTGTGGAACAACGTGGCAGCGGCCTACTCGCCCGACAGCAAGAAGATCGCGTTCCTCACCGACCGCACCGGCCAGTGGGAACTGTGGACGATGAACGCCGACGGGAGCAACCCGCAACCGATCTTCGCATCCAACGTGCAGACGTCGTTGGGCTTCCAATATAATTACGCCGACGAACGCGTGGTTTCCTGGCGTTAGCATTCTGCCACGTAAGAACGGGAACCAATCTCGCTCGCAAAGCGTCTCCTGGTCGTTGTACGATAACAACGATCAGGAGACACACCATGGATTTGCCGCTGCTCATCGCAGTGATTGCGTTGCTGGTCTGGACGCTTCTACCGCAACTCGACAGCTACATCGAATCGGACCCCGAGCCGGAAAGGTCGCGTTCCTATCTGGAGCGCCTGGCCCGCTGGGTCAACGAATAGGTTCGGTGCGACTCACCTTTGAATGAAGTATGTCGGGCAGGTTCACACCTTGCCCCCGGGCGTTGCGTTTGGCGCAGCGCCTTTTTGTTGCCCTCAGACTGCCCCCGTGGATGCTGACCGAAGTCATATTCGATCATGCGGGGGCGGCGCGATAGTGATCCTTGAGATGTTTTGCCAATGGAGCCACACACATGCGCGAATTGATTGACGGCGCGACGGCCATTGCCCGCGCCGCGCTGGATGCAGGGTGTACCTTCTTCGCCGGTTATCCGATTTCCCCCGCCACACCGCTGTTGTTACATATGATCCGCGAGCTGCCCGCCGCAGGCGGCATCGCCGTGCAGGCGGAAGACGAGATTGCCGCGATCAGCATGTGCATCGGCGCGGCCATGACCGGCGCGCGTGCCCTCACGGCAACTTCCGGGCCAGGCATGAGCCTCTTCAGCGAAAGCATCGGGCTGGCGATCATGGGCGAGACGCCGCTGGTGATCGTGGACGCGCAGCGAATGGGGCCGGCCACCGGCGGCGCGACCACCCCCGCGCAGGGCGATGTCCAGTTCGTGCGCCGCGGGAGTTCCGGCGGCTACCCGATCATTGCCCTCGCCCCCGACAGCGTCGCCGAATGCTATACCCTCACGCTGCGCGCCTTCGATTTGGCCGAACGGTTTCGCTGCCCCGTCTTCCTGATGACTGACAAAGAGATGTTCCAATCGCTCAGCACGGTGGCGTTGGAGGACTACGCGCATCCGCCTGTCCGCGACCGCGCCGTCGCAGCGGCTTTGCCCCCGGGCGCGCCGGGGCTGCGCTCGGAAGAAAGCTATCTCCCCTGGCGCTTCGATCCCATTGATTGCCCGCCGCCGTTCAGCGCCTATGGCGGCCCGCACATCGTCCGCTTCACCGGCTCCAGCCACGACGAGCACGGCTTTCTGACGAAAGAGCCGGAAAAGGTGGGCCGGCTCAACGAGCACCTGTGGCGCAAGATCGAAGACCATGTTGGGGAGATTGAGCTGGCGCGGGCTGACCTGCAGGACGGCAGCCGAACCCTGTTCATTTCATACGGCGTCACGGCGCGCGCCATGTCGAAAGCTGTAACCGAGCATCGAGCGCGCGGCGGCGTAGTTTCTGCGCTGACCGTGCAAAGCCTATGGCCCCTGCCCGAACGTCTGATCCTGCAAACGGTCGCCGCGCTGTCCGCGCTGGAGCGCATTGTGGTTGCGGAACTCAACCTGGGCGACTACTGTGCCGAGATCGAGCGGATCGTCTACCGCTGGGCGGCCCGCAACCGCCTGCCCGCGCCGGAGATCGTCGGGCTACACCGGCTGGACGGCGAACTGATTACCCCGGCGCAGTTTGTTGAGCTGATCTTATGATCTCGCAAGGATGCGATGCACCGATGAGAGAAACCTATCGCAACGAGCGTAAATACCCGTTCTGTCCGGGGTGCGGCCACGGCTTGATCCTCGACGCGCTGAATCGAGCGTTGGCCCGCCTCCAGTTGGACCCGACGCAGGTCGTGCTGGTGTCCGATATCGGGTGTCAGGGCTTGGGCGACCAGTACTTTGCGGTCAACGCGTTTCACGGTCTCCACGGGCGCAGCATTGCCTATGCCACGGGGATCAAGCTGGCGAACCCCGACCTGAAGGTGATCGTCCTGATGGGCGATGGTGGCGCGGGGATCGGCGGCGCGCACCTGCTCAGCGCAGCACGCCGCAACATCGGGCTGACCGTGCTGGTGTTTAATAACTTTAACTTCGGGATGACCGGCGGCGAGCACAGCGCCACGACGCCGGAGGGCGGCGTCACCGCGACCACGCGCGGCGGTAATCTGGAACGGCCTCTCGATCTGTGCGCCACGGTCGCCGTCAACGGCGCGGGGCTGGCCTGGCGCGGAACCGCCTTCGACCGCGACCTGCCCGACGTGATCGCCGATGCGATATGCAGCGAATCGTTTGCGCTGCTCGACATCTGGGAGCTTTGTACCGCGTACTACGTCGCAAACAACGCATGGTCTCGCAAATCGCTGATCGAGTCCAGGGCGGCGCTGGGGTTAGCCGAGGGCTATGTGCATCGCGAGTCGCGGCCCGAGTTCGCCCATACGTTGCACGCAGCCGCCGCGGAGACGACCCGTGCGCCGGGTTTGCGCCCCGCGCCATTGGCGCCGCAGTATACGTCGGCGCTTGATCGCAAGTACACCATTGTGCTGGCCGGGTCGGCGGGCGGCAAGGTGCGGTCGGCGGCGCGCCTGGCCGCGGAGGCAGGTGTGCTTTCCGGGCTGTGGGCCGCTCAGCAAGACGACTACCCGGTGACCGTGCAGACGGGGCACAGCATCAGCGAGGTGATCTTAAGCCCCGACGAGGTGCTGTTCACCGGTGTCGAGCGACCCGACGCGCTGATCGTGGCGACGGGAGAGGGCCGCCGCGCGGCGGCGCGCTATCTGAGCGCGCTCACAGACGCAAGCGTCTTCTTCGTCACGCCGGAGCATCGCGACCTGGAGACCCCTGCGCGCAAGGTGGTGCTTGATGTCGGGGCATCCGGTCGTGGGGGCAAAAAGCAACACGCGCTCGTCATGCTGCTGGCCGCCATCCGCTTGCTGAACATCATGCCGGTGGAAGCGTTGGAGGCGGCGATCCGCCGCGGCCGGCGCGCCGATGTGATCGAGGAGAACCTGGCCGCGCTGGCGCACAGCAAAGACCTTATAAAATCGTGCTTGCAAAACGGTTAGCGCTGCCCAATGCTGGGGGTGTATTTCATTTTCGGGGTGACCCATCACAATGTCATACTGAGGCCCGCCGTTTTGGGCCGAAGCGTCTCGATTTGCGACGCGAGACCCTTGGCTGGAGGCCAACCGTTGCGTACTCTGAGCGGTTAACCCGCTCAGGGTGACAGCACAAAAACTAACTTTACCGACTGCGCAGGATGACAATCTCGCCCCAACCTTGAAATGCGCCCGATGCACGGGCGGCTATTGACGTCTGGCGCGCACAGTAGTTTAATAGAGGCGCACATAGAATATCCTGTAGCTACTTCGCCACAGATTCAAGGTGACGCCATGGGCGAGGAAAAACCGCCGGTTCGCAATTTCTTCGATGCCATTTCCGGGTGGGCTACCGACGCGGGGCGATCCGGCCCGCGCCGCTGGGTCGCTCAATTCTTCGCCCTGCTCGGCACCATCTTCGCGCTCCTCCAACTCTTCTTCGGTACGCTCGATCTAGCCAACCGCACCGTGGGCACGGCCATGTCGTGGCTGCCCTATCTCATTCCCGGCACGTTCGTCCTGGGCGCGCTCATCGCGCTCTTCTTTCTGGCGACCGCGATATCGCCGTCGCAGAGGCGCTGGTCCGCGGGGGCGCTGGGCGTCATCGCGATCGCCGGCAGCCTGTGGGGCAGTTGGACGTACTATCAGGCCACGCGTCCGCCGAAATCGGTGATCGTCATGGTGGCTGATTTCAATGGAGATCAGGCCAACCGCGGCGTGGATTGGGGCCGTCGCATCTATGAACGCGTCAAGGGCGAGGTTGACACGCTCAATCTGGGGGATCAGGTCGAGGTGCAGCGGGTGTTCGAGTCATTCGACGACTCCGCTGCGGCCAGGGCGGCCGGTGATAAGCGCAAAGCCACTATCGTCCTGTGGGGCTGGTACGACGACGAGGGTGTGTCGCCGCACTTCGAGCTTCTCCGCAACGCGGCGCGCTTCCGGGAAAACCTGGCCGCCCCACCACAAGACCTCGCGGACTTTGACCTCTATGTGAAGTCAGGCCCTCAGGAGATGACCTACATTGTGGCCGTGATTCTGGGGCTGATCCGGCAGGCCGAAGGCGATTATGCCCGCGCCGAAGCGTTGTTCACGGACGCTCTGAACCTTGCGCCCGATTCCGCCAGCCTGCTGGGGCTTGAGACGGCCCACTTCTATCGGGCGACGGCGCGCCTGTTGGGGCCGCAGGGAATCGGGCATCCCAATGAGGCCATCGTCGCAGACTTGCAGGATGCCATCGCCCGCCGGCCCGACTTCTGGCAAGCGCACTGGAACCTGGCGGTCGTCTACACCGATTATTGCACGCCAACGTTGACGCTGGACGCCGCCCTGACCTCGGCGGAGAAAGTGGTTGCGCTCCGCCCCGCGGAAGCCGGTTCGTACTGGCTGCTGGGGCGTATCCGCGCGCGACGCAATGAGTGGCCGCAAGCCCTGGAGGCGTATCGGCAGGCGTTGACGCTCGATCCAGAAGAGGTCTCCGCGCAGGAGGGGCTGGCGGCGGCGCTGGACAAACTGGGTCAAACAGAAGCCGCGGCCGCAGCCTACCAGCGCGGCGTCGAGCTACGCTCTGCGCCGGTGAAATCGGCTGGCCGCGCGGATACCGAGGATCCGGCCGAGACGGCCAGCCGGCTGGGCGCGACCTATCTGGCGGCGAGCCGGTACGATGAGGCGTTGACGGCGTTCCAGGCGGCGCTCAAGTTGCACCCCGATAACCCCGATTATTTGCGGCAACTGGGTAACGTTTATTACTGGCAGGGCAAAACGGACGCGCAACAGCCCAGCGCGCAACTCGATCAGGCGATTGCAGAATATGAGAAAGCGCGCGCCATTGCGCCCACCGATAACCTGTTGCTCACCGTGTTGGGCGCAGCCTATGCGGAGGCGGGTCGCCCGGCGGATGCGCTGGCCGCGTATGAGGCGGCGGTGCGCGCCGCGCCGTGCGATGATGAAGCGCTGTTCTTGCTGGCGAATCAATACGATCAGTTGGAGCGCACCGCCGACGCGGAGGCGGCGTTCAGGCGTCTGACCGAGTTGAACCCGCGTCAGGCTGTGGCTTGGCAGTGGCTGGCGACGGCAGATTATCTGCGCGATGATTATGCCGCCGCGACGAAAAAATATCGCAACGCGATTGCGGCGGGAACCGGCGACGCGGGTCTCTATTATGGCCTGGCAACTTCGCTTTATTATCAGGGAGACTACGCCGGCGCGGAGGCGGCCTACCGGGAGGCGAAGGCGCCTGCACCGGGGGATGCGGCGACGCTCGCCGGATGGGGAGACAGCCTCACCAAACTCGGGCGCCCCGATGAGGCCATCGCGGCCTATGAGCAGGCCGTCGCCGCCGACCCGAACGCGCCGCTCTACTGGTTATCTCTTGGGTTCTTGTACGACGGCGCGCATCAGACAACGCAGGCGACCGATGCCTATGCCCATGCCGCCAGCCTTAGTCCCGATGATCCCCTCGTGCAATCATCCTACGGGCAGGCGCTCATGGCGCAGGGAGATTTTGCCGGCGCGGTGGAAGCGTATGAACGCGCGGTCGCAGGCGAGCCGGAGAACATTGCTTACTGGGAATCGCTTGCAGTCGGGTACAGCGCGCTCGAACGACCGGATGATGCCCTGCGCGTGGCTGAAACGTTGCTCACGCTCGATGCATCCAACGCGCTCGCCTTCCTGGTGCGCGGCGGGGTGTTCGAGTTTCGCGGCGAAATGGATAACGCTAAAGCAGACTATGCTCGCGCCGTGGAATTGGCTGCCGAAGGCTCAGGCATCCGTCAGTTGGCGGAAACGGCGTTGCAACGGCTGGGAAATTAGAGCCTATCTGAACACGCCCAGATCATCATGTCTTTCGCTTCGTAGTGACGGCTTTAGCCGTTGTAGTGCCCCCAACGGCTAAAGCTGTCACTACGAAGACGAATGAGCGCGGCGCGCAGGTTTCGGGTACTCAGAATGCGCGGCTGCCCGTCACAAACGCGGTGACCGACCGCCACGGTGCGACCTTGCCCGTGAGCGTGCCTTCGTACAGCGCGCGGACGGCCTTTAGCTCCTCCGCGTCGAGATAACTCGCCAACCGTTGTGCATAACCGGGCGGCGCATCGGGCGGGGCGGGGCTGAACCAGCGCGCCAGCATGGCAGGGCTGATGCGCACCTCGTTCGTGCTTTCGACAGTTTCGATGGTTACGTTCTCCAACCCTGCGGCTTCCAACGTCGCGCGCAGGTCGCCGTCGTCCCAATCCAGCGTCGCCTCGCCCGGCGTCGCGTAGATCGCCTCTTCGGCGGCGGCCAGTTTCTCGGCTAGCGCGGGGCCTAGTTCACGCAACTCTACCAGTTGGTATAGCCGCTGCCCCAGGCGCGGCAGCGGCTCCGCGAGGCTGACGCGCCTGCCCGGTTGCAGCAAGCCCGCGATCACGCGGGCCACCTGTGCGCGGTCGAGGGAGGCTCCTGCCGAACGGGGCGGCGTGAAGGCGCCGCGCCCCACGATCGCATCGAAGCGAACCTCCGCGTCGCCGCGCATCGCCAGCAGGTCGGGTAATTCGGCCACCGTACCCTGCATCATGGCCGGGCGTTCAAGCTCCGCCAGACGTGAGGCCACTTCGCGCAGCGCGGCGGCCTCCTCCGCGCCGTACAGCAGGCTCCACCCCCCGCCTTCCGGCGCGCGGCGCAGCGCTTCCCACGTAAGCAGACCCGTTCCCGCGTTTATGTCAAGTACAAGGTGGTGGCGCTCCAGCCTCGCCGCGTTCAGGACGCGTTCGCGTGTATCCGCCAGACGCTCGCTCGCCCCGCTGACGGCGCGTTGCAACCAGCGATCGCGGTCGCCGCGCAGCCTGTCGCCGGTGAAGGTCAGCACTTCTGCCGCGCCGAACCCTTCGCTCTCCTCCAGCATGGCGGCCAATTGCGCCTCGCGCCGCTGCTCTACTTCGACCTTGACGCGCGCCTCGTAGCCCTGATCGCCCGGCTGGTAGAACACGCGGCCTTGCAAGGCGTCGGGCAGATATTGCTGGGCGACCCAGTGGTCGCGGAAGGAGTGGGGGTAGAGGTAGCCCGCGCCGTGTCCGAAGCCTTCCGCGTCGCGGTTGCCATCTTTCAGGTGTGCCGGCACATCGCTCTCGCTCTCCGATTCTACCAGCGACAGTGCATCGAAGAAGGCCAGCGTCGAGTTGCTCTTGGGCGCGGTCGCCAGATAGAGGGCGGCTTCGGCCAGGTGGAAGCGGCCTTCGGGGAGACCGACGTACTCGAAGGCCTGCGAACAGGCAGTGACGACCGCCAGCGCGTTCGGGTCGGCCAGGCCGATATCCTCACCCGCGAACACCAACATGCGCCGGAAGATGAAGCGCGGCTCTTCACCCGCGTAGACCATGCGGGCCAGCCAGTAGAGCGTGGCGTCGGGGTCCGACCCGCGCAGGCTCTTGATGAAGGCGCTGATGGTATCGTAGTGAACGTCGCCTTCCTTGTCGTAGAGCACGGCGCGGCGCTGGATGCTCTCCTCCGCGACGGTAAGGTCTACGTGGATGACGCCGTCCGCGTCGGGCGGTGTGGTTTCGACCGCCAGTTCCAGCGCGTTGAGCAGGCTGCGCGCGTCGCCGTTGGACACGTCCACCAGATGCTCCAGCGCCGCCTCATCGAGCGCCACGTTGCGCTTGCCGTAGCCGCGTCCGGGGTCGGTGAGCGCCTGTCGCGCGACGGCCTTGAGCTCATCCGGGTTGAGCAGGCGAAGTTGAAAGATGCGGCTGCGGCTGACCAGCGGCTTGTTGACCTCGAAATAGGGGTTTTCCGTGGTCGCGCCGATCAGGATGACGGTGCCGTTCTCCACCCAGGGCAGCAGGGCGTCTTGTTGCGCCTTGTTGAAGCGATGCACTTCGTCCACGAACAGGATGGTGCGCTGTCCGAACTCGCCGCGCCGCTCCTGGGCCACCGCGATGGCCTGCCGGATGTCGTTGACGCCGGCCAGCACCGCATTGATGGCGATGAAGTGGGCGCTGGTGGTGTTGGCAATGATGCGCGCCAGGGTCGTCTTGCCCGTGCCCGGTGGGCCGTAGAAGATCACGGAACTGAGTTGGTCGGCCTGGATGGCGCGGCGAAGCAGGCGGCCCGGCCCGACAATGTGCTCCTGCCCGCTGAACTCGTCCAGCGTGCGCGGGCGCATCCGTGCGGCCAGCGGCGCTTCCTCTTCGGTGAGCTGCTGGCGGCGCTGATCGAACAGATCGGATGATGCCGTCTTCTTGCGCGTGGGACTCATGGGGCTATTGTAACATGGGCGGCTATGCGCGTCACGATGCTGCGAGTCATTAAGCGCGTTGGACTGGAGGCTTCAGCCGATTTGGCGGTTGACCAGTTGAAGCCTCCAATCCAGCGCCGTTATCTGCTATAATCACGTCATGGAACAGCCGCCCAGACCGCCGACCGATTATCGCGCCTACCGGCGCAAGAACGAGCGCAACCTCGCGATTGCCGTCGTCCTTACGCTGATCGGCGTGGGCGGCGCGCTGATCGCGCTGATCTACGGGGGCGGCGCGGCAGCGCTGGGACTGATCTGTCTGCTGGGCGGGTCGGGGCTGTTCGGCCTGATCTGGCTGATCCTCACCCTGATGGAGCGCTGGGCCAACCGGGAGTATTGATGCGCGAGTTATGCGTCATTCTGAACGCAGTGAAGAATCTCCGGTTCAGTTGGCGAGATTCTTCGCTGCGCTCAGAATGACACATGGCTTAACCGCCGGAGAATTTGACCTTGTAGCCCAGCGCCTGGAGCTTCTCGGCGACTTTCTCGCGCTGGTCGCCCTGAATCTCCAGTTCGCCGTCTTTGTAGGTTCCCCCCGCGCCGCAGGCCACTTTCAACGCACTGAGCAGTTCCTTATAGGTCGCGGGGGTGTGCTGCAACCCCGAGATCACCGTGACCGTTTTGCCTTTGCGGCGTTTGCGGTCGCGCGCGATGTATGCCGTCTGTCCGCGCGCCGGCAGATCCACGCTGTTGCACACGCACGGGTCGCGACCACAACGCGGGCAGGATTCGACCGGCGTGGGATCGGTGGAGTAGATGATTCGGGCAGGCACGTTGCCTCCGTTCACAGAGAGATGTCGCGTCATTATAGCGGTTGAATCCACGGAACGCCAGACCCGCACGCGCGAGTCCTTGTCAAAGGGCGACGGGTGGGCTAAAATGCCCTATATGACGTGTCGTACGGTCCGATCATTCCCTGAGGAGCCTACGTGGAATCTGTTCAATCATTTGCCGAAAAAGTCGTCGCCAACGTCGAAACGGTGATCGTCGGCCAGCGCCACAGCATCGAACTTCTGATGGCCGCGCTCTTTTGTGACGGCCACGTCCTGATGGAGGATGTGCCGGGGGTCGGCAAGACGATGCTCGCGCGCGCCGTCGCCGGTTCACTGGGCGTCTCCTTCAAGCGCCTGCAATGCACGCCCGACCTGCTGCCCAACGACGTCACCGGCGTCTCGATCTATAACCAGCAGACCGGTGGGTTTGAGTTCATCCCCGGCCCGGCCTTCTCGAACATCCTGCTGGCGGACGAGATCAACCGGGCCACGCCCCGCACGCAGGCTGCGCTGTTGGAGTGTATGGGTGAACGGCAGATCACGGTGGACGGCGTGACGCGTCCCCTCGCCCGCCCCTTCATCGTGCTGGCGACGCAGAACCCCATCGAATACGAGGGCACCTTCCCCCTGCCCGAGGCGCAACTCGACCGCTTCATGCTGAAAATCCGGTTGGGCTATCTCGATCCGGCGACGGAAGCGCAGATGCTCGTCAACTTGCGACGCGTACACCCCATCGAATCGCTGAAGCCGGTGGTGGACGGGGCGGATATTCCCCTGCTCGCGCCCACCATCTGGGATGTCCACGTGGATGACACGGTGCGCGATTACATCGTGCGGCTGGTGAACTCCACGCGGCATCACCCCGATCTCCTGTTGGGGGCCAGCCCGCGCGGCAGCCTCGCGCTGTATCGCGGCAGCCAGGCCTGGGCCAAACTGCACGGGCGCGATTATATCCTCCCCGATGACGTCAAGCTGATGGCCCCGTTGATCCTGTCGCATCGCTGCCTGGTGCATCCGGAAAGCGCGTTGCGCGGGCGCACGTCGGAGAAGATCATTGCCGAGCAGTTGGAAAAGGTGCCGCTCGACCTCGGCAAGTCGGGGTAAACTGTGCTTTATCTGGTTTCCACACCGATTGGCAATCTGGGTGACATCACTCTGCGCGCCCTTGAGGTGTTACGGACGGTGGATTTCATCGCCAGCGAAGACACGCGCAAGACCGGCATCCTTCTGAAACACTACGAGATTCGCAAACCCCAGATCGCCTTCCATGAGCACAACGAGGCGCGGGCCGGTTCACGCATCCTGAACCTGCTGGCCGAGGATAAATCAGTCGCCCTGGTGACCAACGCGGGCACGCCCGGCATTTCGGACCCCGGTTTTACGCTGGTGCGCAGCGCCGTCGCGGCGGGCGTCGAAGTCACGGCGATTCCAGGGGCGGCGGCCGTCATCATGGCCGTGCTGCTATCGGGCCTGCCGCTGCACAGCTTCACATTCCGCGGGTTCCCACCGCACAAACCGGGGCCGCGCCGGCGCTTCATGGAGGTAGATCGCGAGTCGCCGCATACGCTGGTGTTCTACGAAAGCCCCTACCGGTTGGCGGCCTTCCTGCGCGACGCGCTGGAGGTATACGGCGACCGCCCCGCGGCGCTGGCGCACGAACTGACCAAATTGCACGAATCGGTCGAACGCGGGTCGCTTGCGGAGTTGTTGGCGTCCATCGAGAAGAACGGTGCGCGCGGCGAGTATGCGGTGGTCATCGCCGGCGCGGGGGTCGAACCGGCGCCGCCTCAGCACGACGAGGATGACGCCCCATGATGAACGAACTGCCCCTGGTGTTGTTGATCATGCTGCTCATTGCGGTGATGCTGCGGCTCGACTTCATCTTCTACCTGATCTACGTGATGGCGGGCGTTTACATCATGGCGCGCTGGTGGCCCGCGCGCAGCATGAAGCATATCCGAGTCCGGCGGCTTTTCAACGACCACGCGTTCCTCGGTGAGACCGTGCCTGTGGACCTGGAAATCGAGAACACCGGCTGGCTGCCCGTGCCGTGGCTGCGCGTGGATGAAACCAGCCCGCTAAATTTGCTGGTGGGCCATCCGGTGCATCAGGTTATCTCGCTCAAACCCAAAGAGAAGGCCCACCTTAACTATGACTTCATCGGCAGGCAACGGGGTTATTACGAAATTGGCCCGTCCCGGTTGAGCGTGGGCGATCTGTTTGGCTTTGCTGAGGTCAACGTGATGGTGGATCGGCGCGACTATCTGACCGTCTATCCGCGGGTGATCCCGCTGGCGAAAGTTGAGTTGATCTCGCGCTCGCCGCACGGCACGATTCGGAGCCGCCAGCCGATCTTCCAGGACCCCGATCGCGTGATCGGCGTGCGCGAGTATATGCCGGGCGACCAGTTTCGCAGCATCAACTGGAAGAGCAGCGCCCGTGCTCAGAAGCTCCTCGTCCGCAAAGTGGAGCCTGCGGTTTCTCTGTCATCCATGGTGGTGCTCGATCTGGATCGCGACGCCTATAATTTTCAGATGCGCCAGGTCTACAGCGAGTGGGCGATCATCGTTGCGGCGTCGCTGGCGCACTATCTGACGGAGCAGCGGCAAGCCGTGGGGCTGGCGTCGAACGGGCGCGATTCCGTGTCGCAAACGGCGCAATGGTCTATCGCCCCACGTCCGGGCCGCGCCCACCTGATGAAACTGCTGGAATGGCTGGCGCGTGTCGAGATGATCGAGACCGTGCCGCTGCCCGAATGGTTGCCGACCATTGTACACGATCTGCCGTGGGGCACCGTGGTGATCGTCGTGACGCCCACCGGCGATGAGGCAACCTGCAAGGCGCTACACCGGTTGCAGCGCGCCGGCCTCAGCCCCGTGCTGGTGGTCACCGAGCCGCACGGGCAATTCGGCGTCGTGCGAGAGCGGGCGCGCCGGCTGGGTTTCCCGGCCTATCTGATCGCAGATGAACGTGATCTCGCCCCGTGGCAGACGCGCACCCACTGGCCGCAGGCCGCGTAAGGAACTTTGCCCTGTGACTGCAAGCGACACCGAGATGGATCAGCCTACAGGCGAACGCAAAAAGCGAGCCACGTACCAGGATTTCTACGACGAAACCTGGAATACCGGCCTGTTTCGCCCTGTGCTCATCGCGCTGATCGCCGCCAGCGCGATCGCCGGGCCGTTGGCGATCATCCGCGCGTTCAGCTCCTGGCGGCTGACCTACGTCTTGCCGATGGCGCTGTTGGTTGCGCTGGGCGGCGTTTACAGCACCAACCGGTTGGGCAAGCCGCGCTGGCGCGACCAGCGCGGCTTGTTGTTCCGCCTGGGCGAGCTCATGCTCATTCTGGTGATTTTGCGCCTGGCGGTGTGGCTTTTCTCCACGGGATTCCCGACTGTGAACGACATGGCCGTCTGGTTGCGTCATCCGGGCGCATTTCTCGATGGCCAGTTCATCGCCGCGGGCGTCTTGCTGCTGATGGCGTGGGGCCTCGCGGTGAGCATGGCGATTGATTTCCTCGACATGGCGATTCAGCCGGATGAGGTCGCGGCCCACGACAGCGCGTTTTCCAGTGACAGCCGCAGCCAGATGCGCGTCTTTCGCCCGTTGGGCCGTACCGAAATCATGGCGCGCTTCGCCACGCGCTGGGCCTGGGGCGGTGTGCTGTTGATCGCGACCGCAGCCATCTCGCGCGTCGAGATTGTCGCCGAAAGTCCAAACCCGTTTAACCTGGGCCTCGGTCGTCTTGGGTTATCACCCGACATCCTGGCCGCCCTCCTGTGCTACTTCATCGCGGGGCTGGTACTGCTCAGCCAGTCGCGGCTGGCGGTGTTGCGTAGCCGGTGGTACAACCAGGATATTGACGTGCAACTCTCCGTGTTGCGACGCTGGCACGTCAACGCGCTGGTCGCCCTGCTGGTCGTCGCGGGGATCGCCGCGCTGTTGCCGATCGGGTCCACCGGCCCGTTTGCGCGCGTGCTCGAAACGATCCTCGGCTTCATGATGCGCGTCTTCTATTTCGTGATGAGCATCTTCATGTTGCTGTTGACGATGCTTTTATATCCGTTCCGGAACCTGTTCGAATCGCAGGAAGAAGCCCCACCGGCGTCTATGCCGGAAATGTCGGTGCCGACGCAGGCCGAAGCGGTCAGCCGCCTGCCCGACTGGTTGGGCGGCGCGGTGGTGTGGGTGGTGGTCGGTCTGATCGTCGCCTATTTCCTCTTCAACTATCTCAAGGCGCAGGGCGCGTTCAACGGCCGGTGGGCGACCTACTGGCAGCGGTTGCTTTATTGGTGGCGCGCGCGGTGGTCGCAGATCGAGACGACGGCCGGCGCGGCGATTAAAGAGGTGCGCCGGCGACTGCGCCCCGCGGGCAGCGCGGCGCTGGACGCCGCTTCTTTCCGGCAGATTCGGGTGGGGCGGCTGCCCCCGCGCGAACGGGTGCGCTATTACTATCTCAAGATGGTCTCGCGCGCCGACGAACGCGGCGTGGAGCGTCCCCCGGCTGCAACCCCCCTGGAATTTGCGCGAACGCTGGATGAGGAGTGGCCGGACGCTGAAATGGATATCGAGGCGCTGACAGACGCGTTTCTGGCCGCGCGCTACGCACCGGTGGAGATCGAGCGGGAGCAGGTGACGCAGACCCAGGAGACCTGGCGGCGTGTGATGCGTGCATTGCGCGGCAAAGTGGCATCTCCTCCGCCTCCGCCGGAAGCCTAAATAAGTCCACAAAAGTCATTGGGGATTTCCAATGACAGACAGCACTTCGGCGCGATGGCTGTCGAGATCGGTTAGGAACTGTTCGACGGCGGCGACCAGGTCGGTAATACTGGCGAACAAGTGATTATGCGTGACC
>JBBQRS010000002.1:0-98221 GCA_038214535.1 Anaerolineae bacterium
CCTTCGGCCGGGCCTTGGGGGTGAATTTTTGTGCTGCCTGTGGGTGTCGACCTCCCGCGGGTTTAACAAAACCCGGGGGCGTGCGCACCATCAGTGGCGCTCGCGGGTGGCGCCCCGGCCCTTGTGTGGAGGCGCACTCCGCGGTTGATACGGTTAATGGTGCACTCCGCGATGGCAAATTACTCCGCCGCGAACGCCGCGTCGAACGCGACCGCCGACGGCGCAAAGTCCAGCTTACGCAGGAACGCCGCCGACTCCGCCGCGCCGTGCTCGCGATCCATCTTGCCGTCTTCCCACTCCACCGACAGTGGCCCCCAGTAGCCGATGTCGTTCAGCGCGCGGATGATGTCCTCGAAGTCAATCGAGCCGCGGCCCAGCGAGCGGAAATCCCAGAACCGGCGCGGGTCGCCGAAGTTGAGATGCCCGCCAAAGACGCCCGCTTCCATCGGCTTCGATGACCACCACACATCCTTCATGTGGACGTGGAAGATGCGGTCGGCGAACTTGCGGATGAAGCCCACGTAGTCCACGCCCTGATAGCCGAAGTGGCTCGGGTCATAGTTGAACCCGAACGCCGGATGCCCGCCCAGCGCGTCCAGCGCGTTCTGCGCGCTTGCAACGTCGAACGCGATTTCAGTCGGGTGTACTTCCAGCGCGAACTTGACGCCCTCCGCCGTGAAGACGTCGAGCACCGGCGTCCACATCTCCGCAAAGAGCGCCAGCCCCTTTTCCAGGAAGTCCGGCGGGTTCGGCGGGAACGAGTACATCATCGCCCAGATCGGCGAGCCGGTGAAGCCGGGCACGACCTTCAGCCCCATCTTCGCCGCGGCGCGCGCGGTGTCCTTCATCTCCTCCGCGGCGCGGGCGCGCACGCCGTCCTCCTTGCCGTCGCCCCAGATGCGCGGGGGCAGGATGCTCTTGTGCCGCTCGTCAATTCGGTCACACACCGCCTGACCCACCAGGTGGTTGCTGATGGCGAAGCATTGCAGCCCGTGCTTGTTGAGGATGTCCCAGCGTCCCTTGATATAGGCGTCATCCGCCAGGGCCTTATCCACTTCAAAATGGTCGCCCCAGCAGGCGATTTCGACGCCGTCGTAGCCGAAAGCCTTGGCTTTCTCGCACACGGTGTCGAACGTCAGGTCGGCCCACTGGCCGGTGAACAGGGTGATCGGTCTTGGCATGTGATATTCCTCCGTGAATGAATTACGAATTACGAATGAAGAATTACGAATTGAGCGTCGCGGATGTCCTCCTAATTCGTAATTCTTCCTATTCCGCGCCCAACGATTTCAAGTACGCGTAGCTCTGTAACACAGCGTCATCTCCGGCGACTTCCAGCGTGCTATAGCCGTCGAAGCCCCCGTCCACCAGCGCCTTGAACACGCCTTCGATGTCTACGACGCCGGTTCCCAGCGGAATGCCCGACATGCCCGCACCGAACATGACGCCGCGGTTCTCTTCCATTGCGGCAGGCCAGTCCTTCCAATGCACGTGTTCGATCTTGTCGTGCAGTCGCTTGACCATCGCCACCGGGTCCGTGCCGCCCAGCCACGAGTTGCCGGAGTCGAAGTTGACGCCCAGCGCCGGCGAGTCGCACAGCTCCAGGATTTTCTCCATGTGGTCAATCGAGTCGGTGTACTTGCCGTGCGGTTCCAGCAGGATCTTGACGCCGAAATCTTCGGCGACGCGCAGCGGTTCATAGAGCCGCTCACGGATCAGGAATAGCGCCTCGGCGTCGGTCAGGTTGTGCCCGAACTCGGTCTTGGGGTCGCCCTCGGACGTGATGACGTGTTTCACTCCGACGGCGGCCGCGTTGCGCACCGCCTTGATGATCTGCGCCGTGCCGAAGCGCCAGGGCGCCGTCGCGTCGAGCAGATTCGCATGCGCGCACCAGGTCGTGATCGTCAGGCCGCGCTGCTCGAACATGCGCTTGATGTCATACGGGTTGGCGTCGAGGCTGGCAACCGCGGAAAAACCATACTCGGCGCCCATGCTGCCGCCGTCTGTGCTGTCGGTTACATCGGCGTACTTGAACCCCCAGTCCCTGATCCGGTCGAGCTGGTGTTCGAGGACGGAAAACGGATCTACCAGCGCGAAACACCCGACCTTTATCGCCATATGTTTGCTCTCCTTGTGTGTCAGAGATCGGGAATTGGGGGATAGAATGAAGTCTGCACTCATACCCGATCCCTGTTCTCTGCTACCCGTTACCTGATCCCCAATTCCCGATGCCCAACTCAATACATCCCATATTCCTTCGTGAAGTCCATCATCGCCTTCAAGTTTTCGGGCTTTGCCTCGTCCAGCATCACCGCGGCGTCCATGATCAAGCCACCGTCCTTGAAGGTGTCAATCATCTTCTTGCAGTACGCGCGCACGTCATCCGGCGTGCCTGAGTGTAGCATGATGTTCGGCACGTTGCCCATCAGCGTGGTAATACCCTTCAGCGCCGAGTACGCCTTCTCGTAGTCCGTGTTCGACAGGTGGTAGATGACCTTCCCCGGCGGCACGTCGGCGATGTGCTCCAACCGACTCTCGAAGTCCGCCTCCCAGTAAATCACCGGGATGATACCTTTGTCAACTAGCGCCAGTATCCCTTTGCGCAGATAGGGCCAGTAGAACTCCTTGAACTGCGCGTCCGACATAAAATCGCGCGTGGACTTGTGTACCCACACCCACACCAGCGGCAGCGGCGCGCCCGCCGCCCCCGATCCGTACTCGATGAAGATCTGCGTGGCGACCTCCAGCGCGGCGTGCAGCTTGTCGGGCCGGCGGCGCATGTCCGCCAGCACCTGATGCGTGCCGCGCAGCGTGTCGCCGATGATGTCGAACGGCGGCCAGTCCCATCCGGCGTAGGCGATGGGGAAGCCTTTGGCGTTCACCTCGCCCCAGTATTGGAACTGCGAGGCCCACCACAGGTTCGTCTCCGCCGCGCCCTCGGTCACCCTCTGCAGCGACTCCTGGAACTCCGGTGTGGACCAGAAGAAGGGCAGGTTCATCCAGCCCGACCACATGAAGCGCCGCCACGGCACGGTGCTGGCAAACCCCTTCATCGAGGAGAACTGCCGCGGCGCCCACTTGCGCAGCATGAAGTCCGACGGGTCGAAGATGAACTCGTCGTACTCCTCCGCCGTCATGTACTCGCCCTCGACGTACTGGTACATCACGTTGTCATCCAGCCCGCGCCCCGGCCACTTGAATGCGTCCCACCCCAGGATTTCCATCGCCTTGGCCGGGTATGCGAAGATCGGCCCGAAGTCTACATCGGGTTGGAAGTAATCCACGAATTTGTGGCACGCCTCGCGTGCCAGCGCATAGTCGTTCAGGGCGTCCTTGAACGAGACGCCCGCGAAGTTATAGGGATATTTTTGATACGGCCCGAACACCGGTACGCGGTCCGGCGTCTTCAGCGCCGCCGCATCGAGCACGCGCTGCTGCCGTTCGGCCAGCAACTCCTGCGGTGATTTCTCAGCCATGATGATCTTCCTTTCTCGCGCATCACGCCGCGCCGGTCCAGCTCTTGGCGAGCCGGACGGCGGAGGCGGCGTCCTTGCCGTATGAATCTGCGCCGATGTAGGCCGCGGCCTCGGGGTCCATAATCGCGCCGCCGATCATGATCTTGACGTCGTCGCGCAGCCCCGCTTCCGCAATCGCATCCACGGTGCGCTTCATCTGCTCGAAGGCCATCGTCAGGAATCCGCTCAGCCCCACGATGTCGGGGTTATGCTCGCGGATCGCCGCGATGAACTGCGCCGGCGGCACGTCCACACCCAGATCGTGTACCTCGAAGTTATTCACATCCAGCATGAAGGTCACGATGTCTTTGCCGATATCGTGGATATCCCCGGCGACCGTGCCGATCACGACCACGCCCTGCGGCGCAACCTGCGTCGCCTGCGTCTTGAGCAGCGGCTTCACCAGCGCGCTGATCTCCTTCATCATGTCGCCCGCGATGATCAACTCGGGCAGGAAATACTCCTTGTCTTCAAACCGCTGCCCGACGATCGCCATCGCCTTGCTGGACGCATCGAGGACATCCTGAGGGCTTTCGCCCGCCTCGATCATAGACCGGGCGAGCGCAAGCGCCTTTTCCTCCTCCATCTCCGCTATCAAGACGACCAGTTCTTCCTTGTTCGACATGGATCTGCTCCTTTGGTAAGAAGTTCACCCGCGGCGCTGCCGGTGCGCGCACCGGCAGCGGATGGTGCAATAATCGCAGTTCGACCCGCCCTCGGACCCCAGCGGTTCGGGGCCGATGCCGAGGATCAGCGAAAGCGACTTGACGGGCGTCATCACCAGTGACGGCATCAGCGCGACGCCAATTGGCCCGGCGTCAATCAGCCCGAAGAGCACCGCCTGCTCGTCTACCTGCCACGCCGATTCACCCGGCGAGAGCGCCGCGCTGGCGTGCCAATCGCGCAGCGCGGCGTCCGCTTCGATGTGGCGGCACAACCCCTGGCGCACCTGATCTACTGCCCACGAACCGAAATCGTCCAGGAACATCGCGCGCAATCGCTCGCCTTCACTCTGCAACTCCGACGCCCGCGCGCTGATGGCCGCGCCCGCCGTGACCACGGCGACTATAAGGTCGGTCGCGCCCGCGGTGACCTCCGCCACCGGCCCGCCGCCGATGCGCGTCCCATCGGCCAGGATCAGCCGCTCGTGGCGGAACTCGCGGATCGGAAACACGTCCCACAGGGCCGCGGGCGCGACCAGGGCGCGGGCATCATCCAGCGCGGCGTCCCAATCGGCGCGCACATTCGGGCGCTGCAACAACTTCGCCAGCGAACCGCCTGCGTCCGCGACGAATTGCGCCTCATCGAACGTGATCTCCCAATCGCGTTTGATTTGCACGCTCATGGCCTACCGTTCGCCCCCGGAAAGCGTTGCGCCTCGGCAAACTGGCGCGCAAAGCGTTTGATGCGCGCCAACTCGAGATACGCAATCCGCGCGCTCAACTCGCTCGCCGCCTGGCGTTCCTCCAGCGAGAGCAGCGCCATCGCCGCGCCCGCGCCCGCCGCATTGCCGATCAGCCGGATGCGGTCGCGGGGGATGTCGGGATAGAGCCCGATGGCGATGGAACTCTCCACTTCGAGATGGTTCCCGAAAGCGCCTGCTACCAGGAACTCGTCCAGGTCATCCACCGTCAGGCCGTTTTCGGCCAGCAGCGTGGCGATCCCGCCGCGAATCGCGCCCTTGGCAAGTTGGATCGCACGCACGTCGTGTTGCGAGATGGTCAGGTCGCTTCCCAGCGCGGTCGCCGCTTCAGGAACCAGGACGAAGCCGCGGTCGCCATCCTCCAGTTTGACCACGCCGGGTTGTCCCGCCTGAATCCGCCCGCCCCGGTTGATGACCCCGGCCTGCGCCATGCACGCCAGCGCCGAGATGATGCCCGACCCGCAGATGCCGATGGCCGGTTTACCCCGGATCGTCATGTGGTGAAACGAGCCGTGATCCTCCAACCACACGCGATCCACCGCGCCCGCGCCGGCGAGCATCCCATAGCGCAGCGCCGCACCCTCCAGCGCCGGGCCGCTGGCCGTCGAGCAACTCACCAGCTTCCCGTCCACCGAGAGCAACAATTCGGTGTTGGTCCCGATGTCTATCACCAGCCGGACGCCCGGCTTCCGGTCGAGCCGCGTCGCCAGCGCCACCGCCAGCAGATCCGATCCGACGAAACCGCCCACCAGCGGCGGCAGATGTAGGTATGCGCCGGGCGCAAACGTCAACCCGATCTCGCGCGCCTTGATCTCCATCGCGGCGCGCGTCGCCGCCACGTAGGGCGAGACGACCAGATACCGCGCCGGCAGGGCTAATAACAGGTGGTGCATCCCCGTGTTGCCCACAATCACCGCATCTTCCACGGCGTCGGGCGCGTAGCCCAGCGTCGCCGTCGCATGTTCGATCAACAGGTTGAGCGCCCGCACGAGTACGCGCTGCAACCGTTCCCCGTTTTCGCGGTTCTGCTGCGCGTAGACCAGCCGCGTCAGGATGTCTGCGCCATAACTCGCCAGCGGGTTCGCGGCGGCGAAGACGCCCAGCGGCGCGCCGTCCTCCAGGTTGTAAAGGTACGCGGCGATATTCGTCGTGCCCAGGTCTATTGCCAGTCCCAGAGGAGGGGGCGCGCCCGTCGAGGGCTGCACGGCGATGATCTCGTCGCCGTGCAGGCTTGCTGTGACCTGCCACTTCGCGGCTCGTAACACTTCCGGCGCGAGTTGCGCCACCCGGTAATCCAACACTTTCGCGCCCGTCGCCGCCAGAAGGTTGCCGCCGTCGTCCACCGGCCGCGCCAGGTCGGGCGGCTCCAGCGTCACGGCGCGCCGCCGGGTCGCCGGGTCGAAGGCCACGGCGCGTTCCATCGGGGGCAGCGCGCCCTTGCCATGCGACACCACCGGCAGGATTTCGACTTCGAGATCGCCGTTCACCGGATAGCGACAGGCCAACCGGTAGCCCTGCGCCAACGCCTCCGCGCCCAGCACATCCCGCTCAACCGGCGACGGCGCGGCGAGTGGGCCAGCGAGGATGCGCACCTGACACTTGCCGCACGTGCCCGCGCCGCCGCACACCGCGCCCACGGGGATGTCGGCCAGCCGCGCCACATCGAGCAGCGTTTGCCCCGCCGCGCTCGCGACGACGGTTCCCCACGGCTCGAATCGGACGGTGGTGCTCGTCACCGATGCTCAGGGCAGCGTGAATTCGGGCAACCACACGATCTCGCCGCCGCGCAGCGCCGAATCGTGCGCACAGATGCCCACGCACGTCCAGTTGGCCGATTGCACGGCGTTCGGGAACGGGTCGCGATCCTCGACAATGCTCGTCACGAACTCGTTGACCAGGTGCGGGTGTGATCCGCCGTGCCCGCCGCCCTGCACGAACGACATGTGCGTCTCGCCCTCCAGGTCATACACGCCCTTCGTGGTGAAGCGCTGGATCGCCTGGGGCAGCAAGTGCGCGTAATCGGGTACGGGGACGCGTTCGCCGTCCTCGCCCGTGAAGATCACCGGTTCCTCCGCGGCCAGTTGCGACCACTCGAATGAGCGCAGGCTGCCATATACATCGAAGCTCTCGATGTACTCGCGCGCCGTGTTATAGAGCGACCGCGTGATCTCCGCGTTGACGTCCGAGTCCATCAGCTTGATGTGCGTCGTCTCGATGGCGAACGGCGAACCGTAGTGGCGCGCATATTTGTCGTCTACGCGCCCCGAACCGAGGCAGGAGACCCACTCGGCGGCCTTGCCCGTCAGCCCCAGGCACGGCCCCACACAGTGCGTCGCGTAGTGCATCGGCGGCATCCCCGGCCAGTAGCTCGGCCAGTTGCCCGCGGCCATCTCCTGGTGGTGCGCCGCCCGCACGAACTGAAGCCGGCCCAGGTCGCCCTTGTCCAGCATCTCCTTGACGAAGAGATACTCGCGCGTGAAGACCGTGGTCTCCATCATCGTGTACTTCTTGCCGGAGCGCTGTTGCGCCTCGACCACCATCCGGCACTCCTCGACGGTGCGCGCCATCGGCACGGTGGACGCCACGTGTTTGCCCGCGTTCAGGGCGTCCATGCTCATCCACGCGTGGTCGTCAATCGGTGAGTTGATGTGTACGGCGTCCACGTCCGGGTCGGCGAGCAGGTCGGCGAAATCGGTGTAGCGCTTCGCGATGCCGAACTTATCGCCCACCTCGTTCAGGTGCGCCTCGTTGCGCTGGCAGATCGCATACATGTTGGTGTAGGGGTGTTGCTGGTAGATGGGGATAAACTCCGCCCCGAAACCCATCCCGACAATTGCGACATTGATCTTGCGGGTCATCCTGCGTCCTCCCAATTGAATCTCAGGCTAATTTGGTGTCGAACACACGCGCCCGTACCCAGTTCCCTTCGCTCTCAGCCACGAATTGATGGTGGCGCTTCGAATCCTGATAGGTGTCGTGTGCGTCTTTATCCACGAACACGATGTGCAGACCCACATCCCAATCGCGGTCGTTCACGTCGCGCTCGAATCCCTCGGCCGGCGTGCCGCACGCAAACGACACCTCGCCGGGATGGTCCGTCAGGTGCTTCCGGCACGCCGCCAGCAGCGCGCTTCGCGCCTCCGCGGAATTGTCTTTCAGTGTGAAGTAAACGTTATGGCTAATCACGGCTTCTCCTTGTCATGTATCAGACCTTCACCCCAACCCTCTCCCAGGGGGAGAGGGAGTCAGACCCTCACCCCAATCCTCTCCCAAAGGGAGAGGGTTAGGGTGAGGGAGGATTATCTCAGCTCGCCAACTCGCCGAACCGCGCCCGAATCGCCAGCGCCGGGTCCACCGGCACCTCCGCCGGCTTCGTCCCCTCCGGGATGTGGATCGTCGGCGTCGGCAGGGGCCGCTTATCGCCGAACTGCGGCAGCCATTGCGCCTCCGCGTCCATCATCTCCGTCACCATGTCGCGGATCTCTTTCAGCGTCAGCACCGCGCCGGTCAGCGGGTCGAGCGCGCATGCCTGCACGATCTTCTCGGGGTCGCCACTCATCGCTGCTTCCACGGTCAGCCGCTGCACGTTGACGTTGGTCATGTTCAGCGTCGCGCACTGCGACGGCAGGTTGCCCACGAAGGTCTTGTGGATGCCCGTGCGATCCACGTAGATCGGGTATTCGGCGCAGCAATCCACCGGCAGGTTCGCGATCATCCCCTCGTTGATGACGTTGCCGTTCAGCTTGAACGTCCGCCCCGTCTCCAGCGCCTCGATGATGTACGAGCCATACTCCACGCTGCGACCGGGGATTTCGCTGGTCTGGTCGGCCAGGATGTCGCGGCTTTCGTACTTGTCCGCCACCAGCCTGCACCAGTTGTAGTATGCGCCCGTCTCGCCGCCGAAGCCCGGCTCGTCGCAATAGAGGTCCAGTGCCTTCTGATTCTTGCGGAACCACGGCACGTACTCTGCCAGGTGGCCCGTGGATTCGGTCATGAAGTAGCCGAAATTGCGGAAGACCTCGCCGCGCACCTTCTCGTTCACGTAATACTCGGGGTGCTCGAAGCGCTCGCGCAGGGTGGGGTAGAGGTCCTTGCCCTCGTGTTCCAGCTTCAGGAACCATCCCATGTGATTGATCCCCGCGCAGGTGTAGTCAATCTCGTCCTTCGGCACGTCCACGTAGCCGGAGATCAACTCCAGCGTGGTCTGCACGCCGTGGCACAGCCCCACGAACGGCACTTTGGTCGTACCGATGGCCCAGCACACCATCGCCATTGGGTTGACATAATTCAAGAGCACCGCGTTCGGGCAGACCTCCTCCATGTCGTGGCACATATCCAGCACGACGGGGATGCTGCGCAGGGCGCGGAAGATCCCGCCGGGGCCGAGTGTGTCGCCGATGCACTGATCCACGCCGTATTTGAGCGGTATCTTGTAATCCTGCTCGAACCCGTCCACACCGCCGACCTGGAAGGTAGCGATCACGTAGTCCGCGTCCCGCAGGGCCTCGCGCCGATCCGTGGTCTTCCAGACTTTCGCGGGGAGGTTGTTGTCCGCGATCACGCGCTTCGCAAACGCCTCGACCTGCGACGTGCGGCGCGTGCTGGGGGCCATGAGGGCGAATTCGGTGTCTTCCAGCCCCGGCGTGGCGAGCACGTCGAGCATGAGCGTCTGGCAGAAGACGATACTGCCCGCGCCAATGATAGCAACCTTTGCCATTGTGTCGTACTCCTCGGTGAGAGTTTTAAGTAAAACAGGGGACTATTTATGTGTCGCAGGCTGGAATGGAATTAACGCAATGCCTGGATCATTTCCTTGTTGGTACGAATGATCGTATTAACTACGGTCTGCACGTCCATCTCTTTTTCCTCGGCATATCGCTTCACGAAGTCTGCGATATCCTCATCCAGGTAGATCGGCAGGTTGATGCGAGCGCCTGGACGGTAAAACTTACTGCGCTCCCCTTGCGTGAAATCGTATTCTTCTTTCATGGTATCACCACTTAATTATAGGCCGTTGATTCGGCTTTGGTTGACTTGCGAGCAGAAATCAGTCGGATGCTGAAATTTTCCGCATCTATAGTGAATCAGATAAAGATCCGTGCTTTTGAGCCTTTCTCACGTCTGGAAACGGCCGCAAAACCCCGAAACATTATCTGAACATCTATAGCTCTCGAAATGTATGTACGACGACGAGTAGCTCTTCGCTTCGATCTTTCCCGAGTGTGCTATGTTCGTCATCATAGATGGAGATAGCGTATGGGTCAAGGAATATCTCCGATGCGCGCTCGAAACTGACGTTATGCTTTTTGATGTTCTCCCTGGCTTTGACGGGATCCCATTCTAAATCGTATTGCATATCTGCAGACTCTTATGCTTCTTCAGTGGGTGTTATTGTTGACCGCAACCGGTTCCGGTGGCCGCGGCGTCACGTGGCTCCAGACCGTGAAGGATAGCGTGCCGATCAGCACCATCTTGAAGCCCAGGCTGTACACCTGAATGCTCCACGGCTGGAACATCCCCACCACCCCCAGCAAGATCATGCCGATCAGCAGGCCGGTGATGACGTTGGCCGGCCGCGCGGCGATGTTCCCGCTGAGCCTGCGCGAGACCCAGGCGATAAAGAACCCAAAGGCGAAAAGCAGCACAATAACAATCGGGATGAAAATTTTGGCTGTCACGTTAATGCACGTCCTCTCGGTGAAGCATCAAGAATTCGGAATTCAGGCGCTTCTGATGCGCTGGATGGAGGCTTTAGCCGGTTTTTCGGCCATAAGGGTCATGTACTTGACCGGCTAAAGCCTCGACTCCAGGGTTATGTGTTCGCCCCTGTCATGCCATCAGTTGCGCGAGATACGTCCGGCCATCTTCGGCCAGACCGTCCGGCGTGGGGGCCAGCGCCCGCCACACCGCCGCCGCCCGCGCGATCTCTTTCACTTCCGTCGAGAAGGACTCGATCACCAGCGCGCCGTCGTAGTTGATCTTCTTCAGCGCCGCTGCGACCTCGTCCCATGTGACGTGCCCGGTGCCGGGCGTGCCGCGGTCGTTCTCGTTCGCATGGACGTGCCACAGCCGCGACCCCGCCATCTCAAGCGCCGCGCCGAGGTGCTTCTCCTCGATGTTCGCGTGGAAGGTGTCCATCATCAGCCCCACGGCGGGGCTGTCGATCATGTCCGCCAGTTCGAGGGCCTGCTCGGTCAGGTTGATGAAGCTGGTCTCGAAGCGGTTGAGCGGTTCGAGCGCCAGCTTGATGCCCTTCTCCTCGGCATAGTCAGCCGCCACGCGCAGGTTCTTCGCCGCCAGCGCCAGGTCGGCCTTGCGTTGCTCCGGCGTCGCCTGCCACTGCCGACCTACCGCGGCATAGAGCGGGCCGACGACCATCGTGCCGCCCATCGTCGCCGTGCCGTCAATGCAGTGCTTGAGATAGTCAATGCCCGCCTGTTGAATCACCTCGTCCGGGTGCGACGGGTCGCGCCCCGCGCCCATCACCGCGCAGGTGGTGCAGGCCAACCCGGTGCGCGCATACGCCTCCGCGGCCGCCTCGTAGTCCAGGTCGCCCGCGCTCTCGATGGGGATTTCGACCAGATCGAACCCCAGCGCCTTCGCGTGATCCAAATAGTGTAAGTCTTTCGTCTGGAACGGCGAAGACCACAGGAACGTGTTGATGCCGTATTTGATCATGTTTGGCTCCAGTTGGCAGAGTACACAGGGAAACAGGGATACAAGGAAACAGGGATACAAGGATGACAGCATCTTGTGTACTTGTTTCCTTGTTTCCTTATCTCCTTGTCTCCTTCCCTCACGGTGTCACCTGAATCTTGATCGGATCGTCCTTGCGCGCCTTCAGGTTGACGATGGCCGCGGCGGCTTCCGACAGCGGCACGGCCTTGCTCACCAGCGGCTCCAGGTTCAGCAGGCCGTTTGAGATCATCGCGATAGTGGTGGGCCACACGCCGGGCGCCAGCCACGAGAAGCGAATTTCCTTGTCCATGGTGTGCGTTGCCAGCGCCGGCACGTGGATCACATCGTCGGTGTTCGGCAGCCCGAAATGCACCAGGATCGCCGCGTTGCCGGTGACGTCAATCGCCTGTTCAAAGGCCTCGTTGGAGCTGGTCGGCACGATCGCGCGGTCGGCCAGCAGCCCGTGCGTCACATCCGCTATCGCCTGCTTCAGGTCGCCGGTGTAGTAGGGCGAGCCCTGGTCTACCGTGTTGAACAGGTAGTCTGCGCCCCACTTGCCGCCCTCCGCCAGCCGATAGTCGCGCGTGCCCACCAGCGCCACCTTGCCCGCGCCCATCGCCTTCGCCATCTGCACCATCATGATGCCGATGGGGCCGGGGCCGAAGATCGCTACGAACTGTCCCGGTTCTAGTGCCAGCTTCTTCATGCCATAGACCGCGCACGCCAACGGCTCGATGAACGCGCCTTCCTCGAAGCTCACCTCATCAGGCAGCTTGAACAGTCCGGTGTAGCGCGAGACCGCGTATTCGGCGAACGCGCCGTCGGCGTTCACGCCCGGCACGAAGAGATTCTCGCACAGGTTGGTGTGGCCGCTGGCGCAGGCATAACACGCGTTGCAATGCTGCACCGGGTTCACGACCACGCGGTCGCCCGGCGCAAACAGTCCCATCGCCTTCGGGATCGCGCCCACCTCGACCACTTCGCCGGTGAACTCGTGGCCTAGCACGATCGGCATCTTTCCGGTCGGGCTGAGGCCGTAGTAGTATGAGATGTCCGAGCCGCAGATGCCGCACGTCTTGACGCGCACCAGCACATCCGCATCCCCCACTTTGGGCACGGGCAGCTCCTCCATCCGCATCTTTTCAGCTTCGTAAAAAACCTGAGCTTTCATCATTTCTGCCATGGTTTGTGCTCCTTGGTAGGTCAGTGGATCAGGTCAGAGGTATCAGGTAACGGGGATCCCTGATCCCTGATCCCCGATACCCCATCCCCGATCCCAACTCACGCGTACTTCGCGATCATATCGTCCATGTACTTCTTCGCCGGGCCGGTGGCTTCCATCGCGCCGGGCCAGAAGCAGAGGTCCATGACCCACCACTCGTCGGTGTAGCCGGCGTCATAGAGCGCTGTGACGATGGATTTGAAGTCGAGCACGCCCTGGCCGAACGGCGCGTGGGTGCTGGTCTCGTTGCCGTGCAGCGTCTCGTCCGAGTCAATGAAATGCACGTGGTTGATCTTGTTGGTCAGCATGTGCGCGAACTGCACCACGCCGCCCGGCAGGGTCTCCTTCTCGCCCATCTGCCGCGCGCCCACCACCGCGCACATATGCGCATGGCACGAATCGAACAGCACGCCGAAGTTCGGATGATCCACAACGTAGGCCATCCGGGTGATCTCGCTGGGTTTGTTGAACAGGAAGCCCGGCTCGAACTCCCAGACGAACTTCACACCGTGACGGCCAGCAGTCTCCGCGGCGCTGCGGAACGTGTCCGCGGTGCGCTGGAAGCACGTCTCGTAATCCATCCCACCGGGAATCTCGGTGGGCGGCAGGATGGTGTCCGTGCGCATCTTGTTCGTCCCCAGATCGTTGCAGATTTCCACGTGCTGCATCACCACGTCGTTGTAATCGGCGGGGTTCGCCAGCATCGGCGGAACCTTGCCGAAATCGGCCGCGATCCCCGACACCCCCAGCCCGTGGTCATCCAGCAGCTTCTTGACGGCGAGTCGTTTCTTGCGGTCGCGTGCGTCCTCCAACGACAGGTGCGGCGCGAAGATGCCCAGCTCGACGCCGTCGAACCCCATCTCCTTCAGCCCCTTCGCGACCACATCCAGCGGGATCGGTTCGTCGCTGTAACCGCCCCAGATATACGCCCACGTTCCCACCGCAATCTTCTTCTTACCCATGAAAACCCCCTTGTCCACATGCTTTACTTGTCTACCAGAGATTCCAAACACCCACGGAGTCGAGACTTTAGCCGGTGAAGCACATCACGCCTGTCGCGGGAAAAACCGGCTGAAGCCTCCAATCCGACCTGTCCACTTTGTTTCCTTGTCTACTTGTTTCCCTGGCTACTCTCCCGGCGGATACTCCGGAATATACGGCACGTCCATGTTGATCTCCGGCCCGAAGAACTTGAAGATGATCAGGTCTTCCGCGCCGGTGTTCTCTACGGTGAGCGGGGCGGTCGCCGCGGCGTGCGTCACCAGCAGCTCGTCGCGCCCCAGCGCGCCCCCCTCGACCTCGAAGTCACCGTAACGCCCCTTGCCGCGCCACACCAGCACGTTGTACACGCCTAACTCGCGGCTTTCATACGTCGCGCCCGGCTTCACCACCAGCCGTTTCCCGCTGAATTTGGTCGTGTTGTAGTAGATCCAGTGTTCCTCGCAGCCTGCTTGCGGCGCATCGCTGACGGGCACGGGCGGGGTGTGGCGATGCTCGTAGAAATACGGATCGCCGCTGATCTCCCAATCCACCTGCTCGAGGATGATCTGTTCGCCGCGTGTGGCCCGATCTTCCGGGCGCACGTCCTTGAACAGCAAGTCCTTCGAGATGATTTGCCCCGCGTTCAATGCCTGGAGCATCGCGAAGACGTCCGAGTCTTCCTGTAACTCGATCGTCAGCGCGGTGCCCGGCGCATGGAGGACGCCCGAAGGCAGGTGGAAGCCCTCGCCCCGGACATTCAGATACGCGCGCGAGTGCTGCAAGATCAGATCATCCTTCCACTCCACCAGGTACTGGAGCAAGACATCTTGTTTGCCTTGCTCGACGATGTACGGGTGGACGCCGAAGAATGTCTCCGGGTGCGGTCCCAGGTCTACGTCTTCCGGGAAGTAGTAGGCTTCTTCTTTCGAGTTCGCGCCGACCAGCTTCGCGTCCTTGTCCATCTGGTGCAGGTGAAACGGGATGCGCGCCGCGAAATCATAGATCTTCGCCAGTCGGCCCAACTCCCCATGTGTCTGCGCGTACGCCTCGCCCATGATCGCTGCCGGGGCGGTCTCCACGACATCTTTTAGCGTGGCGCGCAGGCCGTCGCCCAGGTCCACGTAGCTCAGCCCTTCGTCGGGTGGCCCCACGCGGTTGTCGGCTTTGGTGGTCGAACCGAGCCAGCGTTCCGAAATCCAGCCGCGTTCACCCACGGCATACTGATCGTCGGGCAGTCCCAGCCGCTTGCCCGGCGGCAGGAAATCCCGCGCCACCCACGCCGGCTCGAGACGCAGGATGCCGCCCTGTTGCGCCAACGCTTTTTCAATCATCTCGCGAGTGATCTGTTCGGTCATCAGTCTTGCGCCTCCCTGTGACATTGGAACTCATCCGTATATTCCCCGAATCCCTTCGTAGTGACGGCTTCAGCCGTTTTCGTGCCCCCAACGGCTGAAGCCGTCACTACGAAGGGGCGCGGCGCAGTTTTGACAGAGTCTAAGCATTCAGCCTGGCCCCGGTCACGGGGTGAAACAGATGCAGCCGATCCTTATTAACATCAAAATGCACCACATCGCCCAGCCGCGCCTTTGCGATTCCCGGTACCGTGCAGATCACCACTTGTCCGTCCAGCCGGATGTGCAGCAGCGTCTCGACGCCCAGCGGCTCGACCAACACGATGGTTCCGATGAACGTGCCGCCGGCGGAGAGTTGCACGTCTTCGGGACGCACGCCCAGGATGAACGCCGGGGGTAAGCCGTCCGCGCCGGCTTCGGTTGCGGCGCAGACGCCCTCCATTGGCACGCGATACGCGCTGTCATCGAGGCTCAGTTCCTCGCCGGCGCAGCTCACTCGCAGCAGGTTGATCTTCGGCGAGCCGACGAGCTGCGCCACGAAGACCGTCGCCGGCCGATCGTAGATGTCTTCCGGCGTGCCCACCTGGATGAGCTTCCCGCGGTCCAGCACGCCGATGCGGTCGGCCATCGTCAGCGCTTCGATCTGGTCGTGTGTGACGAACAGCGTCGTGCTGCGTTGTGTCTTTTGCAGGTGCGCCAACTCGACTCGCAACGATTCGCGCAGCTTCGCGTCCAGGTTCGACAGCGGCTCGTCCATCAGATACATGCGGGGCGAACGCACGATCGCACGTCCGATGGAGACGCGTTGCATCTCGCCGCCCGACAGCTTGGCCGTCTTGCGATCCAGCAGATGCGTGATCCGCAGCACCGCTGCGATGTCCGTCACGCGCGTCTTGATCTCCGGTTCGGGCACCTTGCGCATCGGCGACCGGAGTGGGAAAGCCAGGTTGTCATACACGGTCATCGTCGGGTAGAGCGAATATTGCTGAAACACGAAGGCCACATCGCGGTCGGCGGGCGGCAGAAGGTCTATCGCTTCGCCGTCGAACGTAACGCTGCCCTCCTCCTGCTTGGTGAGTCCGGCGATGATTCGCAGCGTGGTGGTTTTTCCCGCGCCCGTCGGCCCCAGCAACACGAAGAACTCACCGTCATGGATGTCGAACGTGACGTCGGAGAGCGCCGTGACCGACTTGAACTGCTTGGTGATGTTCTGTAAAGAAACCTGGCTCATGCGCTTGCCTCGGGGAAGATTGCCTGTTGGGTGGTGGGGTTGAAGAAGCGCACCATGTCATGGTTCAGATCGAAGCACGCCGACGCATCGAGGCCATACGTGTGGTCGCGCGGTGCGCGCACCTGGACGATCTGGTCGCTCACCAGCTTGACGTGCAGCACCACATAGGCCCCGTGCAGGTCTATGCCGAAAACCATTCCCGTGAATGGGCCATCGGCGGAGATCTCCGCGGCTTCCGGTCGAAAACCGATCACGACCTTACCCTGGCCGATCTCTCGATCCAGCGCGGCGCGCCATGCTTGTGGAACCTTGTAAACGTTGCCGCCCGGCATGTGTGCGTTGCCCGCGCTGTAGTCGCCTTCCATCAGTTGCATCCCGGGGCTGCCGATGAAGTTCGCCACGAAGAGGTTCTGCGGGTCGTAATATACCTCCGCCGGCGTTCCGATCTGCTGCACGACGGCGTTGGACATCACCACGATGCGGTCGCCCATCGCCATCGCCTCGATCTGGTCGTGCGTCACGTAGACCGTGGTGGCGTGTTGCTCGTTGTGCAGCCGTTTGATCTCCGCGCGCATCGCCTCGCGAAACTCGGCGTCGAGTGCGCCCAGCGGTTCATCCATCAGGAAGCACGCGGGGCGGCGCACCAGCGACCGCGCCAGCGCCACGCGCTGCTTGTCGCCGCCGCTCAACGCCCCCGGCTTCAGCTTCAGCAGGGGCCGGATGCGCAGCATATCCACCACCTCGTTCACCCGCCGGTCAATCACTTCCTTCGACTCATGCGTAGATTCCAGCGGGAAGGCAATATTCTGATAGACGGTCATTCGGGGATAGAGGGCGAAGAACTGGAAGACGAACGCCACATCCCGCGCGCTGGCCGGTCGCCAGGTCACATCTTCGCCGTCCAGATAGACATTCCCTTCCGTCACCGCTTCCAGCCCGGAGATCATGCGCAGGGTCGTGGTCTTCCCACATCCCGATGGGCCGAGCAAGACCACGAACTCGCCGTCCTGGATCGTCAGGTCCATCGGCTTAACGGCGTAGGTCGTGCCGAACATCTTCGCGACTTGCTTGAGTTCAATGGTCGCCATGCAATGCTCCCTACTGGCGAATCGCGCCGAAAGTGACGCCGCGCAGCAGGTAGTTGCGCAAAGCGAAGGTCACGATGACCACGGGGATCAGGAAAAGCAGCGAACCCGCTGCAATCGAACCCCACTCGATGCCGCCGACGCCCAGCATCGAAGGGATGCTCGGCGGTGCGGTGCGCGCCTTGTCGCCGGTCAACATCAGCGCGAACGCGTACTCGTTCCACGAGAAGATCAGCGAGAACACCGCCGTCGCCGCGATGCCGGTTACACACTGCGGCAACACGATCTTGCGGAACGCCTGCATCCGGCTGTAGCCGTCCACCAGCGCCGCTTCTTCGTACTCCTTCGGGATTTCGTCAATGAAGCCCTTGAGCAACCATACCGCGAACGACAGGTTGAAGGCCGTGTAAAGCAGGATCATCCCGAAATGTGTGTCGTATAATCCCAGCGCCCGATACCACAGGAAGATCGGGATGGTGACCACGACGGGCGGCAACATGCGCGTGCTGAGGATGAAGAACAACCAGTCGTTTTCGCCGGGAATCTCATACCGGCTGAACGCATAGGCGGCCAACAACCCCAGGAATACGGCGAGCGCGGTGGACGTGAACGAAATAATCACCGAGTTCACCAACCGCCCGACATACTTGCTCGGCCCCAGTATCTTCATGCCGCGAATTAGCGCCTGCTGTTCGACGAAGCTGAGGTCTGTCCGCTCCTTATACTTCTCCAACTCGCCCGGTGCGATCTGGCTGCGGTCGAAGAAAAGTCCGATAAAGCCATCCAACGAAGGGGTAAAGAAGATCTTAGGGGGCGCGGAGACGGCGTCCGGGCGGGGCTTGATCGCCGTCGTCGCCATCCAGTAGACCGGGATCAGCATGACGATGGCCGTGATAACTGCCAGAATCATGCGCGCCTTCTTGGTCGCTTTCGCTTGCGGCATGATCTGGTCAACCCGCACCGACTCCACGACCGGTTCGGCGGGGCCGGTGGCCGCGAAACTCTCTGCGCGCGCAGGGGCTATCGCCATGGTCAGGACTCCTTGATCCGGTTGAGGTACCAGATGTACACGTTGCTGATGCCGATGATGACGATCAGAACCATATAGCCCAGCGCGCTGGCCAGGCCGGTGCGCGGCTGCCCCTGGAAGACCATCCGAAAGAGGCCCACGGACACGGTTTCCGTCGCATTGCCCGGCCCGCCGCCTGTCAGGCCCATCACCAGGTCAAACGCCTTGATGGCCTCGATGGTGCGAAAGAGGATCGCCAGCATCAGCAGTGGCATCACCGATGGCAGGGTGATCTTCCAGAATTGCTGCCACGCGCTTGCCCGGTCAATCTCGGCGGCTTCATACAAATAATCGGGGATCGCCCGCAGGCCCGACAGGCACAGCAGCATTACGAACGGGCTCCACATCCACACGTCCGTGATCACTACCGACCACATCGGCTGCTTCTCCAGCATCACGGGGAACGACCGGGGCAGCAACCCAAAAATACCGTAAAGCGGGTTATAGATCAGTTTCCAAAAGAGACCAACCACCACCGGCGAAAGCATCATCGGCACCAGGATCAGCGTGGTGAGCAGCCCGCTGCCCTTGAACTTCTCGTGCAGGATCATCGCCAGCGCGAAGCCGACGATGGCTTGCAACGAAACCGAGAGGAGGGCATATTTGCCGGTGACGGCAAAGCTGTGCCACACCGTGTCGTTGGCAAGCAACGTGGAGAAGTTCTGCGTCCCGATCCAGACCGGCGCGGCCATGCCGCTATGTGAATAGTGTGTGAAGGCGAGAAACAGGCTAGAAAACAGCGGAACGACGTTCCATGTGATCAGCAGGATCAGGGTCGGCAGAATGAAAAGCCGCTGAATCGTCTTGTCGCTAAGCTGACTTCGATGCTGCATTGGGCTGGCGGCGGACGCAGCAGTCGTCGTTGAACTGGCTGTTGCCATAAGGGACACCTCTGGCTCAGGAATAAATGCAGGTGGTTCAGGTGGTGATCGCAGGAGGCGGCGGTGTGTTTGCCGCCTCCTGCGGCTACCCGGATAGATTCCGGATAGCGCCGGGTTCTACTTGATGTAGCCGGTGTCGGTCAGAATCTTGGTGTGTTCTTTGGCGATATAATCCATCGCTTCCTGCGCCGTGCCCTGGCCGCCGACCACGAAGTTGCTCAGCGCGGTTTGCGCCGGTGGCAACAGTTGCCCGAATTCGGGGATGGTGTAGAAGTCTTTCACCATGCCCATCGTCTGAGCGAAAGCGAGGTTGTAGGGCGTTGCATTCAGGAACTCATCGGAAGCCAACGCCTTCTTGTTACAGGTGTAGCCGCCAACTTCCGCCCACTTCATCTGGATATCATCCTGGCCGAACCATTTGATGAAGTCGAGCGCGGCCTGTTTCTTCTCGTCGCTGATGTAAGAGCTGACGCTCATGCCCTGGCCGCCCAGCGAAGCATATTGATCGCCATACGGGCCGGGCGGGTTCGAGAAGAAGCCGACCTTGTCATAGTAGTTGGGGTTCGTGCCCTCGTTCAAGAGCGCCGGCAGGAAGGCGAAGTAGTTCATCACGAACGTCGCCTTGCCGTTGATGAAGTAGTCGTTCATCTCGGCATAGAAGCTGTTGGTGTTGCCGGGAGGCCCACCATCGTACATCTTCTTGTAGACGTCCAGCGCCTCGACGCACGCCGGCTTGTTCACGACGCCTTCAACGATCCAGTTTTCGTCGTGCCAGTCACAGCCATACGAGAAGAACATGTTCTCGAAGCCCATCGTGATCGCGTCGTAGTCTTTCTGGGTGTATACCCCGGCGCCGTACATTTCCTGATCGGGCCGAGAGAAGAACTCCGCCATGTCCGCCAGCACGTTGAAGTCCTTGGGCGGAATGGTGTACTCATAGCCGTACTTCGCCTTGAAGGCGGCCATCTCATCGGGGTTATCAACGATGTCCGTGCGATAGGCCCAACCGAGCGCATCGCCTTCCGTGGGGTATGCGAAGTACTTCTGCGAACCCGGCGGGTATTCGCCGTAATATTTCTTCGTCGCCTCGGTCACGCTGTCGCTCAGCCCGGTTGAATTCAGGAAGTCCGTCAAATCCACGTAGTGCCCTTCGGTGACGGCCTGGCCGATCCACTGGCTATCGCCGACGACCATGTCAAACCCATCGCCGCGCGCCGCCCATTCGGCGGAGACGCGGTTGTAATAGCTGCCCCACGGCTCTTGCACGACGTTGATCTTGACGCCGGTTTCCTTCTCATACATGTTGCCGATTTCTTGCAGGAAGTTTGCGGGGTCCCACTGCGCCCACAAGATGGTCAATTCTTTGACGTTGCCGGCCGCAGGTGCGGCTGCTGCCGGTTCAGCGGCTGCGGGCTCAGTTGCGGCCGGTTCTTGCGCCGCCGGTGCAGCAGGGGCTGCGGCCGGGGCCGCGCAAGCGCCCAGCGTGACGATCATCATCACGGCCAGGATGAGATACAGATACTTGGACATGGGATTATCCTCTCCTCGTCTTGAGTCGGCGTTCATCATTAACTGCGAATCTCAGGCAAATTGAAGAGCATTGACCCGTGAACTGACCTCCTTCCGATGGACGCGCGAAGTGATGCGCGGGCGCAGGTCTGTCGTTCGCCAGGAGAGTCTGGGCGGCCATGAGGGTTGCCGCGATGTGATGCCCGGCGCTCAAGTGCATTCGTGAGCGCTTGTAGATTGGGAGACTGACGGGAAGGGTAATCCCGGTCAGCGCCCACTACGACTCTGGTTCCGGCGTCTTTGCCTGCATCATACCATGCGGCGCGTGGCGCGCCGCCGTTCATGCCGCCAACAATAGCATGACGTTGGCCGTGTGTCAAACATCACGTCACGCCCAGTACATGTCGCCCGGCTTTTCGAAGATGCACGCCTCTTGTAACGCGGCGACGGCCTTGCGCAGCCCTTCGTCGTTCGACATCAGGCCATCCTCGTGCTCGATGGAGATGACATAATCATACCCGATCAACCGCAACGCGCTGATGATGTCTTTCCAGACTTTCACGTCATGCCCGTAGCCGATGGTGCGAAACGTCCATGAGCGCTCCAGGATGCCCTCGTAGGGCTTGTTGTCCATACAGCCGTTCACGGCGGTGTTGAGCGGATCCACGTATACGTCTTTGCCGTGGACGTGGTGGATGGCAGGGCCAAGCTTACGGATCGCCGCGACCGGGTCCACGCCGTTCCAGAAGAGGTGGCTGGGATCGAAGTTCGTCCCGATCATCGGGCCGGTGGCCTCGCGCAAGCGCAGCAGCGTGTACACGTTGTAGACCAGCATCCCGGGGTGCATTTCCAGCGCCACCTTGACCCCGTGCTGTTCCGCTGCTTTGTTGGCCTCGCGCCAGTAGGGGATCGCCACGTCCTCCCACTGATAGCGCAGCATATCGCTGAACTCCGTGGGCCAGGGGCAAGTGATCCAGTTGATGCCGGTGTCGCCCGGCGCGCCGGCGGGGCAGCCCGAAAACGTGTTGACCACCGGCACTTCGAGCACCTGCGCCAGCCGCAGCGCCCGGCGGTAATCTTCATCCGCCTTGCGCGCCACTGCCTTATCTGGGGCCAGCGGGTTGTTGTGCGTGCTCAGCGCGCTGAGGATCAGCCCGCGCGAGGTGATGGCCTGCATGTAGGCCTTGCGCTTCTCGGCGCTCTCCAACAGATCATCCACGGGGCAGTGAACCGGCGTCCCGTAACCGCCGACCCCGATCTCGACCGCCGTGACCCCCGCCGCCGCCGCCCGATCCAACGCCGCCTCGAACGGATCCGCCTGAAACAGTGCCGTGAAAACTCCGATTCGCATAACCTTACCTCCCAAAGTTCGTATTGCGTTCGTAGTGCGCCGTCCCCGGCGCTTTTCGCTCGTAGCCGCGCACGCCAGTGCGCCATGAGCGGGCAGGAGCCCGCACTACAAGCGCACTACTGCACCGGCACCGCCGCGCGTTGCGCGCCCGCCACCGGCAACATCAGCAGGAACCCGATCGCCATCGAAAGCGGCAGAAGCAACACCGCCCATTGCAGCGAGAGCGCCCCCGCGACCACCGACATTAAGAACGGCGTCAGGATGCCGCCCACCGGAAACGCCACCTTGATCGCGCCCATCACCGTGCCCGCCATCTCACGATACATGGCCCCCGCGTAGGCCAGGATCAGCGGCAGCATCGCCGACATGGAAAGCCCCGCCAGGACGGCCACCACATACGTCAGCGGCCCCAGGTTCAGGCCGAACAGCACCGCAAAGAACACGGTGCTCGCGCCGAACAACGCCAGCACCATGCGCGGGATGCGCGGCGTATCGGCGAAGCGCCCGATCACCAATCGCCCCGCAGCCACGCCGAGGAGGAATACCACCATCGCAATTTTCGACGTCGTTTGGCTGAATCCCCGCGCCTCCACAAGATACGTTGTCAGGATGCCCATCGCGCCCACATCGGCCCCCACCAGCACCACGCTGATGATGAACAGCCGGGTGAGCAGCGGGCTTGCCGCGATCGCGCGCAGCCGCATGGCATAGCTCTCCTGGGGCGCGCCGCGTTCCTCCACGCGTGCCAGCGCGAAGAACCCCGCCAGCAGCAAGATCACGACGCCGGCCTGTACCATCGCCACGCGCCATTGATCCTCAAGAAAGATCAGATAGAACGCGATCAGCGCCGAGCCGAACGTCACAAAAAAATGGTTGATGTTGATGTGATACGCCGCGCGCGCCTCGTGGAGATCGAACAGCAGCGCGTCCGTAGTGCCCTCGAACGCGCCCATGCCGATGCCGATGATGAACATCACGCCCAGGTTGACGCCGAAATTGGGGTTGACATAAAAAGCCAGGAACCCGAAGCCCAGGATCAGGCTGCCGATGAGTAACAGCCGCGTCTTGGACGTGGAGTCGGCGAGCGCGCCCGTCAGCCAGACGGCCAGCCCGAAGCCGACGTTTTGCATGGCGAGGATCAGGCCGATCTGGCTGGCGGTGAGCCCGATGTTGCGGGCCGCCGCGCCCACAACCGCGCCCCCGATGCCGAGGAACAACATGGCGAGATAGCATGAGCCGGTGATAGCCTTCGTGTTGCGAATCAATGGTCCTCCGAGACGGGTGAGCGGGTGGGCGCCCGCGTTAAGATGCGCGCCGGCCTCAACCGGCGCGGTGCAGATGAGTGGCTGCGATCATCGGGATGCCGCGCTCGGTCAGCGCGCGCGCCGTCCGATTCAGCGCGTCGTGTTTGTCCAGATAGTTGCGTAGCAGTAGCGGCATTTCGCCCGCCGCTTCAATTTCCGCCTTAGCGCGGAAGTAATCGAGGATATCGCTGGGATGCTCGCGCGTCGCGTCCACTGTCGGGTCGCCGCCTTCGTGCTTGGCCGAGATGTTCGGTACGCGCGTCGCCAGGTCGAGCAACTCGTCCCGGCGGTTGTAGGGCTGGATCACGATGTGCTTGTACGTCTCGGTGATGTGATGCTCGAAGCGAATCACGTCGTCGAAGCCCAACTGCCGGCGGATTTGCGCTGTGATCTCGATAGTGTCGTTGTTGACCGAGTTGCTCCAGTTGAAGCCGACCAACGGGCACGTGCCGTCATCGCGCGAGAACAGTTCCGCGGCCAGCAGCGTCCACAGCGCCGCATACGGGTTGTCGTTCCCCATGAACACCGAAATCTTGAACTCGATGTCCACACCCAACCGGTGCAGCAGATAACCCGCCAGCACCGTGCCGGGGTTTACGTTCAGGACTTGCCGTATGCCATAGGTGGTATAGTAATACAAAAACTCGTCCACCCACTTGAGCACGTGGTCGTTCGGCTGACCCACGCCCCCGAAGTAGCCCGCCAGCGTGTCCGGCCCGCCGAGGTGGATGTTCGAGCCGTCCGTGCCGCGCGCATCCAGCGTCTCCACGTAGGACGCGCCGATGATCTGCATCGCCGCCGCGAACGCCAGCAGGTCGCCGCAGTCCGCCTCCGACTCGCGCATCTTGCGGACGCGGATCACGCGCGCCGGCATCAATTCTGCGCGCTCGATGGCCTGCCGCGCCTCGGCGATCAGCCAGGGGAAATACTGGCAACCGCTGATTTCCAGCGTGACGGCGAACGCCTCATCGAGCGTGGGCCGTGCATCGCCCAACACGCTGCGCTGATACGCATCGAGTGTGACGAACGCCCCGGCGTCGCGCTGTGCGATCAGCCATTCCAGGTCATCCAGATAGCGGCAGTCATGTTCCGCCAGTCGCGTCATCAACTGCGCCAACTCTCCGGCCCGGCGCGCCTTCGCGTTGATCTCCTCGGGCGTCCCATATTTCTCGATCACGTCCAGCAGGTCGTTGATCGCGCGTGTCTCCGGGTCCAGCAGCACCGCGTTGACCGATTCCAGCCGCCCCGCCGGAATCCGCAGCCGCGCCCGCAATTCATCTCTAGTACTCATGGCTCACACTCCTTTGTGTTCGCGTCCGGTTCCCTCTCCTCGCAGGAGAGGGTTAGGGAGAGGTTGCTCACCCCTTCTCCACCAGCCGCAGCAGCTCCGTGTACTCCTCATCCTTGATCCCGAAATACCGCTCCGGTTCCGGGAAGGTCTTGTCCGTCACCTCGGCTACATACGCCTTCAGCCCATCGCCGATCACCTTACCGGCATCGCCGTACTTCTTCGCCATCTTCGGCGTGAACTTGGGATATAGCCCGAACATATCATGGAAGATCAACAACTGCCCATCGGCGTTGGGGCCGGAACCCAGGCTGATGATCGGCACTTTGGCCCGTTCGGTGATGAGGCCGCACACCTGATCGGGCACCAGTTCCAGCAGGATCGCCATCGCGCCCGCCACTTCCAGCGCCTGAGCGTCATCTACGATCTTCTTCGCTTGTCCGGCGGACTTGCCCTGCAACCGGAAGCCGCCCAGGCTCGACACGCTTTGCGGGGTCAGTCCCAGGTGGCCCATCACCGGGATGCCGGCCGCCACGATGGCGCGCACGCGCGAGGCCATCTCCTGCCCGCCTTCCAGCTTGACGCCATCACACGCGGCCTCGGCCATGAACCGCCCCGCGTTGAGCACCGCCCGCTCGTCGGACGATTGATACGTCATGTAGGGCATGTCGCCGATCAGCCATGAATTGGGCGTGCCACGGCGGACGGCCTGCGCGTGACGGATCATATCCTCCATCGTCACGGGCAACGTGGAATCATAGCCCAGGATGGTCATCCCCAGGCTGTCGCCGACCAGCACGATGTCAATTCCGGCCTGTTCCACCAGGTAAGCCATCGGATAGTCATAGCAGGTAATCATGGTCAGGGGAACGCCCTGCGCCATCTTGTCGAAAAGGGCGGGGAGGGTAACTTTCTTGCGGTCGCTCATTGCACAGACTCCTTTATCTGGTCAGAGGATTGTCAGGCGGCGCATAGGCCGCCGGGGGTGGCTGCCCGCTATCCAGTTTACAACGCAGTACGGCCTTGCGCAAAAACAGAAACCGGGTTTCCGGCAAAGCCGAAGAAACCCGGTTTCTTGTGCTGTGAAGCGATAGAACTATTTGGCGCGCATCAGCTTCATCACGCCGCCGTTCGTTGTGGTGATGTACAGGTTCTTGCCCACAACAAACTGCCACCTGGCCGCATCCAGATTCTTCAAGAACGCATCGGCCTGGGAATCGGACGGGCAGGCCATCCGCGTTAGCGCCGCGGGGCCGACCGTCAGCTTTTTGCCATCGAGGGTATAGGATCCGCTGCCTCTATTGCAGTCGGCCTGGACTTCGTATTTGCCGTCAGCCCTGAACGTGACCGTGTAGCGTTCGGGTTGCGCCACAGCGAAACGCTCTGTGTTGCTCTGGAACTCTGCCCACTGCCACGTCGGGCCGATGATCAGCGCGCCGTCGGCCTGCGCGCTCAGCGCAGGGGCCGGCGTCGGCGTCAGTTCGGGCGCGCGATCCACAGCGGCGAGCAACGGCGTAAACACGAGGTTGCCGCTATCCATCTTGAGGTTCAGATAGAGCTTCCCATCATCCATCACATAGGTGGCGACCTCATTCAGTCGCGAGATGAATGCATCGCTGAGCGAGCCGGGCGGGCATGCCTTGCGCGTGATCGCGGCGACTTCGATCGTCAGCGCGCCGTTGTCCTCGCTGTAAGCCCCACCGGCCATGTTGCAATCCGCCACCACGTTCAGCGTGCCGTCAGCCATGAACTCGATGATGTACTGTGCGGTGTACTGGTCAAGGTTCGGGACAGGTGTGATGCTGCCGTCGCTCATGTCGAACGATTGCCATACCCAGGCCGGCCCAACCAGCGTGTTATCTGCGACCGGCTCCGCGACCACTTCGGCCGTAACCGCCGCCTGCATCGCGCCGGCCTTCGCAAATTCTATGCTACCGGCGTCGGCGTCAAGCTGGAGGAAGAGCGCGTCGTCGCCTAGCGAGAAGACCGTGGCCTTGCTCAGACCCGTCATGAAGGGGGTCGAAAGTGATTCCACGCCGCAGTTCGAGAGGCCCTCGGTCGGTAGCTTGAGGGTCAAACTGCCGTCTTCCGCCATCGTGAAGCCGCCCGCCACGCTGTTGCAATCCGAGCGCACCAGCGCGGTTCCGTCCGGCAGCAGTTCGAGGGTAAATGCAGCCGGTTCCGTCGGGACGATGTCGCCTCGATCGGACGTCACCATCTTCTGCCAGACCCACGTCTTGCCCATCACATCTTTGGGGTTGCCGCCTGCGGCAAGGGCCAATGCCTGGGCCGAAGCCGTCACGGCGCGCCCGCCGTTGGCGTTCAGCAGTTCCAGCGCGTCGCCCGTGATCTTGTAGGTCGCGGTCGTTTGCAGCGCCGCCATGAAGGCCGCTTCCTGTTCCATGACGCCTTCCGGCTCGACGCACATCATCATGGTGGTTGCCAGTTGGCCGACCGTCAGTTGGTCGCCTTCCAGCGTATAGCCGCCGGAGAAGGTGTTGCAGCTCGCGCTGCCCGAAACGCTGCCATCATCACCGAAGAGCAGGGTGATAGCTGAACCGGCAATGGGCGACACTAGCGCTTCCTTGCCGTTGTTATAGAAGCCCACTTGCCAGTCGGTTCCCGTCAGGGGCATGGGTTTCAGCGCCTCGAAGCTCAACACCACGTTGCCTTCGGCATCGGACAGCGTCAACGCTTCACCCACGATCTCGAACGATGCCACGCGCTCCAGCGCCGCCATGTAGGCTTGCTCTTGCGCCGCCACCGCTTCCGGCTGGCACATCATCATCGTTGAGATGGCAAGCCCGAATTTTAGCGAAGCGCCGTCTACCGTGAAGTCGGCGCCGTAGCTGTTGCAGCTTGCATTACCGCTCACGCGGCCGTCCGCGAAGGTCGCCGTCGGCTCGGCCCCCTCGATCGGCGCGACGGTTTCACCCTGGGCGTTGAGGTAGGACGTCAGCACCCACGGCGCGCCTTCCAGCGATAGCCCAGAGGTCGTTTCGGCGGGTTGCGCCACCGCGCTCACTTGCAGCGCGCCGGTGTCATCCCGCAATTCCATCTTGTCGTCCTGAATCGTGAGGACCGTCGCCGCCTGAAGCGCCGCCAGGAACTGCGCTTCTTGCTCCATCACGCCCTTCGGGGCGCCGCACATCATCATCGTGGAGGCCAACGGCCCCACCTTGATCGCATCGCCGTCTACGATGTAGCCGCCGGTGAAGTTGTTGCACCCGGATGACCCGGCAACCTGTCCCTCTTCACTGAAGCTCATCGTCAATTCGGTGTCGAGATTGACCGAGACGACGGCCTCTTTGCCGTTGTTATAAGACGTAACGAGCCAGGTCGTCCCCGTGAGGCTGGTCGGCTGGGTGGCCGCATAAACCAGCACGGTCTCGCCGGCCGCGTTCATCAGGCTGAGGGTCTGCCCCTCGATCTGATACGAAGCGACCGTCGCCAGCGCGTCCAGGTAGGCGCGTTCTTGCTCGCCCACGGTGTCCGGCTGGCACGCCATCATCGTGGTCATGGCAGCGCCGATTTGCATCGCGTTCCCGTCCACGGTGAAGTCGGCGTTATAGTTGTTGCAGCTTGCATTCCCGCTCACCCGGCCATCCATGAAGGTCGCGGTGACCTTGTTATCCGCCAGCGGCGTGACGGCTTCGCTCTGCGCGTTGACGTATGAAGTCAGCGTCCACAGTGTGCCTTCCAACGGCGCGCTTGATGCTGCTTCGGGCGCCGCCGCTTCCGCGGATTGCGCCGTGGCGCTCACCGCCAGCGCGCCGGTCGCCGTGCGCAGTTCCAGCCGGTCGCCGTGAATCGTATAAGTCGTGGCCGCTGAAAGCGCCGAAAGGAACATTTGCTCTTGTTCCATGACGTTTTCCGGGTCCGCGCACATCATCATCGTCGAGGCCAGCGGGCCGATGGTGATGGCGTCGCCGTCTACGGTGTAGCCGCCGGTGAAGTTGTTGCAGCCCGCCGAGCCGGAAACCTGGCCGTCCGCACCAAAGGTCATGGTCAGCGGGGTATCAGCGCTGACGCCGACGACCGCTTCCTTGCCGTTATTGTAAGAATTAACTTCCCAGGTGGTCCCGGTGAGGCTGGCCGGTATGGTCGCTACACATTCGAGCACCGGCGCGCCCGCCCCATCCAGCAGGGTCAGGGTTCCGTCGGTAACCTTGTACAACGCAACTTGAGCCAACGCGTTGAGATACGCGGTCTCCTGCGCCGTCAATTCTTCCGAAATGCACGCCATCATCGTGGTAGCCGCGGGGCCGATAACCAGCGCGTCCCCGTCGAGCGTGTAGCTTGCCGTGTAGTTGTTACACCCGGCGTTGCCCACCACCCGGCCATCCTGGAACGTGGCTGTCACTTCGCTGCCCGCCAGGGCCGGTTGCTTCTGCCCGTCCAGATTTACATAGGACGTCAGCATCCACAGCGTGCCTTCCAGCGTTGTCTGCTGCGGTGCAGTGGAGACTGCCGACACAACAGCAGGCGTCTTACGCGTCACGGCCAGCAAATTCCACACCCCCGCCGGCGCGTCTGACGGTGGCTGATCCATCGCGACTGCCTCGACCAGCAAGGCATATTGGTAGCCCTCTTCGAAATCGAAGCCGCTGATCTTGCCGTAGAAGGGCCGATATTCCCCATCGGGGCTATCCGCCACCAGCAGGCACTTGTAGATTTCGGTGGTCTCGCATTCGACCATCATCGGCGCGACGTAGAGCATGGAGACCTCGCCTGCCGGGGTCTTGTCAACCAGCTCGACCAGTTCGAACGCGATAGACGACCCATCTGCGGGCGCATTTTCCACGTTTGTCTTGCGGACGCGCAGTTCGTAATGATAGCCTTCTTCGAAGTCGAAGCCCTTGATGTCGTTGTAGAACATCAGGTAAGGCCCTTCGGCGCTACCCTCTTTCACCAACAGGCACTTCATAGGCCCTACGCCAACGCAGTCGGCCTGAGTGGGACCTACGAACATCATGACGACTTCGCCCTCGGTTTCAGCCTGGGGTACGGATGGCGCAGGCGCCGGGACGACGGAAGGCGTCATACACCCTGCCAATGCCGTGGCCATGATGATGACCGCCAGCAATAGATAGCCGCGCGGTCTGGTGAGATATGACATGGGCTTTTCTCCTTTTTTCGGTGACAAGAGAATAGAACGCATCACGTTCGATTATAGCACGAGTAGACGTTCAGCGGCCAAGCGAGAAGCGCCCGAGATCAGGCGGCCAGCTCCGGCAGGACGGCCACCCGATCTCGATTCATCACGCCGGTAACGACCGGCGACTGGCGCATGAATGGGACGCCGCTCATGCGGTTTTGGTTCCGCGTTCTGCCTTGTTTTCAGATAAGGCCGATCTGTGCTAGAGTTCGCGAAACGAATCGGGGGCGAGGCGATGACCGAAGGGCAAGAGACCATCTATTTGAATGAAGCGGGGCAACCCTGTCAGGCGGCGCGTTTCCGCGTGCGCTACCACGAGACGGATCGCATGGGGGTGGGTACATCATGCCGCCTATGTGACCTGGTTCGAGGAGGGGCGCAGCGCGTTCACGCGCGCGCTCGGCTATTCGTACGCCCAGATGGAGACGGACGGCATCGGGCTGGCCGTCTCCGAATTGGAAGCGCGCTATCTCGCGCCCGCGCTATGATGAAGAGGTAACGGTCATTACGTGCCTGGATGCGCTGCGCAGCCGCGGCCTGGTCTTCACCTATGAGGTGCGGCGCAGCGCCGACGACCTGCTCCTCGTCACCGGCCTGACCCGGCTGATCTCGATTGACGCCACGGGCCGCGTCTGTAGCCTGCCGGCGGCCTTCAAGGCGCAGACCGCATCTCTGCTCGAACGCCTTGCCTGAATGCCCCAGCCGCGGAGTGCGCATCCTCAGATGCGCCTTTGCCTGACAGGATTTACAGGATAAAAACCTGCGCATCTTGTAAGTATCTGATTCGAAAACTGCGCGTCGCTCCCCTTCGCAGTGACGGCTTCAGCCGTTGTGCTACCCCCCCAACGGCTGAAGCCGTCACTACAAAGGGCAACCTACAAGTCTGCGTTCATCCGCGCTCGTCCGCGTCCCATTTTCGGAAAGGATGCGCGCTTCGCGGCGAGAGGCTGCGGGCAATAAAAAAGCCGCCGGTTGCAACCGGTGGCTTCGAGAACTTCAATCTTCTGCTTCGACGTCTTCTGTTTCCTCTTCGTCCGGTGCTTCCGGTGCGCGCGGGTCCCATCGTTCGACGGCGTGGCGCTGCACCACCTGGAGCTGGCCCGGTGTCGTGGTGAGTCCGATTGCGCCGAGGTCCCACCAGGCCACGTGCCCCGTCAGGCTGCGCCCATCCCACAGATAAAGCGTGATCGGCGTCTTTGCTTTGGCTGCGGCGACCAGGGCGCGGTTCAATTCCTTGCGCGGCCAGTCGAGCCGCCAGCGCAGATCATCGAAGGGCGTGTCATAGAAGTCCGCCAACGTCTGAATCGAGGCATCGTCGCCCACCGCGCGATAGCGCTGCTCCATGTAGCGATAGAGTCCCGGCTCCAGTCCGGTGGCGGCCTCGATTTCCAGCGGCGTGACGCCGCCCTTACGGGCGCGCAACAGTCTCAGGTAATCGCCCAGGCTCATTTCTGGTCTCCCGCTTGCGCTTCGGCGTCTGCCTTGCGTGCGTAGCTGACCAGCGCCAGCTTGTTCAGGGTCCGCTCGGTTCCATCCTCTTGCTGCACGGTGATGATATACGTGCCGTAACCGGTCACCTTGCCCTCTACCGTGCTGCCGTCGAACAGCGAGAAGCGCACCGGTTGCCCCGAACTAACCAGGCTCGTCAGATAGCGGCTTTCGTAAGAGTCCACGCCTTCGGGCAGATACGCGCGGTGCCGCTCTGCCGAGGTCTTGCGCACTTCATCTTGCAGCGATTTGAGCAATTCGCTCATCTCGACGCGGTTGAGCGATGCCACCGGCTTGCCCAGCACCGCTTCGATCTCCGCCTCCGTCTTGCCCAGCCGCACCAGGACGTCGTTGAAATGCGAAACCTGGCTGGCGCGTGGCGGGGGAGGGGGTCGGTTGTCGGGCCGAGGTCTCGCCCCGCGCTCTCGACCTCTGGGGGGCGACCCTGACGGGGGGCGTGGCGCGGTCTGTGCCGGTGCGCTCACGGCCGAATCGCGGGGCGGCTCATTGCCGCGCGCCTGCTTTTCGAGCGGCGGCGCGCCCGGTCGCGGGTCTGATTGAAGGCGGATGTCGCTGTCTTCAACGTAGAGGGCTTTGGCGAGGCGGTTCAAATGACGCGGGTCAATGCTGCGTTGCCCCGACTCATATTCCATAATCAAGCCAATGGGCAGCCCCGCCCGGTTTGCCAATCCTGCTACGCTGATCCGTTTCTGTTCACGTATGGCCCATAGATTGTCTGCCATGCCGACATCTCCTTTTCCGCGACATACTGCGATGCACCGTGCGATCCATTGTACCGTTATGCCTCGGGGCTGTCAGTGTTGTTCGTTCCCGTTTCACTCGCGGCGGTCAGCTCGGGAAACGCGGGAAGATCGGAAAGGTCGCCCAGCCCGAAATACTGAAGAAACTGGAAGGTGGTGCCGTAGAGGAAGGGACGCCCCGGCTGTTCGAGTCGTCCGACCGGCTCCACCAGCTCGCGCGCCAACAGCGTCCGCAGTACCCCATCGCAGTTGACCCCGCGCACCGCCTCGATTTGGGTCCGAGTCAGCGGCTGACGATAAGCGATCACGGCGAGCGTCTCCATGGCCGCGGTCGAGAGCTTCGTGGTGGGGTCGAGCCCCAGATACTTCTCGATGTAGGGCGCGTGTTCCGGCGCGGTGGTCAGCGAGATGCGGTCGTCTTTGCGCTGGAGCCGCAGCCCGCGCGGCGCGGCGCTCAATTGTCGCCCCAGCTCGATCAGCGCCGCCTCCACTTCCGCAGCAGTCACGCCCGCCGCCTGCGCCAGCCGGCCCACCGGCGCGGGCGAAGGTGACACGAACAACAGGCTCTCCAGCAGGGCCGGCAGCGCAGCCACCTCGGGCTGCGCCGCGTCCTCCTGCGCGGTGATGATCTCTACCTCAGTCGTCACGCCTCAAACCTCATCGTGATACGCGCTGTGGCGGATGTTCACGCGCACTTTGCCGACTTGCAGGCCCATTTGTTCGCTCAGCACTTCCGTCGCCACCGCCACCACCTCGTCCGTTTTCATCGGCACATCGGTTTCAGGCGCGGTTTCCAGATTCAGCACCACGTCCACGGCGCCGCCGCGCGGCGTCACCTGGGGTTGCACGGAGATCACATCTGCCAGTTGGTCAATGTTCCACGCCAGCCGGCGCGAGATCGAATCCAGCGCCACCGAGGCGCGGCTGCCCGTTTCAGTTTGCAGGCGCACGGCCCCCGGACGGCGCGGCTTGACTTCTTGCCACAGCAGATAGCCGAACAGCCCGCCGCCCACGATCAGCAACGCGATGCGCGCCAGATAGTAGAGCCATGCCTGCGACGCGGCCAGGTTAGCCAGAAATTGCTGGGCGGCCTTGAGGCTGTTTTGGGCAAACTGAAGCGTCGCCTCCGGGCTGATCGCCAGCATCAGCGTCAACGCCAGCAACATCAACAAGACGATCACCGCCACAAAGCGGTTGAAAGTATTCATTAAGCCTCCGATGTTTTGCAGTTCTCTATACCCATTATACATCACGACGGGGCAAAAATGTCGCGCCGACGGCCAGGGCCAGCAACGCCAGGCTGACCAGGCTGATCGCGACCCCCCGCCGCCAGCTTGCGGGCCGATACTCGAAGGTCACCGCGTGGATACCTTCATCCAGCAGCACCGCGCGGAAAATCCCGTTGGCGCGATCAGCCTTCGCCGGGTAGCCGTCCACGATGGCCTGCCACCCCGGATAGTACGCATCGGCGACCACCAACGCCGCCAGTTTGCCGACGAATACGCGATAGGTCTGCTCTTCAGGCGTCATCTCGACGGCCTCGACCCATTCCTGGCTGTTGGTCTGTTGTGGCGCGCGCGCGGGCGTGTTGCCTTCGAGGATGACTTCCATCCGCGGATCGAAGCTCGGGGCGGCCATCCGCGCCATGGCCTCGGGCAGGTCTTGTGCGGGGGTCAGCCCATGAGCCAGCCACGCCCGGCCCGGCGCGTCCATCCGCTGATATATCTTAACATCCCCCGAATGCACGCGATCGAGGTCGCCGCGTTGCGACACGGTGATGCTGGTATGCGCGCCCGTGCGGTTGTCGAGCAGGCTCAGCCCGCGCAGCACGAGCGGCCCCGCAGCTTCCGGTCGCACCCGGATGCTCACGGCGACCGGGGCGGCGGGCGCAGGGAAATTCAGCGTGCCCAGGTAATCGCGGCCTTCTCCTGCGTCGTCGGGCCACATCCGGGCAACTCGCGCGCCCGATTCGGTGGCCTGCGCCGAGTCGGTGTCTTGCCCCGCCAGCAGATCCAGATAGATCACCGGCGGCTCCGTATCGGTCTCGATGATGACTTCCGCCACGCGTTCCCCGGCCGGCGCCTCGCCTGCGACGCTCGACACCACGCCGATGCCCGTCGCCGTAAAGGGCGCGTTTCGCCCGCTCAGGTCCAACCGCAGGCTTTGCCCCGGTTCGATCACCGCAGTGTGCTCCAGGTCGTAATAGACGTCATCCAGCCACAGGTCGCCCTGCTTGTCCGTGACGACATAGGTGATGCCCGCCAGGTCGAGCAGCCGCGCTTCCGGCGTTCGGCGCAATTGCTCGCGCAGCCTTCCGTCCGGCAGACGCTCAGCGTCCGGCAGGAAGAGGGATGTGAAATTGACATAATCATCGGTCGGCAGCAGCCCGCCGTCATAGCCGTCCGCCGCGGGCAGTTGCAGATAGAGCGAGAGATTCGGCGCGATGACTTCCATCAGTTTGGCTGCGCGTATCATGCGCTCGACCCCCTGCGGGGGCAAGCGATCCGCCTGGAGCGCGTGCAATTCGGCCAGATCGCCGGGATCGTAGCGGATGTCCGACAGGCTCAGGAAGCGCTCGCGTCCGGCGGGCGAGCCGTCCTCCAGCGCCAGCAGGGCAGCCGGCGCGTTGCGCAGACTCAGCGCCAGCGGCGCGGTCGCGAGGGTAAAGGGCAGCCCGCGCGCGCCGACCCACAATTCGGCCAGCGTCAGCCCGACGAGCAGGTAACGCGCCGGGGAGAAACCGCGCCGTAGGGCAACCATCAACCCGCCCGCAAGCGCGGCCACGCCGATCCAGGCCGCGACGACGCGCCAGTCCGGGTATATTTGCACGACGAGCAGCATCCCCAGCGCCAGCGCCCCGGCGATGAGCCACGCACGACGATGCAACGCGCCCTGTTCGTAATGCGCAGTCTTCGGCGTTCTTGCAAGGGCGTCCAGCCCATAGCCTGCCAGCCCCGCCACGCCTACGGCGTACAGCGCCAGCCAGCGCACCGGCGCGCGAAACAGGTCGAAACCTGGTACGAACCGCCACAGTAGATAATAGACCGGGTTATAGGCCCCGAACGCCAGAAACAGCCCCGCCACGGCCAGCGCCCCCAGCGCGATGGCGGAGGTTGCGCCGGGGTCGTCAGACCGCCGTCGCCACGCGGCCCACGCCCCGACGCCCGCCAGCATCAGGGCCGCGATCCCCGTGTAACCGACGAATTCCGCATAGCCCTCGCTGCCGAACGACTGCGCCAGCCCGCCCCCGAACGGCGGCAGCAGGCTTTGCAACAGCAAGCGCGGTTGCAGGGAGAAGCTCGCCGCCTGGCGGAAGGGCAACCCTCCGCTGCGCCAGCCCAGCGCGGTCAGTTCCAGGGTGGGCAGCAGTTGCGCCGCAGAGAGCCCCATCGCCGCGGGCGCGGCCGCCAACACCGCGAGCCTGCGCCACCGCCGTTCGTCCCGCGCCATGAGCGCCGTCAAGACGACAAAAAGCGCCAACGCGACCATGTTCACGAAAAAGGTCTGGGTGTGTCCGGCGAGGAAAGACAGGGCGATGACGAGGATCAGCGCCGCGCCCCAACGCACGATACCCCGCCGGTCGGCGGCCCGCGCCGTCTCATCGGCCAGCCACAGCAGCCCCGGCAACCACGCCAGCCCGTTGAGCTGGTTGATGTTCTCGACGCGCGCCAGTGCGAACCCGCCCAGCCCGAAGACGACACCCGCAAGGAACCCCGCCAACGGCGTCAGCCGCAGGGTGCGGCGCGCCAGCGCGTACATCAGCGCGGCCGCCAGCCACGCATGGAGGATGGCCGACCAAACGAGCGCACGCTCGGCGGGCAGCCAGATCAACGGCCAGTGGAGCGGGTAGAGGACGGCCGATTGGATATTTGCCAGGAAGGGCGCGCCGAAGAAGAGGTATGGGTTCCACAACGGGATGCGCCCGGCGCGCAGCGCCTCGCTGCGATAAGCCCAGTACGGCGTGAAATAGGTCAGGGCGTCAATCCCCGCGAGGATGCGGTTGGTCAAACCCAGCGGCCACATCACGCCCAGCGTCGCCAGCGCCAGCCCGATCAGCGCGGCGAGATCGGGCCAGGCGCGCCGATCAGGGATGCCAAATATATGCGTTGGACTGGAGGCCTCAGCCGGTTCTCGGGGGCGATCAGCGTCGTGCATTTGATCGGCTGAAGCCTCGACTCCAGGTAAATTTGCAATGCTTGCTCGCCGGCGCGGCGCGGCGGATGGCGCGCTCACGGCCCGTTCGCCGGCGTAATGCGATAGAGCCACGCCGTCTCCCCGTTCGCCATCGGCAGGCGTTGCGCGTCATCCAGCGCCAGCGCGTGCGTCTCCAGCGCAAGCCGCACGTCCTGCGCCGCGCCGGAGTCGGATGGCGGCAACACTACCCACTGACCGCGATCCGGTTCCTCCCGCGCCGACTGCGCAGCGTCGGCGGCCAGCTTCCACGCCGACCCCCACCACCGGCGCTCCAGCGGCGCGTCGAACAGGTAGTAGTCGTAATGCCAGCCCAGCGACCGGTAATAGAGCGCGTCGCCCGGCGGCAGCTCGCGCAATTCCATCGCCAGCGCCTTCACCCCCGCGTACGCCCCGTGATCGCTCCCCACCGGCAGCCGCCCCAGCGCTCCGCTCACCGTCCCCCACGCCACCGCCGCCACAACCAGCGCCACGAGTCCCCTCTCCCCGTGGGAGAAGGTCAGGGTGAGGGCGCGGTCAGGAGTGAGGGCGCGATTCGTGACCCCCCGCGCGGCCAGCAGCGCCACCCACGGCGTCAGCGGCAGTAAATACCGATCCCACGGCTGGAAGGTCAAAATCACGTGCAGGGCGAGAAACCCCACCACGTATGCCGCGATGATGCGATCCAGAGCCGCGCCGCCACGCCGGAACGCGGCAATTCCCGCAACGGCGGCCAATCCGCCGATGAGGGCCGTCACAACAGGCGGCCCGAACAGATAGCGCAGCGGCCCAAGCCAGTCGGCCACGCGCGCCGGCCATTGCGCGACCTCTGCCACGTGCAACCCCCCATAAGTTGTCAGGCTGCGATCCCAGAAGCTGGGGCGCTTTACCCACCGCAGGCTATCCCACCAGGTGACCGGCACGAAGATCAGCCCGAACCCGAAGAGCGCGGGAATCAGCGCATAGGCGAGGAAGCGGATCGGCCGGAAGTGGCCCTCTCTCTGCGTCTGGTTGAGCGCTAATAGCATGACGACCAGCGGGATCACCAGCAGCCCCTGCTGCTTGCTTGCTGTCGCCAGCCCCACGGCCAGCCCCACCAGCAGCGACCGCCCCGCGATGGCCGCCCAGCACGCCGCCAGCATGAAGACCACCAGCCACGGGTCGGTGAACGCCGTAGGAGAGAACTGAATGGCGAACCCACACGCCCCCAGCAGGAGGGCGGCGATCAGCGCCGTCTCACGCCCGTAGGCGCGACGGACGAAGCCATAGAAGAGCGGCACGGCCAGGATGCTCGCGATCATCCCCGGCAGGCGCAATGCCATCTCCGCAGGGCCGAACAATCGCAGCGCCGCAGCTTGCAGATAAAGGACCAACGGCGGCTTGTCAACCCACGAGGTCAGCAACCAGGGGTCGCGCCCGGACGCGATCAGGCGCGCCCAGGAACCGTAAAGCGCCTCGTCTTGGTGTAGCGGATGATGCGCAAGCCAGAGGGGGATGCGTAGTGCGGTCGCCAGCGCGATCAACGCCGACAGCAGCAGGGGTGCGCTCAGGGCGCGCCCGCCGGCAGCGGGGACGGCGCGCAGACGCTCCGCCGCGGTCATCGGGTCACTCCGCGATTCGGTAGCGCAACAGCGTCCACGCGACGGTGATGCCGTCATGCCAACTGATCTTTTTGCCCTCGCCGTATTCGCGCCCGGTGTAAGAAATGGGGACTTCGTAGATGCGATAGCCGCGTTTCAGGATCTTCGCCGTGATCTCCGGGTCGAACCCCCAGCCTTTTTCCTTCAGGTGGAGTTGCTCGGCCACGTCACGCGTGAAGGTTTTGTAGCCCGTCTCCATGTCGCTGAGGATGGTATCAAACAGGATGTTAGTCATCAGCGTCAGCATCTTGTTGCCGAGCATGTGGGTGAAGAACATGGCCTTGCGTGGCCCGCCGAGGAACCGGCTGCCGTACACTACGACCGAGCGCCCTTCAAGGATGGGTCGCACCAGATCGGGAAAATCGCGCGGGTCATACTCCAGGTCGGCGTCCTGCACCACCAGAATATCGCCGTCGGCGTGTTCGATGGCGGTGCGCACGGCCGCGCCCTTGCCCATATTCTGCTCGTGGTAATGCACCTGCACGTCGGGGTAGGCCGCAAGTTGTGGCAGGAGGTCGCGCGTGCCGTCGGTAGACCCATCATCCACGATGACGATTTCTTTTTCTATGACGATCTCGCGCTCCCCGTCACTGCCGGCTGTCGTGCGCGGCCGGACATCGCGGACAGTCAGGCGCACATCCACGTCACGCACGCGCTCCACGATCTCGACGATCGTTGTTTCTTCGTTATAACAGGGGATCAATACGGAGAGCTTCACAGGCGCATTTGCCTTCCGGGTCCAAGATGAAGCAAGCAAAGCCGTCGGGCCTGAGCCGGACGGCTTTGTCCACACCATTAGCGTTTAGCGATGGATCAGCCTTGCCCCACCTGATACGCCAGGATGATGGCCTCGGCGACGTCTTTCATCGCCTTCCGGTTGTCCATGCTCATCTTTTGGATTTTGCGGAAGGCTTCGGCCTCGCTCAAGCCCTGCTTGTCCATCAGGATGCCCTTGGCGCGATCCACCAGCTTGCGGGTCTCCAGCGCCTGTTGCAAATCCACGACCTGGCTTTGCAACTCCTGGAACTCGCGATAGCGCGCCAGCGCCACCTCAATGGCCGGGGTGAGGTCTTCCTCGCGATACGGCTTCACCAGATAGGCCACCACGCCCGCTTCGCGCGCGCGATCTACCAGCTCGCGCTGGCTATAGGCGCTGAGCAGAACCACGGGCGCTACGCGCTCCTCGGTCAGGATCTTCGCGGCCTCGATACCGTCCATGTCCGCCATCTTGATGTCCATGATGACGACGTTCGGCTTGAGCTCGCGGGCCTGGTTGACGGCGCTCATGCCGTCTGCGACTTCGCCCACCACCAGGTAGCCCAGGTTGGTGAGCATCTCGCGCAAGTCCATGCGGATCAACGATTCATCGTCGGCGATGATGACACGTGTGCGTTCCATAAATCCCTCCACAAACGAATAACCAATCCGTTAATTATACCCGGCATTTGTATCTGACGGTGTGAACCGAGTTACAGTTCCGCGCATAAAGGTATCACATACTTGCCGGCTTTGGAAACTCGACCGAGGCCACAACTTCGCCAGCTTCATTTTTCAGGCCTAACTTGCCGTGCAGGTCGCTCTGCACCAGCGTGCGCACGATCTGCAGGCCGAGACTGTTGGTCTGCGTCATGTCGAAGTTCGGCGGCAAAAGGTCGCCGTCGTTGCGCACTTCGATGCGCACGGTGTCGCCGCCGTCTTCCAGCAACACGCGCACGTGGCCCTGTTTGGCCGTTTCAAAACCATGCTCCACCGCGTTCTGGATCAACTCGTTGATGACGAGCGCCGAAGCCGTCGCCTGCTGGCTGGGCAGGTAGATCGAGGGGCCGTCCATCGAGTATGCGATATTCTGGCCGGGCAGGGCGCTCACCTGGCGGCTCTGGCCGATGATGCGTTGGCAAATCTCCCGGATATTGATGGCCTGCCGCTCGTCTTTCGACAGGAACTCGTGAATCACGGCGACGCTCAGGATGCGGGTGATGGCTTCGTTGATCGCCTGGAGCGCCTCCGGCTCGTTCGTCCGGCGCGCCTGCATTCTCAGCGTCGCGGCGATGGTTTGCAAGTTGTTCTTGACGCGATGATGCACTTCCTGGATCATGGTCGTCTTGACGTCGAGCTCTTGCTTCTTACGGCGCTCTTCCGTCGCATCGTGAATCATGATCATCACGCCGCCCACGTCGCCCGGCCCCGGTCGCGCCATGGTTAGCCCTTGCAATCTGCCCCGAAGGGTGGGCGGCTGCCAGACGGGCAGCGTCTTGCGAATCCAGATCTGCCCTTCTTCGATGCACTCCCGCTCCAATGGTTGCCGCGCAAACATGGATTCGGCGGCCATCTCGTCGTCGTCGGTACCCAGCTCATTAAGCCGCTTGCCGCGCAGGTCATCCATATAGCCCAGGCGGCGATACAGGTTGTTGGCGATGCCGCTCAGATAGGTGATGCGCCGCTGGCCGTCAACGAACAGGATGCCGTCCCATTCCCCGAACGGCGAGAGGTTTTCCGTACGCACCAGTTCCCCGCGGATGCACATCCAGCGCAACCAGTCTACAGCATAGCGAAACGACCGGTGCCGGCTGTGGTGCCGCTCAACCTGGATCAGGCTGGTTTCCATGCTCAGAAACGCCAGCGGCTCGCCGCTTTGGCCGCGGATCGGATAGACTTGTTGGACGATGGGCGCGCTTGAGGGCATCAGTTGGCGTTGCGCCCGCATCGGCCAACTACGCCGCCAAGACTCCAGGATAATGGGCGAATCTTGCCGCGTAAGCGTCTTGCCGATAAGCTCAGCGTCGTAGAGCGAGGTGATAGAATGAGGGTGCGCCTGTGCGACAACGACGACCTGCTCCGCGTTACGCGGGCAGACCAGCAACAGGTCGGAACGGGTTAAATCGGCGGTGATCGCCATCCCCCGCTGGACATTCTCCAGTAGTTCGACGTCTGGCGCTGCTGCCGGCAGGCAAAGGCTCCGGATCTCGCTCATGGCGGGTCACGCTTCTGCGCCGGTCGCCCTGCATCGAGCAAATCCGGCAATGGATCGCTGCCCCTCAACGGCCCTGAGCGCAGTCTACCCGGCCCAGCTACGCCGTTGTATGCGGGCGCAATCTTCACAAAATCGGGGGTGGGAACGGACCCACCCCCACAATAACGCTTTTAGTGCTGAGTTGCCATCCGAACATCCGTAGTTTAGCCCCTTGCGGGCGTCGCGACGGGCACAAGGCCTACGGGTTCTCAGATAAATTCTAAGTCGGGGCGAGAGGATTTGAACCTCCGACCACTTGAACCCCATTCAAGTGCGCTACCTGGCTGCGCTACGCCCCGGACGTGTGTAAGTATACTCAAGCCGCCCAGATATGCAAATGACCGCCGCCACACCAGGAATTCTCAATGTAAACAAAAGAGCGACAGCGGCTAGAATGAAGGCGTCAGACATCCTATCCAGATCAAGAGCGATTTATGGCACCAACGCTATCGTTTGACCGGTTACGCTCGATTTTGATTGCGACAGTCGCCCAGCTGCCGGATGTGCGGACGCGGCCGAATCGGATCTACGAGATGGCGGATGCGGCCTTGGGGGCCTTCGCGGTGTTCTTCGTGCAGTCGCCCTCGTTTCTGGCGCATCAGCAAGAGATGCAACGCCGCCAGGGGCAGAACAATGCGCAGAGCTTGTTCGGTCTCGATCAGGTACCGAGTGATGGGCAAATTCGCAACTTATTGGATCCGCTTGCCCCCGAGCAACTGGCGCCGCCATTCTGGCGGGTGTTTGAGCAACTGCGGGACGGCGATTATCTTCAGGCCTATCAGGGCCATCTCGGCCGCTGGTTATGCGCCCTGGATGGCACGCAGTACTTTAGTTCGCAGAAGATTCACTGTCCGCAGTGCACAACGCGGGTCGTGAACGACCGCACCTACTACTTGCACTCGTTGGTGGCGCCGTTGCTGGTGGCACCGGGCGAGAACCGGGTCATCGCCCTGGAGCCCGCATTCGTGCAGCCGCAAGACGGTTGTGCGAAGCAGGATTGTGAGCTGCGGGCGGCCGAGCGCTGGCTGCAGCGGAACGCCCAACGCTTCCCGGCCGGCGCCGTGACCCTGTTGGGGGATGACCTCTACTGCCATCAGCCGTTCTGCGAACTGGTGCTGGCGCTGCACTGGCACTTCGCTTTCACGTGCAAACCGGACTCCCACGCCGCCCTGTATCAGGAAATCGACCTGCTGACCAAGACCGGCGGGGTGGCGGAGGTCAGCCAGCGCCGCTGGACCGGGCAACGTCACGAGCTATGGCGCTATCGCTACGCCATCCGGGTCCCGCTGCGGGCAGATACGAAGCCGCTCTACGTCAACTGGTGCGAGGTGACGATCACGGATGAGGCAACGGGCGAACTGCTGTACCGCAACGCCTGGGCGACCGACCATCCCTTGACCGAATCTGGACTGCACGACTTTGTGCTGGCCGCGCGCACCCGCTGGAAGAGCGAGAATGAGAACAACAATGTGCTCAAGAACTACGGCTACCATCTGGAGCACAACTTCGGCCACGGCCACCAGCACTTGGCCCAGGTGCTGATCATGCTCAACCTGCTGGCCTTCCTCTTTCATACGGTCCTGGACCTGTGCGACGAGCCATACCGTCGCGTGCGGGCCGAACTCGTCGCCCGCCAGACCTTCTTTCATGATGTGCAAGCCCTGACCCGTTACCTCTACTTTGACAGTTGGCAGGCACTCATCAATTTCATGTTCACCCGGCTCGAACTCGACACCGCCGCCCCGGCGCCGCCGCGCAAACGCACTAGACGCCGCACATAGCTGCACAAGCAAGTGGTCGGCTGGTCGCTTCTGCTTCGGCGCGCCGGGCGCCGGTCAACCGCGGCCCATGCTGACCGGCGCCCCGTCAGAAGCCCCGCGAAACACACCTTCCATCCACTGGCCAGGGTGGGTACGGCCCCACTCAGGCCTCGGACGGCGCCCTTCCCGCCGCCCCCCTGTCCCGCCCCCCCCCAACCATTAGAATTACAGAAGCGCAGGGTGGAAGACTGAAGTTTGTGGGTAATGGCGATGGCACACGCGGAATTGCTTGCGCTGTTCGACCGTGAGCAGCGGATGGAAGTAAACTTCCCCGGTTATCGTCGCGAAACCACGCCGGATGTGGTGCGCATGATCCCCGAACACCCGCCCTATGACGAGGGCGCGGTGATCTATTCCGATCTTTCGGCAGCCAACGCGGACGCGGTTATCGCAGAGCAGGTCGCCTACTTTGGAGACCTGGGTTACGGCTTCGAGTGGAAAACCTATAGCCACGACGCGCCGCCTGACCTACCGGCGCGCCTGCTACGGGCCGGGTTCGAGGCCGAGGAGTCGGAAAACGTCATGGTGCTCGATCTGGTCGAAGCCCCCGATCTTCTTCAGGTGTCGCCGGGCGCGGATATTCGCGAGATCACCGACCCTGATAGCATTGGTGAGGTCATCACCGTGCTGACCCAGGTGTGGGGCGAAGATCGCAACCGGCTCAGGGCGGTGCTGGCCGATGAAATGGTCGAAGCGCCCGACCTCTTGCAGGTCTACGTGGCTTACGTGGACGAGGCCCCGGCCGCCGCCGCCTGGATTCGCTATCACCCCGATTTGCAGTTCTCTAGCCTGTGGGGCGGCTCCACAATTGCCGAACATCGCGGGCGCGGCCTCTACTCCGCGTTGCTGTCCGTGCGTGCGCGTGATGCGTACGCGCGCGGGATTCGCTTCCTCACCGTGGATGCCAACTCGATGAGCCGGCCCATCCTCGAGCGTTTCGGCTTTCATCTGCTGGCGACGACCCGACCTTTCAATTGGACACCCAACCACCCCGATTGAAATTTGATAAGGACATCTATTTGAGTATTCCCTCGCCTCTTGTGGTAAAATCCGCAGGTGACGCGTCGCATTGATGCGGCGCGCTTTCCCACTTATGGGAGAGGAGCGGTAACGATGCAACCCCATGAGATCTACTCGCTGCGGGCGCGTGACATCATGAACCGCAGTTTCGTTGTCGTGTCGCCGCTGGAAACGGTTCAGGAAGCCATTCAGCGTATGCTGGATCAAGGCTGCCAGGTTGCGATTGTAGATCGCGCCGACGAGGGCGATGCATATGGCATCCTGACCTTTCAAGAGGTCGTGTACCGGGTTATCAGCCACTCTTTGGCTCCGACCCGCGTGCGGGTGGGCGAGGTGATGGTGAAGCCGTTGATTGTCGTCAACCCGAACCTGCGCCTGCCGTTCGTGGCGCAACTTTTCGCAAACACAGGGATCGAAAACGCGCCCGTCATCGAGGAGCATCAACTGGCGGGCATCATTTCGAGCGCCGACCTGGTGCGCGCCCTGACCGCCGATTAACCGCAATCGCCCTATAAAACTAAAAATCCTTTGTAGTGACGGCTTCAGCCGTTGTCGTGCTCCCCCAACGGCTGAAGCCGTCACTACAAAGGGTAAGACTTGCTAAGGGGCGTCAGGAGAAGAAGCGATGGATTTCGGCTGGACTCAAGAAGAACAGATGTGGCGTAAGGCGGTGCGCGATTTCGCGCAGAAGAAGATCGCGCCGCGTTCGCGCGAGATTGACAGCACCAATAACATCCCCGAAGATATCATTAAGGCGATGGCCGACATGGGTCTATGGGCGCCGACCGTCTCGGAGGAGTACGGCGGGCAGGGGATGAACGTGACTATGGCGACCATTGCCGCCGAGGAGTTGGGCCGCGCCGAAATCAGTCTTGCGCTGCCGGTGATGTACCTGGTGCAGGCAAGTTGGGGCTTCATCTTCGACCGTTATGCCAACGCCGAACTCAAGGCGAAGCTGCTGCCGCAGGTCACGGCGGGCAAGGCGTTGCTGGGCATCGCCACCACCGAACCGGGCGGCGGTTCGGACATCGAAGGCGTCACCCGGTCGCGCGGCGAGCGCGGGCCTGACGGCGATTGGATCCTGAACGGCGAGAAGCTGTATATCAGCGGCGTCAAGGAAGCGGAGCGCATGGGCGGCATCCACATGACCCTCGTCCGTACCGACCCGTCGCAGGGCCATAAGGGCTTCACGTTCTTCGCCGTGCCGATTAAAGACAACCCGCAGGTGACGACGACTCTGATCGAAAACTGGGGGCGGACGGGGATCTCCACCGGCGGGTTCAACATGGAGAACCTGCACCTGTCTGACGAGTACCGCGTGGGCGAGCCGGGGCAGGGCTTTTATCACGCGATGGAAGGATTCACCTATGCGCGCGCGCTGATCGGCGCGACCTGTGTGGGCGCGGCAGACGCGTGTCTTCGGATGGGCGTCGAGTACATTAAGCAGCGCGAATCGTTCGGCAAGCCGCTGGCGGCCTATCAGGGCATCAACTTCCCCGCCGCCGAACGCTATACCGACATCGAGGGCGCACGGCTGCTGACCTATAAGACCGCATGGATGGCGGATCGGATGTACGAGGGCGGCGAGTTCAAGCACCGGGACGTGGCGCTCTACGGCGCGATGGCGAAGCTGCGCGCGCCGATCATGGCGTTCGAGACGCTGAACGAGGTCGCCAACTGGCTGGGCGCGATGGGTTACAGCAAGGAATATCCCATCGAAATGGGCATCCGCGGTGTGCGCTCTTATTCCATCGGCGCGGAAGGCGGCATGAATATCATGCGGATGATCATCGCCCGCGAGCTGATCGGGGGCGAGTACACTTCGCCGCGGCAATGACCGTCAACGCGCCGGTTGACCCGCATCGCCGTTTCCAGATCGCGCTGGAACGGGCGCGGGCCGACTGGGCCGGAACCGACCCGGAGATCGCAGCCGCGTTAGCGGGGTGCGAGCACACGCCGGAAGGCGTGATTGTCCCGTTCTTCGGGTCGCCGCACCTTGTCACGCATCCCGCCGGTGAAGTCCTGTGCCAGCGGGAAACGGCAACCGCGCCGGCCCATCCGTCCATCGCCATCGTGCTGATTCACCATTTGCTGCATTGCGATGGGACGCGCCCGGCAGGTCAGTGGGTGGCATTTCGCGAGTTGCCCGATGGGTTGTTCTACGCGCAGGCGTTTGCGGGCCACGCGGAGGGCGCGCTGGCCGAACGGTTCGGCGGGGACATCGAGGCGTTTCGCCGGGCGAACGAGGCGCAGGGCGGTGCGCCGCTGGAGATCGCGGAGGCCGCGTATATCTATCAGGCGCTCCCCCGGCTTCCCGTAGCGGTGTTGCTGTGGGCGGGCGACGACGAATTTCCCGGCCAGGCGCGCATTCTGTTCGACGCCAACGCCGGCCGCCAGCTTCCTACGGAAGACCTGTCGGGGATCGGCGACTGGCTCGCGCATCGCTTGGTCCGACGGCAGTAGACACTAAGCGAAAACCCGTAGTATAGGGCCTTGTGCCCGTCGCGAACGCCCACGAGGGGCTAAACTACAGAGTTTCTGATAGACACTAAACACGTGTGCTGAGTGTGTGCGCACCGGAGAATTTTATGATCCGTCGTAACGATCTATTCTCGACCTGGGGCCTGCGACTGGCGCTCCTGATTGTGTTGGTGTTCGCCGGCGCTGTTTGCCCTGTGCTGGCTGATGATCCGATCCCGACACCGGAAACGTTGATCGAGGGCCTGTCTAGCGACGATCCGGCCATCCGCGCGGCGGCCATTGCCGGGTTGGCCGCGTTTGGTGATCCGACGGCGGCTTCCGCCCTGCTGGATCTGCTCGCCGACCCCGACCCGCGGCTGGGGCTGTATGCGGCCCAGGCAATCGGCGCGCTGGCCTCGCCGGAGAACTTGCCGATTTTGCGCGAGGGGCTGACCCATCCGAATTCGGATGTTCGTTGGCGGACGGCGCTGATTCTGGGCGAAATGGGCGACCCACGCGCCGTGCCGGCTCTGGCGCGCGCCCTGTCCGACCCGGAAGTGCTCGTCCATCGCACTGCGGCTCAAAGCCTTGTGAAGATTGGTGGGCCTGCGGCGACCGGCGCGTTGGTGCGCGCATTGGGCAGCGACAAGCCCTCGGTAGTGTATGCCGCCAAGAATGGTCTGGTGAAGATGGGGCCGCCGGCGGTGACGCCGCTCGCGATCGGCCTTTCGGTGGGTAATGCGCAGCGGCGGGCCAATTCGGCGACGTTACTGGGTTACATCGGCGACGCGCGTGCCCTGCCGGCCCTGCGCACCGCGGCTGAGATTGACGAAAATGAAACGGTTAGGACGGAAGCTCGGTGGGCGATGGATCAAATCACCGGCAAAACGTCTCCCTGAAAACAGAATCCATTGTCATTCTGAGCGCAGCGAAGAATCTCTCGCGAGGCGAGACCCTTCGCTGGAGTCTAACCGTAGCGTACTTTGAATCGTTAACCCGCTCAGGGTGACATGACAAAAACTAACATTACAGGCTACTCAGAATGACAAACATATCAATGACACCCATATCACTGAAAGGATAGACTGCACACATGGCGTTGAAAGTTGGAGATAAGGCTCCCGATTTTGTTCTTAACAGCCATCTCGGGCAAGAAGTGCGCCTGAGCGACTACGCCGGTAAACGAAACGTGGTCATGGCGTTCTTCCCGCTCGCCTGGACCCCCGTTTGAACGAACCAGATCCCTTCCTACCAGTCCGCATTGGACCGGTTCGAGGGGGTCCAAGCCCAGGTTCTGGGCCTCAGTGTTGATAGCGTGCCGTGTCTGGTCGCCTGGGCGGAAAGCCTGGGCGGGATCACTTATCCGTTGCTGAGTGACTTCTACCCACATGGCGCGGTCGCGCAACTCTATGGCGTCCTTAAGGCGGACGGCCGCTCCGAGCGCGCCATCTTCGTGATTGACAAACAGGGTATCATCCGCTACGTGGACGTGCACGACATAGACGAGCAGCCCGATAACGAGGTGCTGTTCCAGTGTCTTGCGGAACTGGAGCCGGACTCGCAAGAGGCCGTCGCGATGCGCGCGCCGATGGCGGAAAGCGCCGCGCCGGATGCCGATGTGGTGCTCTACTGCACGCCGTGGTGTCCTTCATGCCGGCGCGCGCGCGCCTATTTGAAAACTCGTGGCATCGAGTATGTGGAGGTGGACATCTCGCGCGACCGGGCGGCGGCGCAGCGCGTGCGCGGCTGGGCCAACGGCAACGAGACTACGCCGACCTTCGATATCCGGGGGACGATTGTAGTTGACTACAATCAGGCCCGGCTGGATGAGGTTCTCGGACGCTAATATCCTGGGGCGGAGCATCTCGACGATGCTCCGCTCTATCCTTGTCGTGTTTGAATACCCCATCCTGCAGCCGACTGCTGCTCATCCTCACGCATTGTCCGCCCACCTATCAATACCGTAGTTGTTATGACCAACAGGAGGCTGGTGTGGATCGCACTTTCTTTGTGATTTCAGCGCTATCGGGCGCGTTGGCCGTGGCGCTGGGCGCGTTCGCCGCACACGGCCTGCGCGGCCGCCTGACGCCGCAATCGCTGGCGACCTTTGAAACGGGCGTCCGCTATCTGATGTATCATGCGCTGGCGTTGATCGGCGTCGCGTGGGCCGTGACGCGCTGGCCTACGACGAACCTGCCGGCCATTGGTGGTTGGTTGATGGTCACGGGGATGGTATTTTTTTCGGGCAGCCTGATTCTGTTCGCGTTCACCGGCGTCAGTTGGCTGGGAGCCATCGCGCCCATCGGCGGCATGGCCTTCATCCTGGGCTGGTTGTGTCTGGCGGTGGCGGCGTGGCGCGGCTGAAGCGCGTGGCATGACTTCGCCATGACCAATGAGCTGGAGTTACGACGCAAGTGGACGTTCCGCGCGCACGGACGACAGGTGGTCTGTGTGAAGAAGTCCGTCGAAAGCACGGAACACGTCGTGATGAAGGCACTGTTATGGGCCTTGTATCTGCCGGATTATCCGGGGTTGACCGTGGAGGCTGGCATTGGAGACCGGTATAAGCCGGACGTGGTGGAACTGGACGCGCAGGGCGAACCGCGGTTCTGGGGCGAGGCGGGCAGCGTGCGGGCTGAGAAGATTCGGTCGCTGACGCGGCGCTATCGGTTTACGCATTTTGCCATCGCCAAGTGGGACATGCGCCTCGATCCCGTCGTCGAACTGGTGCGCGGGGCGCTCGAAGCTACGCCGCGCCGCGCCCCGTTTGATATTATCCGTTTTCCCACCGATAGCGCCACGCGCTTCATTGACGATCAGGGTTACATCTACATTGCGCCGGGCGATCTGGAATGGGTCCGGCTTGGCTGACAACACAATCACTCGGGGGATACGTCTATGCCGAAGAAGTTGAGCAGCGAACAATGGGAAGTGGTTTGCCGGCGCATTTTCATGTCGTGGGGCGCGCCGGACGATATCGCCGGCTGCGTCGCCCGGTCTCTGGTGGGGGCCGACCTGGCCGGGGTCAGCTCACACGGGGTGATGCGCATCCCTTCGTATCATCGCTTCCTGCGCGCCGGTTGGCTCGATCCGGCGGCCCGGCCTCAGGTGATCCGCGATGCTCCGGCGTCCGCGATGGTCGAATCGCACTGGGGCTTCGGGCAGGTGGCGTTCTGGGAAGCGGTCGAGCTGGCGATCTCGAAGAGCAGGCAGGGCGGCATCGCGGGCATCGGGGTGACCCATGCGGGGCACGCGGGGCGGCTGGGCGAATACGTGGAGTATGCGGCGGCGAACGGCGTGATCGCGATTGTGATGGTGAGCAACGGGCGACCCGGCGGCCCGCTGGCTCCCTATGGCGGCGCGCAACGTGTGCTGGGCACCAATCCGATTGCAGCGGGCGCGCCCGCGGGCGCGCTGCCGCCGTTCGTCATGGATTTTGCCACATCAACGGTGGCGGCGGGCAAGCTCGAACTCGTGCGCGGGCAGGCGATCCCGGAGGGTTGGGCTTTGAACGTCGCAGGCGGCCCGGCGGTGAACGCCGACGACTACTTCGCCGGGGGCGCGCTGCTGCCGTTTGGAGGTCACAAGGGGTATGGGTTGGCGCTGCTGGTCGAGTTGCTATCGGGCGGGCTGACGGGTGCAGGCATCACCGAGCGGCCCGGCGAAACGTCAACGCAGGGCGCGGGCGGCAACCCCGGTTTTGTGATTGCGCTGGACATCTCGCATTACACGGAGCCTGCCGATTATACCGCAGCGGTCGAGGCGTTCTTCACGCGGTTGCATGGCGTCACGCCCACGCCCAACTCGGGCGGCGTGCTGATTCCCGGCGAGCTGGAGGCGCGCGAGCGGGCGAAGCGACGGGTCGAGGGGATCGAGGCGTCGGATGTAGTGTGGAACAGTATCCTCGAAGTGGCCGGGGAACACGACGTAAGCCTGGATGACATGATCTGAGTGGGGTGGACGAAAAGCCAGGTTATCATATGCAAGAGATTCGGCTGCCGATCCGTCACTATGAATGTGACGCGTACGGGCATCTCAACAACGTCAGCTATGTGCGCTACCTGGAGGAGGCGCTGCTTCAGGGCGACGCCGGGCGACGGATGCTTCACTTGGTGATGGACTATTTATACCCCGCCCGTTTCGGTCAAACCGTGGAACTCAGGATGACCCCGGATGGCGAAGATGAGCGCAGCCTCCGGTGGGCGTGTGATTTTCGCGTTATGGGTTTGCCCGATCCAGTCGCTGCGGCAATGGTTGAGACGATAGCCCTGCAATCCCCGTCTGAGCCTGCGCAGATCGAAATCGTGCAGCAGGCGATGGACGCGCTGCCTCTGTTGCCCGCGCCGCCGCCCGGCGCGTATACACAGCGGCATGGTGTCTCGTGGCAAGACCTGGACTTGACGCGTCGGGTGTCCGAAGCGACGATGCTGGGATTTGCGGAGGACTGCGGCATGGGCGTGATCGCCGCGCATGGCTGGCCGCCTGAGCGGATGGCCGCGGAAGGGTTCGCCATCATCTTGCGCCGGCACGATGCCGTGTTTGCGACCCCCGCGTGCCTGGGCGAAGAACTTAAGATCGCTACCTGGGTCTCCGACGTGAAGCGGATTAGTGCGACGCGACACTACACCATTCGGCGCGTCGCCGATGGGATGCTGCTGGCGCGGATTGATACGCTGGGGGTGTGGGTTGACTTTGCGACGGGCCGGCCGATTCGCATCCCGGCGGATTTCGCCCGCGACTTTGCACCAAACGTTTCGCCGGCGCCCACAAGGGGCTAAACTACAAATATAAATTAGAATCCATCCGAAAACTGCGCGGCGCCCCTTCGTAGTGACGGCTTCAGCCGTTATGCTATCCCCAACGGCTGAAGCCGTCATTACGAAGGGAAAGGCGTAATGATTCGGCGTAAGTAAAATCGCCGCGCCGAAGGATGTAAACGGGTGTATGATGAACTCAGGAGAGGAGGCGCGGCATAGCTACCTACCTGATGTTCGGGAAGTATTCGCAAGAGGCGTTGGATCACATCAGCGCCGAACGCTCGGAGAAGGCTATCGCCTTGCTCAAGGAACTGGGCGCGGAGACGAGGGCCGGTTACGCGCTGATGGGCGAGCACGATCTGGTGCTGGTGGTGGAGTTCCCCGATAACGACCGCGCGATCCAGGGTTCGATCGGGTTATCGCGCTTGCTTGGCATCACATTTAGGACCGCCCCGACGGTGAGCATCGAGGCGTTCGACCGGCTGATCGAGGAATCGTAACGGATCACGGCGGCGTCAGGGCGCGCCCGCATCGCTATCGCCGACGCGGGTCAGCAGGCGACGTAGCATCTGTTGTTCTTCCGCCGTCAGGCCGTCGGTGTCAAGTTGGTTTTTGCCCAGCAAGGCTTGCCCCAACCGGCTATAGGCCAACATACGCAGGTCTTCCTCGAGGGGGTCGTCCAGCCGGTGATCGCTGACGATCTGCCCGTCTTTCATACGCACGATGCGCTGTGTGCTCTGCGCTACGCGCCGGTCGTGCGTGACCACGGCGATCGTCGTACCTTCGCTCCGATTGAGATCGGCCAGCAGTTCCATGATCTCCTCGCCGCTCTGGCTGTCGAGACTGCCGGTCGGTTCGTCGGCTAACAGCAGCGCCGGGGAGTTGGCCAGGGCGCGGGCGATTGCGACGCGCTGGCGTTGACCGCCGGAGAGTTGCCCCGGTCGCGCCTTCAGGCGGTTGCCCAATCCCACAGTGTCGAGCAGATAGGCGGCGCGCTCATGGCGCGCCCGTGCGCCGGCGATTTGGCCCTGCATCGGGACCTCGACGTTCTCGACGGCGTTCAGGGTGGGCAGTAAGTTGTGAAGCTGGAAGATGAACCCCACCGTACCGGCCCGGAAGCTGTCTACATCCTTGATCCTCGCCAGGTTCTCGCCGTTGACCCATACTTCTCCTTCGCTCGGTTGGTCGAGCGCGCCCAGCATGTTCAGCAGCGTGCTTTTGCCGCACCCGCTGGGACCCATCACGGCGAGGAACTCGCCCCGCGGCACGAGCAGGTTCACGTGGTCTAGAGCATGCACGGCGGTATCGTCGCTGCCGTAGACTTTGGTCAGGTTGACCGTGCGGATGATCGGCTCGGTCATGGGTTCAGCGCGTCCGGATGTTGACGAAAGCGGTCATGCCCCAGCGCAGGCCGGGATCCAGACCGGGCACATCTACTTCCACCGTGTAATTGGTGCTGCCCTTCTCGGTGTTGCTCATGGGTGAGATGCGGGTGATCGCGCCCTCGTAAGTGTGACCGGGCAGGGCGTCGAAGGTCACTTCCACGGGCATACCGAGTTGCAGTTGCGTCACATCGGTTTCACGCAGATCGGTGGTTTCGACGTGCATACGGTCCGTCTCGCCCAGCAGCAGCAGCGGTTCGCCCGGCGTCGCCAGCTCGCCCACGCGTGTGCTGAGGCTGCCCACCTGCCCGGCGAATGGCGCGACGACCTGCGCCTGACCGAGTTGCGCCTGGGCGACCGCCAGCGCGGCCTGCGCCGACATCACGCGGGCTTCGGCCATCGCGCGATCTTCAGCGGTGGCGCCCGCCAGCACGGCGTCCAGCGCGGCTTGCGCCCCGGCGACGGCGGCCTCCGCGGATTGAACGTTAGCCTCGACCGCCGGGGTGCGCGCCTCCGCCGCATCCACCTGAACCTGCGCCGCGGCGATCTGCGCCCGTGCGACGGCGAGTTGCTGCGGCGTGGCCCCTTGGGTCGCCGCGGCATACGCCGCTTTTGCCGCGTTCAGCCCGGCGGTCGCCTGTTCCAGCGCCAGCGCTTCGGGGCGCATCCCGATGTTCGGGTCGCCGCGCACGACGTTGTAGGCGGCCTGCGCCTGGTTGACGGCGGCCTGCTCGATATCTACTTCGCGCTGCGCCGCCTGCTTTTCGGCGTCTGTCGGCCGGCTGGCGAGGTCGTTGTATTGCGCCCGGGCGATGGCGACCTGCGCCTCCGCGCCCCGGACGGCCTGTGTCACTTGCGTCGCCTCGGATTGTGCCAGCGCCAGCCCGGCCTGCGTCGCTTCGAGCGCGGCGCGCGCCTGCGCGATCTGGGCAGGCGTCGCGCCCGCCGTCAGCTTCGCCAGGGCCGCCTCCGCTTCGGCCACAGCCGCCGCAGCCGCGTCTACCTGGGCTTTCAATACGCCGCTATCGAGGTCAATTAGCAGGTCGTCGGCCGCTACCTGATCGCCTTCGTTCACGTGGATCGCGGAGACCGTGCCGGAGACGGCCGGGCTTAACCCTGCCCAGCGCACCGGGGTCAGCTTGCCGGACGCCCAGATCACGCCCTCGGTGGCATCCGGTTGAGTTGTCGCGTTGGCGTCGGTCGTCTGTTGAGGGGATCCACAGCCTGTTAATGTTAAAAGGATCAGCACAGCCATGATCCAGAAGCGTTTCATCCGTCCTCCTTCATTCGTTTCACTCGTAACGCAAGGCTTCTACCGGGCGCAGCCGGCTGGCGCGCCAGGCCGGGTACAGGCCCGAGATCAGCCCCACGAGCAGCGCGACGAGGATCGCGCGGGCGAAGATCGTCCAATCCCAGGCGGCGGACAGGAAGGAGCCGACCAGCGGGATGAAGGTGAAAAGCTCCATCGCGACGAAGCCGACGAGCGAACCGGCCAGCCCTGCCAGCAAACACAGGAGCAGGCTCTCCTGGACGACCTGGCTCAGGATGCGCTTCTTGCGCCAACCGACGGCTCGCAGCGTCCCGATCTCGCGCGTCCGTTCGTAGATGGACATCAGCATGGTGTTGGCAACGACGATCGCCCCGACGATCAGCGCCAGGCCGCCAATGACGGCCGTCATGGCGTTCATCTGCGCCATCGAATCAGTGTTCTGGGCGAAGCTGCTGCTCAGGCTGACCTGGGCTTCGGGGAAGCGCTGCTCCAGTGTGGCGCGTAACGATTCGGCTTGTGATGGCGTCTCTGCGTCCACGAAGATGAAGCTGACCGAGCGCGGGCGGTTGAGCAAGCGTTGCGCCTCGCGCAGCGCGAGACCGCCGCCGCCGTCTTCATAGGCGAGCCCGGTCTCGAAGATGCCCACGATCTTATAACGATTGTCGTACAACGTGATCGTATCGTCGAGGCCGAGCTTGTAGTTGTCAGCGGCCGTCTTGCCGATGATGATCTCGTTGGGGCGAGCGACGCGCCGGCCCTCGATCAGTTGGTAATGCGCCATGGCGCTGCTGTTCGGATCCAGCCCACCGATGATAAACAACGGCATATCGGGCGTCATGATGAAACCCATCAGATAGGGGCTGACGGCCTTGACGCCCGGCGTCGCCTGGATCTGGCCTACCATCCGCTCATCCAGGGTGCTCAGCCCCATATCGGCTACGTTGGCCTGCATCAGCGTAATGTTGCCTGCGCCGCCGCTCCCGGTCAGGCTGTTGAGTTCCTGCATCAACCCCTTTGACATGCCGCCCAGCATCACCAGCGTCGCCACGCCGATACCGATGCCGGTGAGGGAGATCATTGTGCGCATCCGTCGCCGCCACAGGTTGCGGAACGGCAACCCCAGTGCGCCGAGGCTGCTGCCCAGCCGTTCGCCCAGCTCACCGGAGACGGCGTCTGCGCCCGAGCCGCCCTCGTAGCGCAGCGCCTCGACGGGCTGGAGGTTCGCCGCCCAGCGGGCCGGGTATGCGCCGCCCAACAGACCGAGGAAGAGGGCCGTCGCCATGCCCTGCGCGATGAGCGCGGGCGAATACGCGCCTTCCAGGAACGCGCCGATGCCCGGCGTGCGCGCGGCCAACTCCGTCAGTCCGATGCCGATAAGGACACCCAGCACGCCGCCCACTAGACTCAATACGATCGCCTCACCCAGGATCATGCGCATCACGCGGCGGCGTGACCAGCCCAACGAACGCAGCGTGCCGATCTCGCGCGTCCGTTCCAGGACGCTCATCACCATGGCGTTCATCATCCCCAGCCCGCCCACCAGAACGGCGATCCCGGCGACGCCCCAGGCGAAGCCCTGAATCATGCCGCCCCACTGTTCGGCGGAGTCATATTCGCTGGCCTTCGATACGCTGAAAGTCTTGTCGGTCGCCTCGATGCGCTGCATCACCTGTTCGACGTCCGCGTTTCGGCTCAGTCCAACCTGAAACAGCGTGACCTTGTTGACGCGTTGTGCGATCTCTTGGCCGTCTGCGAGCGTCACCAGCCCGCCCGACTCTTCCATCCCCTGGCCGGTCTCATAGATGCCGACGATCCGATAGGGCACGCCGTAGAGCCGCAGCGTGTCGTCCACGCCTTTCTTGAGCGATTCGGCCGCGCTGCGACCCAGCACGATCTGCTTGTCCCCGGTGAGGCGCTTGCCTTCGACGACGCGATAATGCTCCGATGCGATGCTGTTTGGTTCATAACCGAAAAGCAGGAAGAACGGCATATCCTCGGTCGCAATCCAGGTGTAGACGCCGGGTTCCACGTTCTCCACGCCCGGAATGCTTCGGATGCGCTGACCCGCGGTTTCATCTAGTGAACTGAGAATTGGGTCCAGGGCGTCGGCCTGCATCACCAGCAGGTCATTGCTGGAACCGATGGTGGAACCGTAGTTCTTCACCATGCCTTCGGCCATCGCGCCCAGCGCGATCACTGCCGCGACCCCGATGCTGATGCCGAGGATGGTCAGTGCGCTGCGCGTGCCTCGTCGCAGGAGATTCTTGAATATCACGTACTTTTCCTCATTGTCACAATGAGCTTGACAGAGTTGCCCGAAAGGGGCTAACATCAAGCCGCGTATAAATGTATTTTACCACAATTTTCTATTGACATAACAGATTGGAAAGGAGTTTTTGCATGGAATATCGTTTTTTGGGTCGCACCGGGGTGCAGGTGTCGAGCCTCTGCTTCGGCACGATGTCGTTCGGTGGCGATGCGGATGAGGCGACGTCGGCCGCGATGTTCGCGCGCTGCCGCGACGCGGGCATCAATTTCTTCGATACGGCCAACACCTACAGTGGGGGACGCTCGGAGGAAATCCTGGGTAAGTTGATCGCGGATTGCCGCGATGAGATCGTCCTGACCTCCAAGGTCCACTTCCCGACCGGGCCGGACAGGAACGCGCGCGGGAGCTCGCGGCGCAACATCATGCTTGGCATTGACGCGAGCCTGAAGCGCCTCAACACCGACCGGCTGGACCTGTACTTCATCCACGGGTTTGACCCGAATACGCCGATGGATGAGACGTTGCGGGCGCTGGACGACCTGGTTCACGCGGGGAAGATTTTATATCCGGCAGTGAGCAACTGGGCCGCGTGGCAGATCGCGCGGTCGCTGGGCATCTCTGACTGCCGCAACCTGGCCCGGTTCGAGTGCATCCAGCCGATGTATAATCTGGTGAAGCGCCAGGCCGAAGTAGAGATTCTGCCGTTGGCGCAGGCCGAACAGATGGGTGTGATCTCGTATAGCCCGCTCGGCGGCGGCCTGCTCACCGGGAAGTTCGGCGCGAGGCGCAAGCCGGATTCGGGGCGCTTGCTGGAGAACCCGGTCTACGTCAAGCGTTACGGGGACGCGGAATACTACGCAACCACCGACCGATTCGTGGCCTATGCGCGGGAACACGGCCAAAGTCCGGTCACGCTGGCAGTCGCCTGGGTGATGACGCATCCGGCGATCACCGCCGCCATCATCGGGGCGCGCAACCTGGAGCAACTGGAGCCTTCGCTCGCGGCGGCCGAGCTGGGCATGACACCGGAGATGCGCGCCGAGGTTTCGGCGCTTTCCGAGGAGCCGCCGCCTGCCACCGACCGCAGCGAGGAACGCAGCGGGTTGTCCTATGGCGGCGCGCTGAAGAAGTAGATCTCCGAAAACATCGTAGCCTGGCCCCTTGTGAGCATCCGCGGCCGGCGCCCCACAAGGGGCCAGGCTACAAGATTTTCAGGGAGCGCTTTCCGGATTGAGGCCGGGCAGCAGGTAACGTCCATCCGGGACGACCTGTTCACCGGCTGAGAGCGGGAGGCGCTCTTCGGTTTCCGGGTGGTAGAGGCCCACGTAGAATTGACCTTCGCCTTGCGCCAATGGCAGGCGCAGCCGTTGGCGGATCACATCGCCCGCGCTCCAGCCGGTCATTGGGCTGCACGCGGCATCCTGTGTTGCGCCGCCGAGACAGCTATCCTGCTGCGCTGCGATCCGGCCGTCCGCGTCTACGAGGTGCAGGAAGGTTTTATAAGCTGTTGCGGGAGTTTTCTCCACCGCCCACAACAGGTCAACGATGGTTTCTTCGTCGCTCGGTACGATCTCGTAGCCGACCAGTGCCAGTTCGTCGCCGAACCGCACATCGGCATCGGCCAGGTTCAACGCGCGGGCCATGTCAGGGTTCGCCGTAAGGTCGCTCAGGCGTTGCGGCGCGACTATGATTTCGCTCAGGTCTGTGCTTTGCGCGGCGAAGGGCGCGACTTCGACGCGATACACGCCCGGCGGCAGGCCCGGCGGGGACTGAAGCGTTATGGGCTGAACGATATCCGGCTCACCCGACCAGCCGGGAACGGTGTTCTCTTCCCCGGTAACGACAGCTTCGACGACCGCCCACACTTCGCCCGTCGCGTCTTTGATCCACGCGGTGACGGGTTGTGTGGGGTCTGTCCGCGCCGTCAACGCGCCCTGATCCCAGAAGAGCGTCAGTCGAATGGCGTTCGTTCCCGGGTCCTGCGGGCTGATCTCCCAGCCCATCAGCCGCCAGCCGTCCGATAGCGTGCGATCACCGGTGTGCACGTAGGGTTTGGGCCAGTCGTATACCCAGGCTTGCTCGACGCCCGCGTGCCGGACGATGTAGAGCGGCGCGCCCAGTTGCGCTGCGACATCGGAGTTCAACAGCTCGCGCTGAATCTGATTGACATAAGTTACAACATAGTCAATATCTTCGCGATAGAGGTCTGCGGGCGTTGGCGTCTCGTAGCAGATGTCTGTCAGATCGCCATGCAGGAACGGCGCGAAGACGTTGCACCCGTACCATGAGGAGACCCGCGCCCCAGAAGCGCCCTCCCGCTCGTTAATGAACGCCGCGGCCTCTTCCAGCCCCTCGCCCCAGCCTACCAACATCACCTGGCGCGCCGTCCGCATCCCGCCCAGCAGCGGGTTGTAGGCCGTCAGATAGGACGGCGCGGCGGCGTAAACCAACCCGCCCTGCACGATGAGCAGCACGCTGATCAGGGCATACCATGCGCGGGGAGGGCGCAGACGCGCGGAAACGGTCGACGCGTTGCGTCTGCGCTGCCACCACACGACGAGGGCAACCCAACCGAAGGCCGCGAGCAGGTCAAGTGTCAGGAAAACCGGCAGCAGATACCGGTCGAACTTCTTATCGCCCAGGGAGAGGATCACGATGTACCAGGCGACGAAGAGCCACAACCCCCACAGCGCGCGCCGAACGTCAACGATTGTCATCGGATTGGAGGCTTCAGTCGGTTTTTGCGGCAAAGAGAACAATGTGCGAAACCGGCTGAAGCCTCCACTCCGGCCTGTTTGCCCGACCAGTGTGGAGACCAACGCCAACACCACGCCGATCAAGGTGATTGGCGTGGTGCGCCACAGGATCACAGCACCATAGAACGGCCAGCCGGGCGATGCGACGGCTTGACCCAGCCAGAAGTTGCCCAACTCGTGACCGGTCTGGCTGTAGGTCCCCATCAGCCCCAGCACGCGGCGGATGCTATCCAGCGGCGCGACCCACATTGCCGGCCAGAGCAGGGTGATGACCAGCGCAGCCGGGATGCCCACCCATAGGCAATCCACGATGGTGTCGCCAAAGGCGGTCAGCCAGCGGCGTTCACCCCGGGCGTGCGCCGTTGCGCTGAATCGGTCGAACAGCAGCCAGCCCACCATGAGCGGCCCCAGCGCCAGCGCGGGCGACTTGGTGAGGATGCCCAGCCCGATGGCAATGCCCGCGGCGACGTAAAGCGCCCTGCGGTGGGTGCGCGTCGCCAGCATGAGCAAGAGCCACGCAAGCGTAACAGTCAGGGTGAGCAACGCATCGAGGTGGATGATCTTACTGTGCGCCAGCCAGAAGGGATCGAGCAGGGCGAGGAGGGCGGCCAGCACAGCGACGGCGTCGCCTAACAACCGGCGGCTCAACAGGAAAAAGAGCACTCCACCGACGGCGCATAGAAGGATGATCGGCAGGCGTAGCCACGGTAGATATGCGAGGCTGGTCGTGTCCGCCGCCAGCGATTCAGCCATCGCGCGCAGCGAGGCGGCGTCCGCCGGGCGGTCGAAAAGCCAGCGGAGAGTCACGCCGAGGCTGCCGGCCCAGGTGGTGGTGACGCCGGGATGCCCGCTGGTATTCGTCGCGCGCCAATCCTGGTTGCCCAGCGCGAGCATGAATTGCGCGGTGCGCCCGGCCCAGAGGTGTTCATCGGGGGTGAGATAGCCGCTCAGGCCGGGCAGCCTGAGGCCGATGCCTGTCAGGAAGAGGGCCAGAGAAATCAACCCGACCTGTGTGCGCTTCATTGGGATGAGGTTTGGAAAAAGCTCCCCGGCCCTTCGTGTGCTAACAGGGCCGGGGAGCCGGGTGTGTGAGGTTTAGAGCACCAGCCGCATCGGTTGTTCCAGCCCCGCGGTGACCGCCTGCATGAAACGCGCGGCTTCCGCGCCGTCCGTCACGCGGTGATCGGCGGAGATCGTGGTCTTCATGCGCGTGCCGACGACGATCTGCCCGTCTACGACGACCGGCGTTTGCGCCACGGAGCCGACGGCTAGGATCGCGGCCTGGGGCGGGTTGATGATGGCGATGAAGTGGTCTACATCGAACATGCCGAGGTTGCTGATGGTGAACGTGCCGCCCACCATATCATCGGGCTTCATACGCCCACCGCGCGCCCGCCCTACGAGCTCGCGCGCGTCGGCGGCGATCTGCGTCAGCGACTTGGTGTCGCAATCGCGGATCACGACGGTGAGCAGGCCGGTTTCGCGCGCCACGGCGATGCCGATGTTCACTTCATTCTGCACGTGAATCTCGTTGCCCGCGAACGAGGCGTTGAGGTTCGGGAACTCGCGCAGGGCCAGCGCCGCGGCCTTGATGATGAAGTCGTTGATGGAAATCTTCTGGTCTTCAGGGAGCAGCGCGTTGAGCTGGCTGCGCAATGCCATCGCCGCGGCCATATCCACATCGCTGGTGATGTAGAAATGCGGGGCCTGCGTCTTGCTTTCCATCATGCGGCGGCCAATCGTCTGGCGCATGGGTGAGAGCGGCACGGTGGTATAGCTTTCCATCGTCGGCTCGTAAGACGGCGTCGGGATGGACGGCGTGACGGTGGCCTTTGTCGGGACTTTCTCGCGTTCCGTCAGGTGCGTCTCGATGTCGCGCTTGATGATGCGGCCACCCGGCCCCGTTCCCTTCACTTGACGGAGGTCAATCCCCAGTTCGGCGGCCATGCGCATGGCGACGGGCGAAGCGGACAGGCGCCCTTCCGCCGGTTCAGCGGCTTGCTCGGTGGCGGCGCTCGGCAAAACGATATCCGCGGCGGCCGCGGCGGCTTCGACTTCGGACGGCTTTTCCTCGGCGGCGGGGGCCGTCTTGGCCGGCGTTTCTGTCTGGGCCGCTTCGCTCAGGCCGAGCGCGGCCATATCTAATTTTTCGCCTTCAGTGCCGATCACGGCGATGGGGGTGCCGATGGGCACGCTGGTCCCGGCTTCTACCAGGATTTTCAGCAGGACGCCCGCCCGGAACGAGGGGACCTCGACGCTGGCCTTGTCCGTCTCGATGATGGCGATGGTCTCGCCTTCATTGACGGTATCCCCGGTTTTCTTGAGCCACTCTTGCAGCAGCCCTTCGGCCATATCAAAGCCCAATTTGGGCATGGAAATCAGTTCAGCCACGGATTCCTCCTATGATGGGCTTGTCGTCGTTTTGGCGGCTCTTATACATCGAGATAAAGCACATCGCGCACGGCATGGATGATATCGGGCAATTGCGGCAGCGCCATTTGTTCCAGCTCTTTGTTGTACGGCAACGGCACTTCGGCTTGCGCTACGCGTCGCACCGGCGCGTCCAGGTAATCGAAGGCCAGCTCGGTAACGCGGCTGGCAATCTCTGCGCCGATGCCATAGGCGCGCCAACCCTCTTCCACAACCACCATGCGATTGGTCTTGCGGACCGATTCGACGATGGGGCGCGTGTCGAGCGGGCGCAACGTGCGCAGGTCAATCACCTCGGCCTCGATGCCGTCTTTGGCGAGCTGTTCGGCGGCTTGCAGACAGACCGGCAACATCTTCGAGTAGGAGACGATGGTGACGTCCTTGCCCTCGCGCTTGACATCCGACACACCGATAGGCAGGATGTAGTCTTCATCATCCGGCACCTCGCCGCGCGATTGGTAGAGGGTCGCATTCTCGATGAAGAGCACCGGATCCTCGCCGCGAATTGCCGCCTTGAGCAGACCCTTGGCGTCTGCCGGCGTGCTGGGTGCAATGACCTTCAGGCCGGGGAAATGGGCGAAAACAACGTCAGGCGTCTGCGAATGCGTTGCGCCGAGTTGTCGCCCGCCGCCGCCCACCGTCCGGATGACGACCGGGCATTTGATCTGGCCGTTGAACATGTAATAGAACTTGGCGATGTGGTTGACGATCTGATCCATCGCCAGGAAGGCGAAGTTGATCGTCATAATTTCGGCCACCGGGCGCAAACCGGCGATGGCTGCGCCGGCCGCCGCGCCCACGATGACGCCCTCGGCGATGGGGGTGTCACGGACGCGTTTCTCACCGAACTCATCGAGGAAGCCGCGCGTGACGGCGTAGGTGCCACCCCACGTGCCGATTTCTTCGCCCATGATGAAAACCCGGTCATCGCGGTACATTTCTTCGCGCAAGGCCTGGCTGATAGCCTCTCGATACGTAATGCGTGCCATTAACTGCTCCTCTTGCCTGGCGAGCGCAGGCTGGCGTCTCTAAAAAAGGAATTTGCGCCGACGCGCGCACCCTGGCGGGTACTAGCGATGCGGGATGGGATCAACGTAAACGAACTCGCAGAGTGCGGCCTCTTCAGGATTCGGGCTTTCTTCGGCGAACTCGACGATCTCGACCAGCTCTGTTTCGACCTGCGCGCGGATCGCCTCGAAGTCGGCCTTTTTAGCCAGCTTCTTGTCGGTCATGTAATCTTCCAGGCGGGCAATCGGATCGCGCACGCGCCATTCTTCGATCTCCGTCTTCGAGCGATAACGCTCGGGGTCGCCCATCGAATGACCCGAATAGCGGTAGGTCAGGGCTTCGAGAAGCACCGGGCCTTCCTTGCGCGCATAATCCAGCGCTTCATCCACGTTCTGATACATCTCGATCACGTCTTGCCCGTTGAGCTGCCGGTTGGCGATGTCGTAGGCACAACCCTTCTCGTAGATGTTCGTTACGGCTGAAGCGCGGGCGACTTCGGTACCCATACCGTACTGGTTGTTTTCGACCAGGAAGACGATCGGTAGTTTCCAGACCGCCGCGAGGTTGATGGACTCGTGGAAGTAACCGATGTTGGTGGTACCTTCGCCGAGTACGCAGAGCACGGCATCCGGTTCTTCCTTGTAGCTGATCGCCAGCGCGACGCCTGTCGCTATGGGAAGATGCCCTCCGACGATGGCGTGGCCGCCCCAGTAGTTGTGCTCGCTGCTGGCAAGGTGCATCGAGCCGCCCTTGCCGCCGCTGACGCCGGTGGCCTTGCCCAGGAGTTCCGCCATGATGGCTTTCGGGTCCAGCCCGCGGGCAATGGCCCACCCGTGATCGCGATAGGCCGTCAGAAGGTGGTCCGTGGGTTTCAGCGCCTTGCAAGCGCCCATGGCGATTGCTTCTTGGCCGATGTAGAGATGCAAGAAACCACCGATCTTGCCCTCGGCGTATAACTCAGCCGACTTTTCTTCAAAGCGACGGGTGAGGACCATCTGCTGGTGGAGCTCCAATAGCTCGTCCTTCGTCAGCTCTTTCGTCACCTGTACCTCCTTACGCGGATGAAAACCTGCAAACGAATGAATTATGCCATGAAATTGAACCTGCCGCCAACGCGGGAGCATCGCGTTTTGCGTTACGAGTCTCCGGCGCACAGGAGTGCGCGCTACGAACGACATTCGGCGCGCCGGGCCTATATCTCGATAACCAGCGGGAGAATCAGGGGCCGCCGGCCGGTGCGGGCGTGGCAATATTGCTGGAGCGCATCGCGAATTTTGTTGCGCGCTCCTGACGTCGCGCCGGCGCTATCGAGCACCGACCAGATGCGGTCTCTGGCACCCTCGATCAGGTCGTCCGATTCGGCGGCGTAGACGAAACCGCGCGTCAGGATTTCCGGCTCGCCCACGACTTCGCCTGTGGTGCGGTTGACGGCGACCATCGCGACGAGGAATCCGTCACGCGAGAGATGCTTGCGGTCGCGCAACACGGCTGCCCCGATATCGCCGATCCCCAACCCGTCTACCAGGACGTGGCCGCCGTTGATCTGTTCGGCCAGCGCCATCCCGTTGGGGCGCACCTCGACGATCTGGCCGCTTTCCACGATGCAGATGTTCTCGCGCGGGATGCCCGCGGCTTCCGCGGTGCGCGCGTGCAGCACCAGATGCCGATACTCGCCGTGCATCGGGATGAAGAATTTGGGGCGCACCAGCGAAAGCATCAGCCGATGATCGTCTTTGCTGCCGTGCCCTGAGACGTGGACGTCACAGAGGTCCTGGTAAATCACGTCCGCGCCCAACCGAAACAGGTCGTCAATGATGCGATTCACCGATTCTTCATTGCCGGGGATCGCCGTCGCCGATAGGACCACGGTGTCGCTGGGGTGCACCTGCAACTGAGGGTGTTCCCCCGATGCCAGGCGCGCCAGCACGGCGCTTGGTTCGCCCTGCGTGCCGGTGCAGACGATCACCACCTGTTCCGGCGGCAGCCCCTTCATTTCGGCGGTGCTGAGCAGCTCATCCTGCGTGATATCCAGATAGCCCAAGCCGATCGCCATGCGCACGTTGTTGACCATGCTGCGCCCGATGACGCCCACGCGCCGGCCATGTAAGCGCGCCGCGTTGATGGTCTGCTGGACGCGCGAGATATTGGAGGCAAATGTCGCCAGGATGATGCGGCCCCGGGCGCTCTGCATGATGCTGTGCAACGCCTCAGTGACCCGTTCTTCCGATGGCGTGAAGCCTTCCGTGTCGGCGTTCGTGGAATCGGATAGCAGCAACAGGACACCGCGGTCGCCCAGCTCGCGCAACCGTTCCACGTCGGTCAGCTTGCCGTCCACCGGGTGCTGGTCGAACTTGTAATCCGAGGCGTGGACGACCAGGCCGAGTGGCGTGCCGACCGCGACGCCCACCGCATCGGGGATGCTGTGGCAGACGTGAAAGAACTCGACCGTGAAAGGCCCAAACTCGAGCACCGAATCCGGGGTAATGGTGTGCAATTCCGAATCAGCCAACAGCCCGGCCTCGCGCAGCTTGACTTCGGCCAGCCCGCGCGTGAGCGCCGTCGCATAGACCGGCACATCAAGATACTTGAGCAGATAGGAGAGCGCGCCGATGTGGTCTTCGTGCCCGTGCGTCAGGATGACGGCATGGACGCGGTCGGCCCGGTCGGTGAGGTACGTGATATCGGGGTATACCAGGTCAATGCCCAGCATATCGCTTTCCGGGAACATCAGCCCGGCGTCAATAATCAGGATGTTCTCGTCATATTCGAGGGCCAGCAAATTCTTGCCGATTTCGCCGAAACCGCCCACCGGCACGACGCGCAAAGGATGTTCTGCTTCCAAAAACCTCTCCTATTCGCTAACAGACATCGTAGTTTAGCCCCTTGTGGGCGTCGGCGCTGGCGCCCACAAGGGGCTAGACTACGGGTTAGAACAGACTGAGTTGTGCGTAGCCTTCGGGTTCGTCATCGTCGGGCTGCGCCGTGGTGGGTGCGGGCGGCTGTGCGGCCGCAGCCAGCTCGGCGAGCAGTTGGGGGATGCGCTGGATGTCCTTGCTCATTTCCTGTCGCCACGCGGGGTTGCGCAGCGCAGCCGCCGGATGGAACATCGGGAAATAGTAGGTGTTACCGACACGCCGCGGGCGGCCATGAATCCGCGAGATGGACTCGCCGGGGAAATAGCGTTGCATCGAGAAGCGCCCCAGCGTCACGATGATCGAAGGCTGGATCAGGGCGATCTGCCGGTCAAGATAATCGCGACAGGCCGTCAACTCCGCCGGTTCGGGGTCGCGGTTGCCCGGCGGACGGCACTTGACCACATTGGTGATATAAACCTGGTCGCGCTTCAGCCCGATCTCCGCCAGCAACGTTTCGAGGTATTGACCCGATGCGCCGACGAAAGGCCGTCCCTGGTTGTCTTCGTGGAACCCCGGACCCTCGCCGATGAACATGATGCGCGCGTCGGCCGGGCCTTCGCCGGGCACGGCATTCTTGCGGCTCTTGGCGAGCGCGCAGCGCGTGCAAACCCGCACTTCGGCTGCAACTTGTTCCAGGGAATCCGCCATTATCTACCTCCCGTCCCCATATCTCCAGCCAGACATTTCGCTGCCCGTTCACGCGCTTCGACCCGCGCGGCCGCGATGCGCGTCGCCATCTCCGGCGCATCGAGCGGGGGCGTGGTCATAATCAGCCCATCCTCGCCGTCCCGATAGTAACGCCTGCGCAGGCCGGCTGCTTCAAAGCCTAGCTTCTCGTAAAGCCGCTGTGCGCTGATGTTGCCGGCCCGCACTTCCAGTGTCGAGCGCTGTGCGCCGCGCTCGATGGCCGCATCCAGCAACCCGATGAGCAGCCACTGACCCAGGCCGCACCCGCGCCAGGCCGGGTGCGACGCGATGGTCGCGATGTGCGCTTCGTCTCCCAGCAGCCAGAAACCTCCGTAGGCCAGCACCTCCGGTAGCTCCGGCCGGCCAGGCCGCAGGACCAGATAGGTCGCCAGACGATTTTGCGTCAGATCCGCGAGATACATCCGGCGCGACCAGGCGTCGTGGAAGGCCTGCTTCTCGATGTGCATGATCTCATCGAGGTCCGCGACCGTCATCGGTGTGATGGTCGGCATTTTTACAACGTTCAATGCGCCGCGCCGCCGGGTAGCGCTTGCAAATAGATGGCGTTCAGCGTTGTCACATCATCGTGCGCGCCGTCCGCAAAGCGCCGCCAGCCCATCTCCGCCAGGCAGCCGGCGCGCCGCATAGCGAGCGCCGGGGATGCGACCCTGCTTTGCGCCTCGATGCGTTCCGCCAACACGGCCCGGTCGGACGGCGACAACTCACCGACGAACAGCGCCGGCTGTTGCACGGCTTCCATCATGCCGGACAGATCCGAAAGGGTATATTCTCTCGTTGCCGGTTCTGCCGCAGCCGGATCATAGCGCGTCCAGCAGATACGCCCGCGCCCCGCCTGCACGACGGCAATGACGGGCAATGCCTGCATATGGTGCGGGTACGCTGTGACATTTAACGTCGGGATGCCGATGATGGGGATGCCGGCGGCCAGCGCCAGCCCTTTGGCCGCCGCCAGCCCCACGCGCAAGCCCGTGAAAGACCCCGGCCCCAGGGCCACGGCGACGACGGTCAGGTCCGCCACTTGCACCCCCTGTGCTTCCAGCATCTGAGAGACACGGGGCATCAGAGAAACGGTATGTTGCATCCCTGCGTGCCAGTTGGTCTCAGCGATGAGGCCGCGATCGGGCGCGTAGAGGGCGATGCCGGCAAATCGTGTCGAGGTATCCAGCGCAAGCAGCATAGGTGAGATGGTTTCCAGACGAAGCTATAAATCGGTTGGCAGCCGGTGGGCCAGCGCGCCGATCAGCGCGATCGGACGATTGGATGCTCCGCGGAAGCAAATCCGCCGCCGGGTTTCGTCCACATAGGTGAAATCCAGGGCGAGCTGGTCATCGGGCAGCAACTCAGGGATACGGTCGGCCCACTCGATGACGACGATATCGTCGCCGGTGAAAAGATCAGTCAGGCCCGCGTCCCACATTTCCAGCATCGCATTGCCCAGACGGTAGCAGTCAACGTGTTGTAGCACCCGCCCGTCAGGAGCCTCATAGCGGTTGATGAGCGTGAAGGTCGGGCTGGTCACGGCGGCGCGGATGCCCATGCCTCTCGCGATGCCCTGCGTGAAGGCCGTCTTGCCTGCGCCCAATTCACCGGACAAGGCCAGCACGTCACCGGCGAGCAACTGCTCACCCAGCCGCGTTCCGAGCGCCGCCGTCTCTTCGACGTTGGCCGTTTCCATCACCCACCGGCAATTGTCCATAGCGTTGCGCCATTATACTGCGTTTGAGGCGCTCGACCAAACGGACATCAACAGACGCACCTGCGACTTTCGGCAGAGTTGTGGATGATGATATGATGAGCCGGTATAGGAAAGGGGAAACGACGATGCGGGTGCTGATCCTGTCGGACATTCATGCGAATCTTGCGGCGCTGGAGGCGGTGATCGCAGACGCCGCGCGCCACGGTTATGACACAGTCTGGTGTCTGGGCGACATCGTGGGCTATGGCCCCGAACCCGATCAAGCAGTCGCGCGGGTGCGCGCGCTGGATCCGATCAGCGTGGTCGGCAATCACGATTGGGCCGTGCTGGGACGAATGGAAGTGAAGGACTTCAACCCGGAGGCGCGCCGCGCCGTGTTATGGACGCGCGAGCATCTTTCGCCCGAGAACATGGCCTGGCTGGGCGCGTTGCCGAATCAACCGCTTTTGCAGGATGATTTTACGCTGACGCACGGCAGCCCGCGTGATCCCGTTTGGGAGTACATCCACTCGCCGTCGGTCGCGCAGCGCAACTTCGGGCACTTTGACACGCGTTTTTGCCTGGTAGGTCATACGCACGTACCCATTTTGTATATCCAGCGGAGCCATAATGACCGGGTGCATGTGCTGACGCCTACGCCCGGCGCGACCATCAACCTGGATGAAGAACCGAGAGTGATCCTCAACCCCGGCAGCGTCGGGCAGCCGCGCGACAACGACCCACGGGCAGCCTACGCGCTCCTGGACACAGACACGCGGACCTGGCGCACGCAACGGGTAACGTATCCCATCGAGGTGACGCAGGCGCACATGCGCGCGGCGGCGCTGCCCGAGCGGCTGATCAACCGGCTTTCATTCGGGTGGTGACGCTACGCGGGGGTGCTCAATAGTTATCGCGTGACGCCTGTTCCGCTTGGATCTGATGATAGACCTGTAGTCCTTCGATCATCTCACGCTGACGTTGCAGGGTGTGCTTTTCTTCCTGGCGACGACGCAATTGATCGAGCTTTTGAAACACGGTGGCCTGCACCTTCTTGGGATGGGCGACCATGATAAACGTATATCCTTCATCGCCGGCCGCCGTGCTGATGATGACATCCCCATAATCAAAGATATTGGACAGGATGCCGCTCTGTTTCGCGTTGACATTCTGCACGCGTTCCAGGCCGCCTTCCCGGCGTTTTGTATCCAGGCCCAGCGGCCTCTGCTCGATGTCAATGATCTTGTCGTCCGTCAGCACGTAGATGTCATTGTGCCAATCGGTGTATTGCCACCACAACCAGATTCCCGAAGCGATGAGCGCGACGAACCACAGTGGGAAGAGACCGAGCGTGGGGAATCCCGGCAGAGACGGACGCGTAAACAACAGGATCACGCCCAGAACAATGACGAGGAAGAATGCAAAGAACGGCAGACCTGCCCGCGCCGCCAGGTTAAGCCAATGTTTGCGCCACACCACTTGTCCGGATAACGGTCTTGTCTGTAGCTTGGTTGGGTCAATGATGACCTTTCGCCACTGCTCGGGTAACTTGCTGTTCAACCAGACCAGCCAGCGAGATGGCGGACGTGGCGCGCCTGGTAGCTTTTCCTGACTCGGTTGCGGCGTTTGCGGGCCGCGTGAGAACAGCTTGCGCGACATGCTCTGCGGAGGCGACGCCGCATCGCCGAGTGCGCGCTGGCGCTCTGGGACGGGCAGGGCCAGTTGTAGATTGGACATGAGATTGCGCCGCAGGATTTCGTTTTGTTTGCCGTAACCCGCCGCCTGGGCCTCGATTCTGCCTTGCAGGATATCGGCTTTAACGTTTTCCGGCTGCGAGATGTTGTTCAGCACAATCCAGCGATCTTTCGAGGCCGTGCGCACGGTGACGTTGCCATAGCCGAACAAACGCCCCCAGAAATTTGTGTTAATGGTTACGTCTTGTACCATCTCCAAAGGGGCTTCTGCCCTGGCTTCGTAAAGCATGAGTTGACGATCGCGCCGCGTGACACGTCGGTTGGTCAATGCGTAGTAGTCGTCCTGATAATTGAGAAAGACGATCAAAAACGCCAGAACAAGCAGCGGGCCTCCGCAGATCAGGGCGGCGACACCCACCGTACCTTTAATCGCATCGGGAACTGCCCTCCACACGATGACCAGGAGGACTGCCGCCAGTACGACGAGCGCCCCCGGCAAGATCAGCCAGAGGATATGCGGATTCTTGCGCCAGCGCAGAACCTCCCCCTCATCCATCCAGTCAAGTGGACGCCTGTCTTCTTTGATCACCACCATTTCGTTAACCAGAGGAACGCCCCTGTGCCACATTTGCCGATCTACGGCGAAGGCGTGCTGCACGTCATCACGATTCAAGATAATGACTTCCGCACCATCCAGACCGGGTTGTCTCTCTTTGTCCTGTGCGCGCACGGCGCGCACAGTGGCGTCGCGCGGTTGGCCGGCCAACAGTGAGGTTGTGCCATATGCATCGCCGGCCTTAAAGTAAGTGCGCGGACGCGAACGACCGCGGTCATCCACCGCGGTGACCACGGCCGCGCCGTCGAAGATGTAGACGAAGCTGTGGCCGACGGAGCCTTGCGTCGTGACATTTTGCCCCGCGGGCACGAATTCCCATCCGGCGTATTGGGCCAGATGTTCTTGTTGTTGGTGGGTGAGAAGCTGGAACTGTGGGATGGTGGACAGGATTTGCGCGATATCCAGCGGCTCGGCGACCCTGTTTCCCATTTCCGGGAAGGTCGCAATTAATCGGTTTGCTGCGCGGACGGGGAGGTAGTACAGGCGGCCTGGCGCGGCGGCGACGGCCGTCTCGGCAATGCATTTACGACCAAATTGCAAATCGGGGCCAGGGGAGAAGAAGAAATTACCGGCGGTGATGCCCCACTTCGGCCACTCGTTTTCTTCGTGGGGGTTGGCCGGCCCTGTGACCTTTATCTGCCCATAATCCACGATCCACAGCCCCGCATCCGATCCCAGCGGCAGTTTTTCACCCCTGGCGACGGTGCGTTCCTCGATAACCTGAGCCAGCCAGCGCAATTGATCGTCGGTCATGCTGTGCAGCAGGGGAATGCGGCGCAGGCGTCCGGCGCGCTTCTCGTGGAGCAACTCCTCTTGCAGGGCGGGGTTCTGATCGAGCGCGGTGCGTAATCCCGCGGCGCTCATCCGATATAAAACGGTTTCCGGCGTGGCGACGGCCCGGCTCCGATATTTGTTGGCGAAGAGTCCCATTTGGCCGAAATGATCTCCGGGACCGAGCTCTTGTTGAAGATAGGGTTTGCCGTTGTGTAGCAGACTTAGCTGGACGCTGCCCGCGCCAATCAGATAGAGATAAGAAGGAGGATCGCCCGGCTCGTAGATGACGCCATCCGGGGGAATGGGCATCAGTTCAAGCATCGCGTAGAGATTGTCGCGCGCGGTCGGCCACTTGGCGAACAGGGGAGAGTTATTGAACTGCGCCCAGAATTGCGTACTCTGTGCCGGGGTTAGACGCATGTTACAGATGCTCCCGCACGCTTTGCGCCGCCGCCAGGTTCATCCCCGGCACGGCCGCGAGATCGTCTACCGTCGCATGGCGAATGGCCTCCAACGAGCCGAAGTGTTTTAGCAGCGCCTTGCGCCGAGCCGGGCCGATGCCGGGCACGGCGTCCAACTCGGATGCGACGGCGCGCTGGCCGCGTTTCTGCCGATGGAACGTGATGGCAAAGCGGTGCGCCTCGTCACGGATGCGCTGCACCAGGAACAGCCCCTGACCGGCCGGCGGCAAGAGGATCGGGTCGGGTTGGTCGGGCAGGAACAACTCTTCGCGCTGTTTGGCGAGGCCAGCCATCGGCACGACTTCGGTCAGGCCGAATTCCGCCAGCACTTCGACGGCGACGCCCAGTTGGCCCTTGCCGCCGTCCACGATGAGCAGGTCGGGCAACATGCGCCATGACGCGTCCGACTTGCGCCCCTTGTTGGCCGGGTCGTCTGTCGCTTCTTCGACGGCGCGCCGGAAACGACGGCGCAACACCTCGCGCATTGAGGCGTAGTCATCCGGTTCGCCGCGCGCGCCCTTGCCCTTGACGCTGAATTTGCGGTACTCGCCTTTGGAGGGTGTGCCCCGCGTGAAGACCACCATGCTGCCGACGGTGTCCGTGCCCTGTAGCGTCGAAATGTCGAAACACTCGATGCGCCCCGGCGGGGCCTGCAACCCCAGCGCCTCCTGAATCTGGGTCAGGGCTTCGGTCTGGCGGTTTGTGTCGGCCTGCCATTGCGCTTGCAGGGTGTGCAACGTCGCAGCGGCATTATCGGCGGCCATGCGCACCAGGTCATACTTCATACCGCGCTTCGGGACGCGCAGCGTGACCTTCTGCCCGCCGCGTTTGCCGCGCAGCCATTGCTCGATGATGGTGCGCTCGTCGAGGTCCTTGGGCAGCAGGATGGTGGGCGGCACATTCGCCGCTTCATCGTAGAACTGCTTGACGAAGGCGGTGATCAGTTCGCCGTTAGCGTCCTGCGTCGCGCCCTCCAGGATGAAGCTCTCCCTGCCGATCAGCTTGCCGCGCCGGATGAAGAAGACCTGGACGCACGCTTCGCCCGTGCGTTCGTCTTGCGCGAAGGCGATGACGTCCTCGTCTTCCTGTTTGCCGCTGACGATCTTCTGGCGCTCGACGATGGTGCGCGCAGCCCGCGTCTGATCGCGGAGCTGAGCCGCGCGTTCGAACTGAAGCTGATCGGCGGCACGCTGCATTTGTGCTTCCAGTTGCTGGAGCACTTCGTCGCTCTTGCCTTCGAGAAACGCCGCGAGTTCACCGATCATCTGCCGGTAGGTTTCCTGATCCACCGCGCCGATACATGGCCCCAGGCAGCGCTTGATGTGGAAGTAGAGGCAGGGTTTGGGATCGTTCCCCGTGATCACGCGGTCGCAATCGAGATAGGGGAAGACCCGGCGCAGCGCGTCGAGCGTCTGGCGGACGGCTGACGCCGAGGTGAACGGTCCGTAATAGCGCGCGCCATCCTGTGCTATGCGGCGCACGATATTGATTTTGGGGTAAGCGTCTTGCCAGTGAATCTTGATGTAGGGGTAGGTCTTATCGTCTTTGAGCCGGATGTTATAGTGTGGTCTGTGGCGCTTGATCAACTCGTTTTCGAGGATCAGAGCTTCCAGTTCGGTGTCGGTGACGATCCACTCCAGATCGGCGATCTCACTGACGAGGCGCGCCGTGCGCGGGTGGGTGCGCCCGCCCGCCTGGAAGTAAGAACGGACGCGGTGACGCAGCGATATGGCTTTGCCGACGTAGATCACCGCCCGATTTGCGGCGCGCATAATATAAACCCCTGGCCGGTCGGGCAGGGTGTCCAGTTTCAGCGTCAGGTCAGATGATGATACGGGCCGCATAGGTGTATTTTAGCCTATTTCGGCGATCAGTGACAAACGCGCGCAACATGCAGAACAAAATTTCTAGCTGTAGATTATCTTTTTCAATACGCGCCGTCGCCGCGCAGCACGGCCGGCAACGTGCGCCAGAGGATGCTCAAGTCCTGGCGCAACGAGTAGTGTTCGATATAGTCGAGTTCCAACGTGAGACGCGTTTCAAACGGCAGCGCGCCGCGCCCGCTGATCTGCATGGGGCCGGTCATCCCCGGCTTGACCATTAACCGGCGGCGTTGGGCGTCGGTGTACTGGGCGACGATGGCCGCTTCTTCCGGTCGCGGACCGATCAGGCTCATTTCGCCGCGCAACACGTTGATGAGTTGCGGTAATTCGTCCAGGCTGTAACGACGCAAGATATGCCCGCGCCGCGTGATACGCGGGTCTGTGCGCAGCTTGAACGCGGGTTCGGGCAGTTCGGCAAGGTCCACCAGTTGTGGCAGCATTTCTTCCGCGTTCACCACCATGGTGCGGAACTTCAGGATCCTGAACGGCCTGCCGTTTTCGCCGATGCGTGTCTGCGTGAAGAGGGCGGGGCCGGGGGAATCCAGCTTGACCGCCAACGCGATCAACGCCATGGGCGCGGCGCAAAAAATGAGCGTGGCCGTGCCCAGACTCAAATCCAGTGCGCGCTTGGCCATGCGTTGCCGGGCCGTCAGGGCGGCGGGACGACCTGCATCCGGGCCACGGAAGTGCGCCGCACCGGCGGCAAACCCCGCGCTGAGGGCCAGCGCGCGAACCCACAACAATCCGACGCCGGGCAGGGTGACGGTGCGGTCGCGCTGCCACGCTTTTGCCAGGAACGGAATGGCTGTTGCCATGAACAACAGCGCCAATAACCCGGCGGCGATCAGACCCCATACGGATACCGTAGGATTCAAGGGGGCTGCAAACGCAGCCATCGCCACTGAAGCCAGTGCAGTTATCGCCAGCAGCATTTGCACCTTGAGCACCTGCGGCGTGTGCGAGTCGCTGACCATGCGGCCGGGCTGCGAACGCGCCAGTCTCGCCTTCCAGTAGCCGATGTAGTACTTGCGGTTCGCGTAGGCGCGCAGCGTCGGGTTGTGCCGGTGGTAGACGACGGCGCCCGGCGTGAAAACCAGCCGGTAGCCTTTTTCGGCCAGCCGGAAGGAGAATTCCTGATCCTCCACTTTCATGATGCTCGGATCGAAGCCATGATTGGCAAAGAAAACGTCGCGCCGATATGCCGCGCTGTAGGTGTCTATAAAGTCAATCGTGTCGGTGTCGGCCATGCGATCATAACGGTCTTCATATTCGAGTTGGGTGAAACGCGGGACGATCTCGCGTTGTTGCGTCAAATACGTGCCCTTGGCCCCGGCTACACGGTTATCTTCGAACGCGGCTGCGAGGGCGGCCATCCAGCCTGCGACGGGTGCGCAATCCGCGTCGGTAAACAATAGCAAATCGCCCTGCGCCGCGCTCGCGCCGGCGTTGCGTGCGGCGGCCGCGCCGGTATTTGCCTGGCGAATCACGCGCACAGACGCCGCCTGCGCAATCGCTGCCGTATGGTCGGTAGAACCATCATCAATCACGATGACTTCGTAACGGGAAGGGGGGTATTCCTGGTTTGCGAGGGCGTCCAGGCAAAGTTGCAGGGTGTCTGCCGCGTTATGGGCAGGCACGACCACGGAGATGTAGAGTCTGGGCTCCGCCGACACGAGTTTTCCTCGCAACAATGTGATCCCGGCGCAGCTTTGCAAAGCTGCACCGGGATAAACCGATTGGGGCTATGATGTGAGCGGCTGCCGCCTGCGGAGAAAACGCCAGAAGAGCCTGGCTAACAAGAGAATCACCGCCAGCATCACGATTGCAGCGACAACGGGTAGCAGCAATGAGATCAGAGTCAACCCACCGGAAACCACGTCTTCCACGGTGCTGACGATGGGGTTGCCGATGCCGGCCGTCGTCGCTGTGATCACCGGGCGGACAGTTGCTTTCGCCGCATGGACGCTGCCTGCCATCAGCAGGCCCAGGATCAGCGCCAGGACCGGGCTCATGTCGGTGACGACGTTGTTGCTGGCGGCAAACAGCACCGCGCCCGCCGTGGGCCGCACGACTGTTTGAATGGCGTCGTTGACGCTATCAACCGCGGGTATCTTGTCGGCGGTCATCTCAATTGCCAGCAAGATCACCAGGACCAGCAGCACCCAGCCGTTTTCCAGGCCATTCCAGGGCGCTTTCAAGTCGATGATATTCGTATAGCGCGCCAGCAGCCCGACGATGAGCAGCGGCAGGTAGGCGTTCAGGCCGCTGGCTGCCGATAGCCCAAACGAAGACAGGATGTCAATCACGATGGTCGCTCACTGGGCCTATGCGACAGCGGGCGGTTCGGGCAGTGCAGGTGTGGCGTCAATATCCAGGTTCTCCAGTCGGGCATCGCGCTCCACCGCGCCCACCTGGCCGTAGAGATGCGCCGTCACGAGGTACTGCCAGATGGTCGCCACCGGCACGGTGAGCAGTGCGCCCACGCCACAGAACAGCCCGCCGATGCCGCCGACAGCCGCGGCGATCAAGCCTGCAACCCACGTCAGTAAGACGGCGATGATGATGTTGCCCAGATTGCGGGTTGTGAAGCTCCACAGCTCACCGACCTGGAACGCCGACGCGAAGTTATTTGTCTGCGCCATGCGGACGTAGATCGCCGGTGAAATCACGGTGACGAAGAGGCCCCACAGCACGGCCAGACACAGGCCGCATAGCAGCAGGAAAATCCCGCCGAAGGCCGCGCCGCCGTTGTTGTCGGCGTTGCCTATCCAGATGCCGCCGAAAAGTATGGGGATGAAGGTCAACAGCACCGGCAAGCTCCAAATCAGGATCGCGACTGTGAGCTTCAGACCTTTGACGAAGAAGCTGCCCCAATCGTCCCATTCGGGCATGGGATACTGCTCGCGCCGGATGACGTTGCGTGTCACATCGAGGCTGTAGCCCGCCAGGAAGACGAACGCCAGTAAACCGATGAGAATCGGGCTGAGCAGCAATCCGGCGAGGGCGATCAGCGCGCCGATGCCGAACTTGCGAACCCATTCCGGGTCCTCGAACATGAAGACAAAAGCCTTGCCGAAATCCATGATTTTTCTCCTTGAGTTGCGCGTGATTGATTATAGCACACAAGCGAAACGGCCCTGATGCCGGATTGTGTGTCTGTTAAACTAAACGCAAGAGCGCGGCAAATGTTTCGCGCGGCTCGCTAGAAAAATGGTCCGACTCGCGCTTCCAGCGCCGCACGCGCCACGCCAATGGCCGCAAGCTCACCCAGCGCGAGCGCGACGCTCCACGTGACGATGGTCAAGCGGGCCGGCGAACGACGCACGCGTTCCGAGACGCTCTCCAGGAGCAGCAGGTTCACCAACGTCGCCAGCGCCACGACGGCCAGACCGCTCGCCACCGCGAGCGGATAGAGCAGCAGGGGCCGGGCGCTGCTGACGATCGTGATGACCAGCGCGCCGCCGGCCAGCAACCAGAGCAAGTCGGGGATATGCTCCACGGTGGGCGTCTCTGCCGGGCGCGCGCGGAGCGAACGATTCACGAGCGGCAGCATGATCGCGGCCAATGCGATGCCCTGCGCCGTCCCGGTGACCAGGCGCAATGCGTTGCGCGGCTCATAAAGATGCGGCGCGCCCGGAAACAGCGTGAGCCACGAATTGAAACCGTCAATGGCCCAGACGGCGACAAACAGGCCAAACAGGAAGAGATAGGGTCGCGTGGGGAGCCGCCCTGCCTTGAAGCGTCCGCGCAAGCTCAACACGCCGAGCGCGGTCAGCGCGCCCAGGTAGCTGCCGCTGCACCGGGCGCACAGCGGCAGGGGCCGTCCGGCAACGATGATCGTGCGTTCGGGGATGCGGTGGCACACGGCGAAGGCCGCGTGGTCAGCCTTGTCCAGCAGGCTGTGCGGCGGCAGGGCGAGCAGGCCGACGATAAGCGCCAGCGCGCTGGCCGCCGGCAGCCATCGGATTGCAATGGACAATAACCGATTGGGTTGTTGTGTTTGTGTCTTGCCGGGCTGCTCCAACGTATCCATGATGTCGTCATTATACGTTACACCTGAAGCCTTGCGCCAGAGATCAGGAATATCGAATGGTGATCAGCCTGTGCATAACTATGGCTCCGCTGTGGATAAGTGTGTGTAACTTACGTTGTGAACTCTTAATCTTTGAGAGTGTGGTGGCTAAAGAGCGGCTGCTTTTGCGCTTTGCAGGCGTTACAAATTGTCGTTATACTGGTTCTATGAAAGAATCAATGGGTGATTGGGAGCGTCTTGATCGGCTTGAAGATGAAGATATTGACCTGAGTGATATCCCCGAAATCACCCCGGAGATGTTCGCCAGATCAGTGATGAGGCGTGACCTGAAGATCCTCAATCGCCGGGCGGATTATTTGAATGAGGAAGCGACGGATGCGCTAGACTATCAGGTCCCGTCATGAAACAGAGCGAGGTCTATCGGCGGTTTAGCCGCCCGATAGACCTCGCGTATTGTGTTTTATTTTCTTCAGTCCGTGTCGCCTCACCCCGCGCCGGCGGCCATCCGTTCCACTTCTTCTTCGGCCACGGTTGGCTCCAGCTTGACGAACAAAGGTCCGGGCTGGCGTAGCGCCTGCCCTGGCTTGAGGTCGCTTGGCTCCCAGCGGCCCGTTGCGTTCTCATCGTCATAACGCAGCGCGATATGGCTGCGCTCAGACTCCGCCAGCTCGTCCATGTAAAGCCGCCCGAACAGGTCACCGTCGTAGCCGAGATACGCGTGCAACTGCTGGCAGGTGAAGGGCAGGAACGGCGCGAGGAGCACCTTCAGGCTGTCAATCACCTTCAGCGCTACGAAGATCGCAGTCGCGGCCGTCTGCGGATCTGTCTTGATGCTCTGCCACGGCTCCTTGAGGTTCAGGTAGCGGTTCGCCTCGCGCGCCAGGTTCATCGCGGCCTCGAGGGCGGCTTTGATCTTGACGGCATCGAGCAGCGCCGTCACCTTTTCGAAGGTCGGCTCGATCTGGTCCAGCAGCGCGCGGTCGTCGTCGTCCAGCGGGCCGGGTTCGGGAACTTTGCCGTCGAACCGCTTGTAGGCGAAGCCCAGGACGCGGTTCGCCAGGTTGCCCCAGGTGGACACCAGCTCTTCGTTGTTGCGCCGGACGAACTCCTCCCAGGTGAAGTTGACGTCGGACGTTTCGGGTGCGTTCGCGGTGAGGGCGTAGCGCCACGGGTCGGGGTCGTAACGCTCCAGCGCGTCGCGCATCCCGATCATCCAGCGGCGGCTCTTGCTCAGCTTGCGGCCTTCGACGTTGAGATACTCGTTGGCGGGCACGTCGTAGGGCAGGTTCAGCGCCTCGTCGTAACCGATCAGCATCCCCGGCCAGATGATCGTGTGAAATTCGATGTTGTCCTTGCCGATGAAGTAATAGCTGCGCGCCAACGGGTCATTCCACCAGGCGCGCCACGCCTCGGGGTCGCCGGTGATCGCGGCCCACTCCTTGCTCGCGGCAAGGTAGCCGATCACCGCGTCATACCAGACGTAGATGCGCTTGTCCTCGTAGCCCGGCACGGGGATGGTGATGCCCCACTGGATGTCGCGGGTGATGGGCCGGCCGTGAAGCTCGTGGCTTTCCAGCCGGGCGCGTGTCGGGTTCATCACGTTGGGCCGCCAGTGTTCCTTGTCCCCATCGTTGAGCCAATCGAGCAGCGGCTCGTTGAGCTTGCCCAGGTCGAGGAAGAAATGCTCGGTGGAGCGCACCTCGATGTGCGAGCCGCCGCAATAGCTGCATCGCGGGTTGATGAGCTGGATCGCGTCGTAGGTCCGCCCGCAGTGGTCGCACTGGTCGCCGCGCGCGCCGTCGTGGCTGCAATAAGGGCACGTCCCCTCGACGTAACGGTCGGCCAGCCAGCGGGCGCAATCCACGCAATAGAGCTGATCCATGGCGTCTTTGTAGACATAACCATATTCCAGGTGCGTCTTGAAGAGGTCCTGCGTCACGGCCCAGTGGTTCTCGGTATCCGTCTCGGTGAACAGGTCGAAGCTGACGCCAAGCCGCATCAGCGCCTCCGTGTTGCGCGGATGATAGCGATCCACCACTTCCCGCGGTGTGATGCCCTCTTCCTCCGCGCGCACGGTGATGGGCGTGCCGTGTGTGTCGGAACCGGAGACCATCAGCACGTCGTTCCCGCGCAACCGGTGATAGCGCGCGAAGATGTCGGATGGGAGATATGCGCCGGCGATGTGGCCGATGTGCATGTCGCCATTGCAATAGGGCCAGGCGACTGAAACCAGGATTTTTTCGGGCATGGAGCAACTCCTTCTCTTCGGGTGCATTGTACCATAACTGGGCAAGGAGACAGGGAAACAGGGAAGCAAGTAGACAAGGAAACACGGAAACACGGAGACAAGGAGACAAGGTCTCTCCATCTCTCCTTGTATAATTGTTCCTTGTTTCCTTCCCTCCCTACCTGCCTCCTTGTCTACTTATCTACTTGTCTACTGATATAGTATGATGGGGGCAGAAGCTTTCACGGAGTTGCTATGCGTCTCAAGACGCTTCGTTGGATCCAACGCTCGTTCCTGTTCATCATCCTGATCGCCGTGGCGGTGGGCGGATGGTCTGCCTATCAGTCGGTCCAGGCCGGTGAGGGGCCGGCGTTCCTGCAATCGCTGATCGGCGCGCAGCCGTTGCAGGGGATGCGCGTGGGGATCGTCGCCGGGCACAGCGGCAACGATTCGGGGGCCGTCTGCCCGGACGGGCTGACCGAGGCGGAGGTCAATATGGCGATTGCGCAGGCCGTCATCACTCGACTCGAGGCCCGCGGCATCACCGCTGATCTTCTGGAAGAGTTCGACGACCGCCTGAAGGGGTATCGCGCGGACGCTTTCGTCTCTATCCATGCCGACTCGTGTATGGTAGATTTCAGCGGCTTCAAGGTCGCCAGTCTCGAAGGTGGCAGCGCCGCCTCCGAGCAGCTTGCGAACTGCCTCTGGGATCGTTACGAAGCTGCCACCGATCTGGCCCGCCACCCCAGCACGATCACCTACGATATGACTCGGTATCACGCCTTCCGTGAGATTGCATCGTCCACCCCTGCGGCTATCATCGAGACCGGTTTCCTGCGCACAGACCGCGAGCTTCTGACAGAGGAGACGGATCGCGCGGCGCAAGGGATCGTGGACGGCATCGAGTGTTTCATCAACCCCGTGAATCCGACACCCGAACCAGAGGAGCCTGCCGAATGAACTCATCCGAACGCGTCGCCGCCCGATTGCAGGGCCAGCCGGTGGATCGCCCGCCGAATTTCGATATTATGATGCAGTTCGCCGCGCACTATATCCACGAGCCGTTGAGCCGTTATTACCAGGATTATCGCGTGTTGTGCGCAGCCAACTTCGCCGTGCAAGAGGCGTTCTCGCTGGACATCCTGCAAGCGATCTCCGACCCATACCGCGAGGCGGCGGATTTCGGCGCGGTGATCGAGTATCCGCACGATAGCCTGTTGTTGTGCAAGCGGTCCCTGCTGGTCGAGCCGGAGGATTTGCAGAAGTTGGGCCGGCCTGCCCCCGCGTCTGGCGGACGGATGACCGACCGGCTGGAGGCCGTCCGGCTGTTTCGAGAGCAAGCGGGCGGGCAGGTCCCCGTGATGGGATGGGTGGAGGGCGCGCTGGCCGAGGCTGCCAACCTGCGTGGCGTCTCGACGCTGATGACCGATCTCGTGGATCGGCCCGAATGGGTGACCGACCTGCTGGAGCACGTCGTCGAGGTGGAAATCGCCTTCGCCCGGGCGCAGGTGAGTGCGGGTGCAGACATCATCGGACTGGGCGACGCCGTGGCCTCGCAGATTTCGCGGCGCGCATATCGCCGGTTTGCCCTGCCCTATGAGCAGCGCATCTTCGCCGCCGTGCATGAGATGGGCGCGCTGGCCCGCCTGCACATCTGCGGCGACACGACGCACATCCTGGCCGACGTGGCCGAGACTGGCGCAGACATCATTGATATAGACTGGAAAGTAGATATGGGCCGCGCTGCGGCGGCGTTTGGCCCGAACCAGTCGGTGTGCGGCAACCAGGACCCCGTCGCCGTGATGCTGCAAGGCACGCCGGAGCTGGTCCGCGCGGCGACCGTGGCGTGCATGGACGCGGGCGGGCCGCGCAGTATCAGCACCGCGGGCTGCGAAATCCCGGATGGCACGCCGCATGAGAACCTGTTTGCGCAGGCGGAGGCTCTGGCGGGGAGGTAGGCAAGGAGACAAGGAAACAAGTAGATAAGTAGACAAGTAACAGGGACACTCGTTCAGGTTAATCCGCCAATCTATCTCCTTGTTCCCTTGTTCCCTTGTTTCCTTGTCTACTTGCCCAGGAAATGTTGCAAAACCAACTGATGCACCACCTGTTCGACCGGGGCGCGGTCGTCGGTGAAGATGGGGGTGTTGGATGGGGGCGTGGCGACCCGCGCTTGCGGGGCGGCGCGGCGGGCCACTTCCGCGAGGAGCGGGTGATCAAAGGCCGGTAAGTTGGCGCGGAAGTCTTGCAACGTGGTGGGGCGCATGGTCGCGACCACCATCGTGTTGCCGAGCGGTGAGTCGGGCGCGGGTTCATCCACGACGTAGACCGAGGGGAAGACCTGCCCCATGGTCGCGGCGATGGCGTCCACCAGCCGGTAATCGGTCTGCGTGCGGCCTACGTTGACGACCACCACGCCATCAGGGTTCAGGCGTTGACGGGCCAGATCGAAAAACTCGACGGTGGTCAGGTGGAAGGGAATGTAGGGCGGGCGATAGGCGTCCAGCGCGATCACATCATAAGCGTGTGTGCTCTCGCGCAGCCCGCGCCGTGCGTCTATCGCAGCCGCCGTGAGGTTTGGCTCGTTCATGTTGAAGTAGTCTCGACCGACCTGGATGATCTTCGGGTCGAGTTCAGCCCCGTCAATGGGAATCGGGCCGTAGGCGTCGGTGAAGAGTTGAGCCATGGTACCCGCGGCCAGCCCGCCGATGTAGATGCGCTGCACCTGTTCAGGCCCATAGCCCGCCGGGTTGAATGCCGGAGCTAATGTGAAATAGTCCCAGATGCCGTCGGCCAGCCCGCCCTGGGGCCGATAGACCGAGTGAATGCCTTCGCCTTCGTTGAGCCGGAGTTGGCGCTCGAACCCGGCGTCAATCACCTGGATGTAGTTATGGGCCGATTCCGTCTCAAAGATGAGGCCGACCGACGGTTTGACCGGTCCGACCGGCCGCCAGCCTAGCCAGAGGATGAACAGCAGCGCGAACGCCGAAATCAGCGCCGCCCAGGGTCGCCGGAGGCCGGCAAAGCCCAGGATCGCCGTCAGGAGCAGGGCTGCCGCCAGCACCGCAAAGGTGGCGCGCGTGCCAATGGTCGGGATCAACAGCAGCACCGGCAGGAAGCTGCCCACGATGCTGCCCGCAGTAGAGGCGGCGTAGATGCGCCCCGACGTGCTCCCGCTTGACGCTACATCGGGCAGCGCCAGCCGGATGGCATAGGGGCTGACGCAGCCGAGCAGGATGACCGGTACGGCGAACAGCGCCAGCACCGCGGCCAGGCTGCCTGCCAGCGCCAGCGCGTCGAAGCCGGCCAGCCCATCGGCGGCCAGCCGCAGCACCGGGCGTGAGAGCGTTGGAATCAGCCCGACGGCGAAAGCGGCGACGGCGATGATGCCCAGCAACACAGCGGGCTGCGGCCACCGGTCGGCGATGCGCCCGCCCAACCAGTAGCCGACGGCCAGATAGAGCAGGATCAGGCCGATGAGCCCGGCCCAGACGAGCAGCGAGTTGCCGAACCACGGATCCAGCAACCGGGACGCGCTCAATTCGACGCCCAGGGTGGTGAACCCGGCGACGATCACCAGGAGATAGAGGTAAATCCGGCCTATGCCGCGTGTCATGGAACCATTATACGTGTACTTTTCGAAACGCTGGAACGGAGACGTATGAACCCGTCACCGGAAGCGACTTCGCGCGCGTTGTTGCCTGTCTGGGCGCGCTGGGTCATCGGCCTTGGGGTGTTGGTGGGTTTAACCGGCCTTGTGACGGCGCGCGGCCCGCAGATTATGCAGGCGGTGAGGGACCCAGAAGCGCTTGCCGCGGCCATCCGCGACGCGGGCGCGATGGGCGCAGTGTTCATGGTCGGGTTGCAGGTGCTCCAGGTTGTCGTTGCGCCCATTCCGGGGCAGGTCATCAACTTTGCCGCCGGATACGTCTACGGCTTTCCGATCGGCTTCCTCCTGAGCTGGATCGGGACGACGCTGGGGGCGGCGCTGGCGATGATGCTCGCGCGGTTCATCGGCCGGCCCGTCGTAGAACGGTTGGCGTCGCCCAGGTTTCTTGCGCGCGCCGACCGGTTAATGGCCGAAAAGGGGTTGCTTTTCTTCTTCGTTCTCTTTGTGCTTCCGTTCTTGCCTGATGATGCCATTTGTCTGGTGGCCGGGTTGACGCCTCTGCCGTTGTCGGCGTTGATCCTGGCCGCTGCCGTCGGGCGAACGCCGGCGTTGGCGGTTTCCGTCTGGTTAGGCGCGAACGCCGGGGTCATCCCAGGCCCGCTCTTGATCGGGATAGGCATCGTTGGTGTGATTCTGATGGTGATCGTCTGGCGTTATGGCGAGCAGATTGAGACGATCTTGCTGGAGTTTGTCGCGCGCTTCGAGGGGTTATGATGCGCGCCGATCAGGCATCTGCAGCAGATGCGCTGCCGGGAGGATCGGTTGACGCCGCGCCGGATGCGGATGATGATGGCGTGTGTTGGGTTTGTGGCGCGCCGGTCATCAAACGCCACTGCAAGATCGTTTGTCCGCGCTGCGGTTTTATGCGGGATTGCAGCGATCCCTAAGTTTTGAGATTCGTTACACCGCCGCTGCAAAATTGTGGTATAATTCACAGCGCGAGGTCCGTCTTCGGGGAGACAAGGAGGTGTCCCATGGAATTTGCAGACTTGATCAAGGCGCGTCGGTCCGTCCGGGGATTCACGGATCAGGTTGTGGAGAGCGAGAAACTGAGCGCAATCCTGCGCGCCACGTCGTTAGCCCCCTCAGCAGGCAACCTGCAAGCGTGTGAGATATACCACGTCACGGCGCCCAGGGTCCGCGCCGCATTGGCCCAGGCCGCGAACCAGCCCTTTATCGCACAAGCTTCGCTTTGTCTGGTGTTCGTGACCAACCCCGGTCGTTCGGCGCGCAAATATGGCGCGCGTGGGCATGAATTATACGCCTTGCAAGACGCCACCATCGCCGCCACCTATGCCATGCTGACGATCGCCGACCTGGGGCTGGCGACGGTATGGGTCGGCGCATTCGATGACGACAAGGTTGCCAGCGCAATCGGCGCGCCCGCCGACTGGCGACCGGTCGCCATCTTGCCGATCGGCTATGGCTCGGAAGCGCCGGGGCCGGTCGAGCGAAGGCCGCTTGATGAGATGGTGCATGGAATCGCGTAGGCTATAAAAACACGAATGCCGGGGTGTGCTGGCTACCCCGGCATTCGCGCGCAAAGGAGGAGGAAGAATCTAACTCCATCATAAATGGAAAAGTGATTCGCACCAGTGATCGGGATTACGATTTCGGTGATATAAATTGGATGAATGTACGCGCTTAATGCGCCGCCATTTATTGCACGGTGACAAACGGCTTGAGCTTTTCCAGCGTGGCCTCACCGATCCCCTTGACGCGCAGCACGTCTTTCACGTTGCTATAAGGTCGGCCCTCGATGATGCGTTGCGCAATCGCTTCGCCGACGCCCGGCAAACTCTCCAGCTCACTGGCTGACGCGGTGTTAAGATCAATGAGAAGGTCGGGGATCCCTGCGGATCGGGCGGCAGGCGCAGTTGGCGCCGGCGCGACCTCTGCGAGCGGCGGGGACGTCTGCCCCACGCGCGGCACGTAAACCTGCATACCGTCGAAGAGGGCGATAGCCTTGTTGATGCGGTCGAGGTCGGCGTCGCGCGCCGGGCCGCCTGCTGCGGCAATGGCATCGGCAATAATGCTGCCGGGGGAGAGGTGATAGACACCCGGCGAAGTCACCGCGCCGGCCACATCTACGTGCAAGGGCGCAGGCGTCGCCGTGGATGTGGGGGCCGCGGTGGGTTGAGCGGTCGGCGGCGGGATGATCTCGATGGGTTCGGCGGCAGGGCGACGCGTCACAAAGAGCGTGCCGCCCAACACGCTGATCCAGATCAGGGATAGGGCCAGATAGCCGCGCCAGGCCGCCCCGTTGTGTGATCCGCCGTCCACACCATCCTCGCTACGATTGTGACTCCTCGGAATTGTCGGTGAGCGCGGGCGGCGTCATGTTGTTCGCCAGCCCGTTTACCAGACGTTCCACGGAGCTCAGGAATTCTATGGGGAGCGGGAAGACAATCGTTGAGTTCTTTTCGGCCGCGATTTCCGTGAGTGTTTGCAGATAACGAAGTTGAATGGCTGCCGGTTGGTCTGCCATGACACTCGCGGCCTCCGTCAACTTCTTCGAGGCGTCAAGCTCGCCCTCGGCATGGATGATCTTGGCCCGTTTCTCGCGTTCGGCTTCCGCCTGGCGCGCCATCGCCCGTTTGAGCGAATCGGGCAGTTCGACGTCCTTCACTTCGACGATGCTGACCTTGACGCCCCAGGGTTCCGTTTGTTCGTCAATGATCTGCTGGAGCTTCTGGTTGATTTCGTCGCGCCGGATCAGCAACTCGTCGAGGTCGGACTGGCCCATCACAGACCGCAGGCTGGTCTGAGCGATTTGCCACGTTGCCTTGCGATAATCTTCCACCGCAACGACCGCGCGCCCCGGATCAATGACACGGAAATAGACCACGGCATTCACCCGCACTGTGACGTTATCCCGCGTGATGGCTTCCTGCGCGGGCACATCGAGGGTGATGGTCCGTAAGTCCATCTTGACCATACGATCAATGAAGGGGATGAGGATGATAATGCCGGGGCCTTTGACGCCCACCAACCGCCCCAGCCGGAAAACCACACCTCGCTCATACTCTTGCACCACTTTGATGGCCGAAGTGACGAGCAAAACGATGGCGAGGATGACGCCGCCGAACACGATAAAATTGCCAAGCATGTTTGCCTCCTTGCCGACCCAACTGCATACTCATATCATGCCACATATCGCGAAAAAATGGTAGCGCGTTTGCGATAGAACCGGTCTGTTTTTCACTCACCCCGGAGATTGTGATAAGATGAGCGTGTTTGAGGTTATCCCTAAAAACCTGTCTGATGGACGGCCCATGCCGGCCGTTGTTGAACCTATTTGCGAATGCAGGAGGACTAGTCAAATGTCAAGCATGATCACGGATATCATGGGGCGCGAGATTTTGGATTCGCGCGGCAACCCTACCGTTGAGGTAGATGTGTGGCTTGAATCGGACGTGATGGGGCGGGCCGCCGTGCCTTCGGGCGCGTCCACCGGCATCCACGAGGCGCTTGAACTGCGCGACGGCGATAAGAGCCGTTACGGCGGCAAGGGCGTGCTGAAGGCCGTGGAGAATGTCAACGAGTCTATCGCCGACGTGTTGATCGGCATGGACGCGCTCGATCAGGAAGCCTGCGATATGGCGATGCTCGATGCCGACGGCACCGAGAACAAGAGCAACTTCGGCGCGAACGCCATCCTGGGCGCGAGCCTGGCGATCGCGCGCGCGGCGGCGGAAGAAGTGGGCCTACCCCTTTATCGCTACCTGGGCGGCGTTCCGGCCAAAGTGCTGCCGGTTCCGATGATGAACATCATGAACGGCGGCGCGCACGCCAACTGGGAAGGCACCGATTTTCAGGAGTTCATGATTGCGCCGGTCGGCGCGGAGACCTTCGCCGAGGCGTTGCGCTGGGGTTCTGAGACCTATCAGGCGCTCAAGGGCGTGCTGAAGGGCAAGGGCTATCCCACCGGCGTCGGCGACGAGGGTGGGTTTGCGCCCACGCTGGGCAGCAACGAGGAAGCGATCGAGTTGATTTTGCAGGCCATCGAGAAGGCCGGTTACAAAGCCGGTGAGGATATCCTCATCGCGCTCGATCCCGCGACCAGCGAGATCTATCAGGATGACGGCACGTACCTGTTGCGTCGTGGAGGCGAACGCAAGCTCACCTCCGCGCAGATGGTGGATCTGTGGGAAGAATGGGCCAATAAGTATCCCATCATCTCCATCGAAGACGGGTTGGCGCAGGACGATTGGGACGGCTGGAAGCTGCTGACCGAACGGATCGGCGACAGGATTCAGCTCGTCGGCGACGACCTGTTCGTCACCAACGTGGATCGCCTGGAGCGGGGCATCGAAGAGCAATCGGCCAATTCGGTCCTCATCAAGCTGAACCAGATCGGCAGCCTCTCCGAGACCATTGCGGCCATCGAGATGGCGAAGCAGGCCGGGTGGACGGCAATGGTATCGCACCGTAGCGGCGAGACCGGCGACACCTTCATCGCCGATCTGGTGGTCGCGATGAGCACCGGCCAGATCAAGACCGGCGCGCCGGCGCGCAGCGAGCGCGTGGAGAAATACAACCGGCTGGTGCGCATCGAGGAAGAGTTGGGCGACGCCGCGATCTACGCGGGGCGCGACGCTTTCCGGGTCTAAACCAATATCGGTGTCTATTCGAAAACCGGTAGTTTAGCCCCTTGTGGGCGTCGGCGACGGGCACAAGGCCCTATACTACAGAATTCTCGGATAGATTCGCAATACGAACTCCGGTCTGGCGTGGACTTAAAGTCCCGGCAGACCGGAGTTTTGATGTTCATCCCGTTGCGTCAAAGCTTCTCGCAGGCTCTCGCAATTTCCTCGACCAGATCTTCCTCTTCCGGGCTTAGTTCGCATACGGTCCGAATTGCAACCCGTAAACCGACCGAGCGAACCTGCTCCTGAATGGAGCGCGCGCCGGGGTCATCCACGTTCACGTAGAAGAAAGCCGCGGCAATCGCGTGCGTCAGACAGGGCGTCGGTACGTGATGGCGCCGTGCGAGCAGCGTCGGGCCGATCAGCCGATCATCCCGCCGCAGCTTACGGCGAGGGTCGGCGCCGTGGCGGGCTATCGTGTCACCCAGCGTCGGATTGTCGGTCTGGCGCAACACGCGGGCGTTCCAGGCCGTCATTTCGGCAGGTGTAAAACCATATTCGATCTCAAGGGCGTGTCCCACTTCTTCCAGCGCGCCGGCGGCATCCGTCCAGACGACTGGATCGTGTAGCGCAGCGACCGTCATCGTGTGGCCGCGCCGTGCGCCCAAATAGGCCAACGCGGCGTGACACATGTTGTAGGTGTAGAGCTTGCGTGCTTCCTCGGCGCGCATGTCATCTACCAGACGCAGGCCGGACAGCGCAGGCGTCGCACCGCGGAAGCCATTGCGGTCTACGGGAAACTCGGAGAAACCGTTGGTCCAGAGCAACAGCAGGTCACGTTGGCGCAGCGCCACCGGCGGGTCGGCCACCATCCGCATTACCAGCGTCTCCACGATGCCGATTCGTGTTTCAGCGTAGGGATGTGCTTCAACGGGCAGTGCGGCCATCAAGTGCATGCGAAATTCTGTCCCCGCGTGGGCCAGATTCGCGCAGAGCAGGATATCGAGGGGCGCATCAGGGCGTTCGGCCTGTCTGCACAGCAGGCCGCTTGCGATCAACTGTGTCACAGCATCGAAGTGCTGGGGGAAAACCGCGACCGCGGCGATATCGGCTGTGATCAACGCCTTGTGGATTGTCTCGGTGTCCGTTGTCGCGAGGGCACGGTATCCACCGATCATGTCGTCGCGCCGGTGCGTCTCGTCTTCCGCCTTCACGACGGTGTAACGCTGAGCGTCCGTCAACGCGGAAATCAGCTTAGCCGACTGATCCACGAGGGTGAGCGCATACCCGGCGGCATGGAAAAGGTCTGCCACAAAGCCGCGGCCGATGCGCCCTGCTCCGAAAATGATAACTTCCTGTTGGTTCACAGGTCACCTTTTAGAGTTTCATTGCGTGGCGGTTGACTGACCCTGCTCACTAAGCTATCATGCGCCATTGGCACTGAAACAACAAACTGCAAGGATACGCTAAGAGGAAGGTGATCGTGAGCGTCATTCACAAATTCAATGGGTCTGATGGAGGTTGGGACTGGGAAGGCGTGACGAAACTATCCTATGGCCCAGAACGTCCGGGCGTGACCGTCCGCCGTTTTATTAGCCGGCGCGATCAGTCGAATAATCTGGAAGTAAGATATTTCGAACTAGAGCCGGGTGCGGTCAGCAACTTCGAGGCGCACAATTATGAGCACGCGGTTCTGGTGCTGCGTGGTCATGGCACGGTGCATCTCGATGGCGAGGACCACCCGATCCAGTTTGGCGATGCGATCTTCGTGGCCTCCGACGCGGTTCACCAGTTTCGGGCGGCCGATGATGACGCGTTGGGTTTCATGTGCGCGGTGCTTGATAAAGAACTGCGGGAATCGGTGCATGGCGAACAACATTTGCAAATGTACGGGTGATTAAAGGCGGAAACATGGCCGACCAAGATGTTTTTTATCATGAGTTACTGGAAGCGATGGCGGCGGGCGGTTGCCCGATGTGCCGCCTGGCGCGCAAGGCCAGTGACAGTTACCTGAATGCGCTGATCTACGAAGGCGTCGTAGACGTGGGCGTGCGCGAAAAACTACGTAACGCGCGCGGTTTGTGCTATCGCCACGCCTGGCGCATCGCGCGCCGGCGGGGCAGCGTGCTGGGCGTCTCCATCATTTACAGCGACGTGGTGAACACCCTGGTGAAGGCGCTGGAGGCGCAGGCCGACGCGCCGACGCGCCTGTTTTCGCGCGGGCAGCCCGACCTGTCTCGTGCGCTGGCGGCGGAAGAAGATTGTCCTGCCTGCGTGCTGGAGGCCGACGCCAACCGGCGACACGCCAGGACCTTGCTCAGGCATTTGAACTCTGAAGAGATCCAGGCGGGGTATATTGCCGCGGGCGGGCTATGTCTGCTCCACTTCCAGATGACCCTTTCACACGCCTCCGCCGGGCAGGCGAAAACGTTGGCGGCATGGCAGGCCGTGGCGTGGCGTACATTGCGGGGCGAGCTGGATGAACTGATCCGCAAGCATGACTATCGCTTCCGGGATGAGACGGTCAGCGAAGAGGAAGCCGACTCGTGGGAGCGCGCCATCGCCATGATCATCGGGGACGAAGAGCGCAACACATCGGAAGAGCGAAGCTGAGGCCATCAGTAAATCATGCCGCCGAAACGTCCACCTCCCAACCCAACGTCTGTCTTTCCGGCTTCAAATAATGGCGACGGCCCGCCGCCGGAGCCGCCTCAGCCGCTTTCTGCACGCTTGAAGGAGATCTATCGCGCCTTCGGCAACACGCCGCGCGCGTTCGAGCTGGTCTGGGCCGCCAGCCCGCGCGATACCGTCATCATGGGGCTGCTCACGGTTTCGCAAGCGTTGTTGCCCGCTGCGCAGGCATGGGCCGGTAAGCTGATCGTTGACGGCGTGGTGTCTTCCATCACGAACCAGATGGCGCCGCGTGACGGGCTGATGCACATCATGCCCTATCTCTTGCTGGAGTTTGCCCTGCTGTTGGCCGGTACGCTATTGGGCCAGTTGCAAACCCTGATCGAGCACATATTACACAGCAAGCTCACCAATCGCGTCAACACGCTGATCATGGAGAAGGCCCTCAGCCTCGATCTGCGTTTCTTCGAGAACCCCGATTTCTACGACAAGTTGCAGAATGCGCGCCGCCAGGCCGATTGGAGTGCGTTGCGTATCGTCCAGGATTCGTTTTTCCTGTTGCAGCAGGTCATCACGATGATCTCGCTGACGGCGTTGCTGGTGCGCTTTAGCCCCTGGCTGGCGGTGGTGTTTTTCGTGGCTGCCGTCCCGTCGTTTGTTGCGCAATCCCGGCTCTCGCGCCTGACGTTCCGCACCCTGACCTGGCGCGCCCCTGAATCGCGTTTGTTGAGTTATCTGGAAGAGCTGCTGACCTCTATTGATACTGTGAAGGAGGTGAAACTTTTCAATCTGGGTGCGACGCTGCTGGCGCGCTATCAGGAGTTGTTTTGGAAGTTCTACCGTGAAGACCTTGCTATCGCGGTCAAACGCACCTGGGCCAGCGTTGGGCTGGGGTTGCTGACGAATCTTGTGTATTACGCCAGCTACGCCTGGATCATCTTCCGCACGGTGGCGCAGCAAATCACCCTGGGTGACATGACGATGTACCTGAGCGTCTTTCGGCAAGCGCAGAATTCATTCCGGTCGCTCTTCAACGGGTTGGGGCGGCTCTACGAAAACAATCTTTTCCTGGATAACCTGTTCGAATATCTGGAATTAACGCCGGAGATGCCGATGGCGCAGGATGGTTTGCCGTTCCCCAATCCGATGCGCAAGGGCATCGAGTTTCGCGATGTTGGGTTCCAGTATCCGGGGCGGCCGAACTGGGTGTTGCGGAACATCAACTGCCACATCTACCCCGCTGAACGCATTGCGCTGGTGGGGCTCAACGGAGCAGGCAAAACGACGCTGGTGAAGTTGCTCGTCCGGCTGTATGATCCCACTGAAGGCGTGATCCTGCTGGATGGGGTGGACCTGCGCGAGTATGATGTCGAGGATTTGCGGCGCAACATTGCCGTGCTGTTCCAGGACTTCGTGCATTATCAGTTCACGGCGCGCGAGAACATCGGTTTCGGCCAGGTTGAAGAAGTCGAAAATCTCGAACAGATTATCTCGGCGGCCCGCCGCAGCGGGGCCGAACCCATCATCAAGCAACTACCGTCGGGGTATGAGACCACCCTAGGCCGGCGCTGGAACAAGGGGTTGGAGCTTTCGGGCGGCGAGTGGCAGAAGGTGGCGCTGGGCCGCGCGTTCATGCGTGAGGCTCAGGTGTTGGTGCTGGATGAGCCGACTGCGGCGCTGGACGCCGAGGCAGAGTACGAGATCTTCAAGCGTTTCGGTGAACTGACTCAGGGCCGGACAGCCGTCTTCATCTCGCATCGCTTCTCGACCGTGCGCATGGCCGACCGGATCATCGTATTGCAAGGCGGCGGCATCAGTGAGGCGGGGACGCACGCGGAGTTGCTGGCGCAGGACGGCGCGTACGCACACCTGTTCAATCTCCAGGCCGAGGGCTACCGCTAATTTCCTTCGAGCGCTTGACACCAGAGCGTTGCGCACTATAATAAACCGCGTTAACCCGTTCGCAGGCAAGATGTCCCAACTCGATCCGCCGCGGGCCACGATCCGAGATTCTATCATGCGGTGTTGTGGGTCTGCCGATTCGTTTTCTTGCCTCGATCAAGCCGTCTCTCTGTGGAGGAGATATTATGACACAGGACATTGAGCCTGTTGCTGCGCCCCCGGAGACCCCTGAAGAGGTCACGGAATTCGCTGTACCCGTCGCGGCCAGGAAGCGCCGTTGGCCCTGGTGGCTACTGGGCTTATTGGGCGTGGGATTTCTGTTTGTATTCTTCATCGCTTCCGTAGAATTACTCCAGTTCACGGAATCTGAAGCGTTTTGTTCGTCATGCCACGTGATGTACCCCGAGCACACCGCTTTCCAGATATCTCCCCATGCGCGCACCGATTGCGGCGCCTGCCACATCGGGCCGGGTGCGCTGGCGGCGGTGCAGGCGAAGATGGCGAACGTCCGCTATCTCTGGGTCTATCCGCTAAACCTCTACGAGCGCCCGATTCCGTCGCCCATCCACAGCCTGCGTCCCGCGGAAGTGGTCTGCGAGCAATGTCACTGGCCGCAAAAGTTCTATCAGGATCGGGTGGTTGTCATCCCGGAATTCGCCCAGGATAAGGAAAACAGTCTGACGCAAACCGTGTTGGCGCTCAGGACCGGCGGCAGCCAGTTGACGGAGAATTCGAGTCGCGGTATTCACTGGCACATCGAGAACCCCGTTTACTACGTCGCCACCGATGAGAAGCGTCAGGAGATTCCCTGGGTGCAGGCCGAGTACAACGGCGTGGTGACCGAGTATATGGATACGGAATCTTCCTATACGCGGGATGAATTGGCGAAGATGGAAAAGCGGAAGATGGATTGCGTGGATTGCCATAACCGCGCCTCGCATAACTTCCGCCGCCCCGGCGACGTGATGGATGAGGCCATGAAAACCGGCGCGTTGCCGGCGGATTTGCCTGAGTTGAAGAAGCAAGGTGTGGCGGTGCTTGAACGCCAGTACGCCACGGAAGGGGAAGCGGCGGCCGCCATTGCTGAGATCGAGGATTTCTATAAGACGAATTACCCCGCAGTTTACGCCGAGCGCCCCGAGGACGTTACAGCGGCGGTCACGGGGTTACAATCCATCTTCGATATCACGCAGTTTCCCTTTATGAACCTCACGTGGGAATCGCACAAGAATAACGTCGGCCACAAAGACTTCCCTGGTTGTTTCCGCTGCCACGATGGAAAGCATCTCAGCGCCGACAACCAGGCCATCCGGCTGGAATGCAATCTGTGCCATTCCATTCCGGCGGTCGCCAATCCGGGCGAACCGTTGCCGCCGGTGACGATTGCCAGACTGCCGCAACCGTCCTCACACAGCAGCACCACCTGGCTGGCCGAGCATCGCTTCCAGTTCGATGCATCTTGCGCCGCGTGTCACACCGTGGGCAACCCCGGCGGCTCGGACAACAGCAGCTTTTGCAGCAACAGTGCCTGCCATGCGACCGAGTGGCGCTACGCGGGTTTGAATGCGCCCCAGATCCTTGAGCTATCCGCGCCGCCGAAGACCGCGCCGAGCGGCGCGCCCAACCCGATCCCCCATCCGATTTCGGCCAACACCGATTGCACCGTGTGTCATGGTCCCGAGGGCGTGCATCCGTGGCCCCCAAGCCATGATGGCTTCACGCCGGATATCTGCACCGGTTGCCACGTCGCACAGATGCAAGAGGCCGCGCCGACTGATGCCACCGGGGCGACCCCGGCTCCGGCCGCGCCCGCCGGCGAACCGCCCGGCATTCCGCATCCCATAGAGGCCGACACCGATTGCCAGGCCTGTCATGCTCTGGGCGGCCTCAAGCCTTACCCCGAAAATCACGCGGCGTTCACAAATGCCATGTGCCGGAACTGTCATCAGTCAATGGTCGCTGAAGTTACCACGACGGCGACAGCCGAACCCACAGCAACCAGCGAACCCACCGCGACCCCGGTGGCAACCCCGACCGATGAGGTCGCGGCGACCGGCGAACCGCCGGTGATCCCGCATCCGATCCAGGAAGGCATTCCCTGCGTGACGTGCCACGGGCTGGACGGCCTTAAGCCGTATCCCGCGAACCACGCCTCTTTCGCTGAGGCGAGTTGTACGGGTTGTCATGTGGCGTCTCAGGCGCAGGGTGGGGCAGCCACGGCGACCCCGGCGGCGGCTGTGACGACGACCGTGCAGGCCACCGCGACCCGCGCGATAGCGTCGGCCACGCCGCGCGTCACTGCAACCCGCGCGATAGCGTCGGCCACACCGCGCGCGACCGCGACCCCGGCGGCGGCTGCCGGTTCCGGTGCCCCGCCGCCCATCCCGCACGCGCTGACCGGCCGCGATAATTGCCTGTTATGCCACGCGCCCGATGGCGGCGTGAAGCCTGCCCCGGCGGATCACGCGGGACGGGCCATAGAATCGTGCCAGCTTTGCCATAAGCCCACCGGCTGATCCGAGGATACGCACAACGGCCCTGCCCGTGATTACGGCAGGGCCGTTTTATTTAAGCTCCCCATTTGCACAGTTTTTGTGTATAATCTGCCCTGAAGTGTTGACAATCTCTTTGAATGTCCGTAGTTTAGGGCCTCGTGCCCGTCGCGAGCGCCCGCAAGGGGCTAAACTACGGGGTCATAAGCCGGAACTATGAACACAAGGGAGGATACCCAATGAGCGTCGGACAGGAAACACAGGACCTTTATCTGCCTTCGCCGGGAATTGTCGCCGAGGCAAACATCAAAAGCTACGAAGAGATGGCGCAGGCTGCGCGGAACGATCTGGAAAGCTTCTGGGCGGAGCAGGCCGAGCAATTCGTCTGGTTCCAACGTTGGGAAAAGGTATTGGACGATTCCAACAAGCCGTTCTACGAGTGGTTCGTGGGCGGCAAGACGAACATCGTCTACAACTGCCTCGATCGCCACGTGGAAACCTGGCGGCGCAACAAGCTCGCGCTGATCTGGGAGAGCGAGCAGGGCGAGGTGCGCACCTTTTCGTATCACGCCCTGAATCGCGAGGTATGTCGCTTCGCGAACGTGCTGCGCAGCATGGGGGTGAGCAAGGGCGACCGGGTGACGATCTACATGGGCCGCGTCCCCGAACTGCCCATCGCGATGCTCGCCTGCGCCAAGATTGGGGCAGTGCATTCGGTGGTCTACGGCGGCTTTTCCGTCGAGGCGCTCCACGGGCGCATTGATGATAGCGAATCGAGGGTCGCCATCACCTGCGACGGCGGCTACATGAACGGCAAGATCGTAGAGCTGAAGAAAATCGTGGACGAAGCCCTGCGCCGGTCGCCCACGATCGAGCACCTGATTGTGGTGCGGCGCACCGGGCAGGACGTGCCGATGGAGGCCGGGCGCGATTACTGGTATCATGATTTGATGGCGTTGCCGGTGGCCCGTGCCGCCAGCGGGGGGAATCGGTGCGACACGGAGGAAATGGACGCGGAAGACCCGCTCTTCATGCTCTACACCTCGGGCACCACCGGACGACCCAAGGCGATTCTGCACACCCACGGCGGGTACATGGTGGGCGTGGCAATCACGCTGAAGTGGGTGTTCGATCTGAAAGAGGATGACCGCTGGTGGTGCGCCGCCGATCCGGGCTGGATCACGGGGCATTCCTACATCGTCTATGGGCCGCTGCTGCTAGGGGCCACCAGCTTCATGTACGAAGGCGCGCCGACGTTCCCTTATCCCAACCGCTGGTGGAGCATGGTCGAGAAGTACGGCATCAACGTGCTCTACACCGCGCCCACTGCCATCCGCGGGCTGATGCGGTTCGGCGAGGCGTGGCCCAATCGGCACGACCTCTCTACCCTGCGCCTGCTGGGCAGCGTCGGTGAGCCGATCAACCCAGAAGCGTGGCGCTGGTACTATCGCGTGATCGGCAAAGAACAGTGCCCCATCATGGACACCTGGTGGCAGACCGAGACCGGCATGTTCATGATTACGCCGCTGCCGGTCACCCCGCTGAAACCGGGCAGCGCCACCAAGCCCTTCCCCGGCATCGAGGCGGACATCTATGACGAAGAAGGCAACTCTGTCGGGCCGGGTGAGGAAGGATATCTGGTGCTGAAACAGCCGTGGCCGGCCATGCTGCGGACGATCTACAAAGACCCCGACCGCTACGTGAGCCAGTATTGGACCAAGTATCCCGGCGTCTACTTCACGGGCGACAGCGCGCGGCGTGACGAGGACGGTTACTTCTGGATCATCGGCCGCGTGGATGACGTGATCAAGGTATCGGGCTATCGGCTGGGCACCGCGGAGATCGAGAGCGCGCTGGTGAGCCATCCCGCGGTCGCGGAGGCCGCGGCGATCGGTCTGCCGCACGAGATCAAGGGCAACGCGATCCACACCTACGTGATCTTACGGACGGGCTACGAGCCGTCCGAGGCGCTGTTGGAGGAGTTGCGCCAGCACGTCGGCCACGAGCTGGGACCGATTGCACGCCCGGAGAGCATCACCTTCGTGCCGCAACTGCCCAAGACACGCAGCGGGAAGATCATGCGCCGCGTGCTACGCGCCCGCGCCCTCGGCCTGCCCGAAGGGGATTTGAGCACGCTGGAAGAGTGATAAGGGCTAAACCTGTCAGGTCTTCGGAGACCTGACAGGTTTGTCCGCGTCGCGCCGCATTAACGAGACGCGCATGTCGCCGCCGAACAGCCGCGCCCCCGCGCCCAGCACGCCCACCAGGGCCATCAAACGGCGGAAATAGGGCGTCTCCGTGCTGTCGAGCATCTGAAACCCGAACTGCTCGTAGTAGCCTTCCAACCCCACAGCGCACGTCAGATAGATCGGGCCAGGGTCGCCGTCGAGGAGCGCATGCACCAGCGCGCGCCCCACGCCTCGGCCCTGCCATGTGGGGATGACTGCCAGCGACGCCAGCTCGCGGCTGTCGTCGCCGTGGGTCTTCATCTGCCCGATCCCGATGATCTCGCCGTCCGCCTCGGCCACGAGGAACCGTCGCCAGTCCAGGCCCAGCGGGTTCAGGCGCGCGCGGCGGATCATGGCGTGGATGGTCGCATCGTCGGAAGCGGTGGCGGGGCGAAGCGTGTACGTCATTGCAGCCGGCTACGCGGTGATCTCGTAGCCGCCGTCCACGATCAGCGTTTGCCCCACGATCATCCGCGCGTCGTCGGTGCAAAGCCAGGCCACCACGCGCGCGATCTCCTCGGGGGTGACGAAGCGCCCGGCGGGGGTGCGGCGCAGCCCTTCTTCGAGCATCTGATCCTTGCTGTGGAAGAGTTCGAGCGCGTCTGTTTCCACCAGGCCGGGGCTGACTGCGTTGCAGATGATGCCGTGCGGGGCCAGCTCGACGGCCAGATAGCGGATCAACGTCTCGATGGCTGCTTTGCTGACGCCCACGACACTGTATTCGGGCAAGACCCGCCGCGATCCCATGCTGCTAATGCCGATAATCCGGCCCCAGCCCGCCATCTTCATGTAGGGGGCCGCAGCCTGCGCGCCGAACAGCACGGAGCGCGCGTTGATGTTCATGGTCCAGTCCCAGCCCTTGAGTTGCTGCTCCGTGACCGGCTTCAGCACCCCGGACGCGGCATTGCCCACGAAGATGTCTACCCCGCCGAAAGTTTCGGCTGTCGTCTCGACCAACCGTTGCACGTCGGCGATCTCGCCCATGTGCGCCCGCACGACGATAGCGTTTCCGCCCAGCGCCCGCGCTTCAGCGGCCGTTCCTTCGGCTTGCTCCGGATGCCGGAAATAGTTGATCGCGACGTTTGCGCCGTGGCGCGCCAACTCAAGCGCGACCGCGCGGCCGATGCCGCGCCCGCTGCCCGTGATAACTGCCGTCTTGCCGCGCAGGATGTCATAGGGATGCATAGGGCTGCTGTGTTTTTCAGTGTCCTGTCAGGTAGATCTCTATCACCTCGCGGAGTGCGCATCCTCAGATGCGCATCTCCGTTGCATCGTGGCGCATCTGGGGATGCGTACTCCGCGGAGGTATGATATGACAGAGACTAACCTTACAGGCGATTCCGTGTGTTACGTGGCAGAGTATTCTTATGCGAAGCCGCCGGTGGAGGCTTCGCCGCCGTCTACGAAGATCACCGACCCGCTGATGAACTGGATC
>JBBQRS010000003.1:0-94244 GCA_038214535.1 Anaerolineae bacterium
TCGCGCCGAAGTGCTGTCTGTCATTGGAAATCCCCAATGACTTTTGTGGACTTATTTATATGATTCAGCAATGAGTATCCTGTGAGGCAGCCTCGTGACCCTGCTGCATTATTTGGCGCAGCGTGTCGGCCATCGCGCGGGCGGCGCGGCCGCGGTGGCTGATGGCATGTTTCTCCTCCGACGAGAGTTGCGCCATGGTGCGGCCGTGATCGGGCAGGTAGAAGACGGGGTCGTAGCCGAAGCCGCCGTCGCCCGCGGGGCCGAAGGCAATGATCCCCTCGCACGCGCCGTCAGTGGTATAGAGTTCGCCCCCAGGCGAGACCAGCGCGACGACGCAGCGGAAGCGCGCCGTCCGTTCGGCCCAGGGGACGCCCGCCAGCGCATCGAGCAGTTTGCGATAGCGGGCGGCGTCGGACGCGCCCGGCCTCGCGTAGCGCGCGGAGTAGACGCCCGGCGCGCCGCCCAGCGCGTCCACCGCGAGGCCGGAGTCGTCGGCCCAGGTCCAGAGGCCGGACGCGCCCGCGTAGGCGGTGGCCTTCAGCACGGCGTTTTCCTCGAAGGTCGCGCCGGTTTCTTCTACGTCAAGGTCTATGCCCTCGGCGTCAAGCCAGGTGACTTCGAAGGGTAGGCCGGCCAGCAGGTCGCGATATTCGCGGGCCTTGCCGGCGTTGTGGGTGGCGACGAGCAGTTTTTGCGGGGTTTCCACGCAGTATTCTCCTCAATCTATTTGCATGAGCGTATCCTCGATGTTATCATGCCTTGGACTTATCCGGCAACAAGAGGAGGCGAAGCAATGGGCACGCATCATCCACTGCGTATCTTCTCTGGTTCCGCGAACCGGCCCCTGGCCGAAGCTGTCAGCCGCATCCTGGATACCCCTCTGGGGCGCTGCACGACCACTCATCTTGACGATACCGAGATCCATGTCTCGATTGATGAGGCTGTTCGCGACCAGGACGTATTCATCATCCAGCCCGGTTCGGCGCACGTCAACGACAATTTGATGGAGCTGATCCTCTATATTGACGCCTTTCGGCGCGCTTCGGCGCACGAGATCACGGCCGTGGTACCCTATTATCCTTACGGCCGGCAAGAGCGCATGGCGCGCGGGCGTGAGGCGATCAGCGCGAAAGTGGTCGCGACGATGTTGGAAGCGATGGGCGTCAGCCGGGTGGTCTATTTCGATGTCCATGCGCCCGCCACGCAGGGCTTCTTCGATGTGCCGGTGGACCCCCTGACCGCGCTGCCGGTCTTCACCCAGTATTTCCGCAAGCCGGAATTCGCGAACGCGGCGATTGTGTCGCCGGACGTGGGGCGCGCGAAATTCGCGGGCAAGTACGCCGAGCTGCTGGGGCTGCCGCTGGTGGTGATGCACAAGCGGCGCACCGATTTCAGCACCACGCAGATCACGCACATTGTCGGCGATATCGCGGGCAAGATTCCGATTGTGGTGGACGACGTGATCGCGGGCGGCAGCGTTCTGGATCAGTTGGGCGACCTGGTGGAGGAAGGCGCGCTGCCGGAGATTCACCTGGCGATCACGCACGGCGTCCTGTTGCCGTCGGCGGTCGAGCGGCTGAAACATCCGTACATCAAGAAGCTGCTGATCTCCGACACGATCGAGCAGCCCGAAGAAATCCGCAATCACCCGAAGATCGAGATCCTCTCCGTGTCCGATTTGCTGGCCGAGGTGATCTGGCGCATCCACGTGGGTGAATCCATCAGTTCGCTGATTGAAAAGACTTGAGAGGCGGGCGGCATTGACAGCAGATTCGCTCACAAACAGCATCGGGCCAATTCTCATTATTTCAGGCATCGTGATTCTCGTTCTTGCGGTTGCGGTCGTCTGGCTGGCGGTTAAGACGCGACGGATGGAGAAGCAATATCAAGCTTTGACGGCGGGCACGGACGGCGGGAGCCTGGAGGCGGTGTTGGACGGCCACGTCGAGCAGGTGCGCCTCGCGGTGAGCAAGACGAGCGAATTGGACGCCCTGGCGCGGCGATTGGAGCGTGAGGGGCGCGATCATATTCAGCACGTGGGCTTTCAGCGGTTCAACCCGTTCCGCGATGCGGGCGGCGATCAGAGCTTTGCGCTGGCGCTCGCCGATCAGGAGGGCAACGGCGTCGTCCTCAGCAGTCTGCATAGCCGTGACAGCACGCGCGTTTACGGGAAGCCGTTGGCAGGCTGGGAATCGCCCTATCCGCTGACGGAAGAAGAGCGGGCTGTCATTAACCAGGCGCGTAGCGATGCGCGCTAAAGTTCTGTAGAGAGAAGAAAAATGGTATTCAGACGAGAATCCCGGCCCGCGCCGGATCAGATTGAAGTGATCATCGGTTCACGCGCCACCTTCGATGGGCGCCTGCGCTGCGACGGCAGCATTCGGCTGGATGGCACGGTCGAGGGTGGGCGCATCGAGACGCCGGGGAACGTCCTCATCACGGAGAGCGGGCGCGTGATTGCGGACATCACGGCCAAGACGGTCTCTGTGGCGGGGGCCTATAAGGGCACGATCATTGCTGACCGTGTGGAGTTGTTGGAAGGCGGGCGGATGTGGGGCGTGATTAACGTGCGCTCGTTCCTGCTGGATGACGGCGCGCATTTTCACGGGCAGTTGGTGATGCAGGGCGTAGAGCCGGAGGATGAACTGCTGACGCCACGACCCGCGCCCGGCGCACAGATTCCGGTGGAAGGTATTGTAGAAGACACGCCGGCCGAAGAGGAGTGAGCCGCGGCAAGTGATGAACGGCGCAGAGAACTGCGCGCTACGAGCAACATGTGAACGGCGCAGAGAACTGCGCGCGACGAACACGACCCCGATGAGAATCTAGTGGAGCAGGCCCATCCGCACGGCCGGTTTCTCGAAGTACAAGAGGAAGAATGTGGATAGCCCCATTGCAACCAGGGTCGGGATGACGTAGGCCCAGTGGATCACTTGCGCCTCGCCCGAAATGAGCGTGGCATGGGACCAGAGCATCATCAGGCGGCTGATGATGTTGAAACCCTGGGCGAAGACGATCAGCGACCAGGGCCATTGCGCGGTGCTGCGGCGAAAGACGACTTGAATAACCGCGACAATGACCATGAGGGTCAGCAACATCGGCAGCCACCATTCCTGCGTCGTGGATGCAAAGGACGACGGGGGGAATAGGAGCAGCGGCACGATTTGTAGCACGAGCAGCATAACGATCCAGGGTGGGCGGGTAAGTGTTTGTGATTGCATATTGGGAGATTATACGCACAAGGCTACCCCCTGTCAAGCACTTTGACAAATGTTTAAGCCTTGACTATAATCTCGCTTACATTGTTGCGTGAATTGCCCAATTCCGGCGTTTCCCCTCTGCCCAGGCCGGCGTATAGCACAATGACGTGTTCTGAGATTCCGTTCTCGAAATATCAGCGCGGTCCTCTGTCATCGGCGCACCATATGGGCCGGGGTTGTCAAGGAGGTGATCAGGAACACGATCATGAAGATATCGTCTGCAAGGAAATCCGGTTCTTCCCTGTGAGCCGCGCCGCGTGCGGCAATCTTCCGCACGATGAAATCCACACTATTCTAGAGGAGAAGTTCGATGCGTCACATTAAGTTGTTCAGCGTGTTCATGTTGCTGACCCTGGTTCTGTCGGCGTGCGCCGCCCCCGCGAGCGCGCCCGCTGCGGTTGCCACGGTGCAGGAGCAGGCTACAGCGGTCACAGAGGCGGCGCCTGCTGCTACGGAAGCGCCGATGGCTACTGAAGCTCCGACGGCTACCGAAGCCCCGGCGGCCACTGAGGCGCCTGCCGTGGTCGCGCCCACTGGCGGCGAGCTGAAGATCGCGATTCTGGCCCCGCTTTCCGGCCCTGTTCCCACCTTCGGCGTCTCGACCCGCGACGGCGCCTTGCTCGCCATTGATGCCTGGAATGCCAAGGGCGGCGTGAACGGCAAGAAGATCGTGCCGATCATCGAAGACAGCCAGTGCACCCCTGACCCCGCGGTGAACGCCGCGAACAAGGTCATCGAGCAGGACGGCGTCGGCTTCATCATCGGTGAAGTCTGCTCCAGCGCTTCGATCCCGATCTCTGAAATCGCCAACGAAAAGGGCGTCGTTCAGATCAGCCCCACCTCCACGAATCCTTCTGTGACGGTCAACCCCGACGGCAGCGTCAAGGATTACGTCTTCCGCGCCTGCTTCATTGACCCGTTCCAGGGCCAGGTCGGCGCGAAGTTCGCCATGGACACGCTCAAAGCGAAGACCGCCTTCGTCATGCTCGATCAGGCTAACGACTATGTCAAAGGCCTTGCCGAGTTCTTCACGAAATCCTTCACCGAAGCCGGCGGCACGATTGTCGGCACGGAGACCTACACTTCCAAGGATACCGACTTCTCGGCCATCCTGGCGAAGGTCGCCGAAGCCAAGCCTGACGTGATCTACCTGCCCGACTACTACAACATCGTCAACCTGGTGACGCAGCAGGCGAAGGAAAAGGGCATCACCGCCCCGTTCGTCGGCGGCGACGGTTGGGATTCTGCGGACCTTAACCTGGACTCCGCAGCCGGCGGCTACTTCACCAACCACTACTCGCCCGAAGACCCGCGCCCCGAAGTGCAGAACTTCGTGAGCAGCTACGGCGCGGCCTTCAAGGATGAGCAGGGTACGGCGAAGACCCCGGATGCGCTGGCCGCGTTGGCGTATGACGCTGCCAACCTGATGCTGCAAAGCATCAACGATACCGGCAATGAGGATCCTTCGCAGGTGAGAGTTACCCTGGCCGCCATCGAGTTCAACGGCGTCTCCGGTAAGATCACCTTCGATGAATTCCACAATCCCATCAAGTCTGCCACGATCCTTGCGGTGACTCCTGACGGGATCAAGTTCAACTCCGTCGTCAACCCCTAACGGATTGACCTGCGAGCGATAATCTGGAGGGCGACACAACGTCGCCCTCCAGCCTTAAAGATCAGTTGTGAACAAGCAGCGGGGATGTACCATCGGGCCGAAGATCGAACCGGCATTTTCGGCACGTTGAGCGTCCCCGCCCTATTCGCAATACCCGACCCATTGGAGGCATTTTTGCCATGCAACAGGCGACAACTGAACTGCCTATTGATCGTGTGACTCCTGTTGATACCCGCCGTTCGAGCGCAGGCCTGGCGTGGATCGGCAAGGCATTTCTACTGATCGTGGCCGCGCTGGTGGTGTGGGTAATTGCCACCAACGCCGTCAAAAACCCCATTCTTTTCATCCAGATCGTCCTCAGTGGGTTGCAACTTGGCTTTGTGTATGCGCTGATCGCCCTGGGCTATACGATGGTGTACGGCATCGTGCGGCTGATCAATTTCGCCCACGGCGACGTTTTCATGGTGGGCGCGTTTGTCAGCTATTATGCGGTGGCGCGCTTCGGGCTGGCGGCCTGGCCGGCGAAGGTGTTCCCCGGCATGGCTTCGTGGCTGGTGGTGCTGATCGGCACGTTGACTGTGATGTTGCTGGCGATGTTGGTGTCCATGTTGCTGGCCGTGACGATCGAGCGGGTAGCTTATAAGCCGTTACGTGACGCGCCGCGCATCGCGGCGTTGATCACCGCGATTGGGGTATCGTTCTTTCTGGAATTTTTCGGGGCGCTCTACTTTGTTTTCTCACCGCGTTTCATCCCCTACGAACGACCCTTTGAAGTCGTGACCTGGTACATCAAGGGCGGCATCTTCAAGCTGCAGCCGGGCACGGCGCCGCCCGACGGCGCAATTACCGTTTCCAACATCTTTTTGATTATTGCGTTTACATCCATTGCCGTGCAGATTCTGTTGCAAATCTTGGTGCGGAAGACCAAGATCGGCAAGGCCATGCGCGCCAGCTCGTTCGACAAGGCCACGGCGCGGCTGATGGGCATCAACGTGGACCTGGTGATTTCGGCCACCTTCGCCATCGGCGCGGCGCTGGCCGGTCTGGGCGGGGTGCTTTACTCGGTCGCCTACCCTTCGATCAACTCGCAGATGGGTATTTTGCCGGGCCTGAAGGCGTTCGTGGCTGCGGTGTTGGGCGGCATCGGCAGTATCCCTGGCGCGTTCGTCGGCGCGCTGATCATGGGGCAGGCGGAAGCGTTGACCATGGGGTATATCTCCACGCCCATGCGCGACGCGATTGCGTTTACCGTGCTCATCGTGGTGCTCCTGATCCGGCCTACCGGCATCTTCGGCGAACCGACAGGAGAGAAAGCATGAACGTGCATCTTGTAAGCGTCAACTCCACGCAAGCAGTTACGGAGTATGTAGATGAGTCTTAATGTTGGATTTCTGGCGCTCTCTACGTTCAAAATCATCGCGGTGATCGCCTGGGTCTTCGGGTTGTTATATGTCATGGGGGCAAAGTCCGCCTGGGTGAAGATTCTGGGCGTGGTCGCGGCGTTTGGCATCATTCAATTTTTGTTGGTGGCTGAGCCGGGCGGCAAGCAAATCCTCACCGATTTTGACCGCGGCCTGTTGATTCAGGCCTGCACCATGTCTATGGTGGCGCTGGGCCTGAACCTGATCTACGGGTTCAACGGGCAGTTCAGCCTCGGTCAGTGGGGCTTCTACGGGTTGGGCGCATATTGCGCGGCGGACATTACCTGGCGCTGGATGAACGCCGCCGACGCGCGCGGCCTGACGGTGGCCGGTTCGGGCGTGTTGTTGGCCGCGCTGGCGATCTGGGGCGTGGGACGCTTCATTCGGCGCTATAAAGGGATGCCCGTCCTGTCACAGTTCACGCTCTACCTGTTCGGCGTGATTGCGGCGGGCGCGCTGGCCGTCCTCTTCGGGAATCTGATTGATCCGCTGATCTCGCCATTCATCGGGACGCGCGCCGATCCGGGTTTCCTGCGCAGCCCCATCATGACGCAGGTGATCTTCTTCCTCGCTGTGATCATCGGCGGCCTGTTCGCCGCGGAAACCAGTTTCCTGTTCGGGCTGCCGGTGTTGACGCTGGGTTCCGACTACTTCGGCATCGCCACGCTGGGGTTCTCGATCGTGGTCAACACCCTGATGGTCAATTCCGATACGATCCTGCCGTTTCCGGAGATGAAGGGCGGCCGTGGGATGATCGGCATCCCGAAGTTCGACGCGACGATCTGGTTCTGGGCGTTCGCTTTCATGGTCCTTGTGATGATCATCATGCGGAACCTGATCTATTCCAGCACGGGGCGCGCGGTGATGTCGGTGCGCGAGGATGAGACCGCAGCCAAGGCGATGGGGATTGACATCGCCCACTATAAGCTGATGGCTTTTGTCATCGGCAGCTTGTTTGCGGGACTGGCGGGCGGGGTCTACGCCCACTATATTGGGTTCCTGAGTCCCAAGACGTTTGACTTCATCAACGGGTTCAACCCGTTGATCATCATCGTCTTCGGCGGGCTGGGCAGCATGACCGGCACAATGGCCGCATCGTTTGGCTGGATCTTCTTCCTGGAGGGTTTGTTGCGCGTCATCCTGGGGCAGTTCGGTACGGAAGCGCCGACCTGGCGGTTTGTGCTCTACCCGATTGCGTTGTTGCTGCTGATGCTGGTGCGTCCGCAGGGGTTGTTTGGCAACACCGAGGCCGGTTTCTTCAAACCGCCTGATCTGGACGAGGAAGCGTCGGCGGCCGGTACGGCGAATGAACTGAAACCTGTGGTGGAAGCGTGATGGAGGCGCACATGCAACCGACTGCAACCGTGAATGCGCCCAAGACCGGGGCTGCCGCGCCGCTGCTCGAAATTCGCGACCTGACCAAGACGTTCGGCGGGTTGCGCGCGGTGAGTAACTTCGACCTGACGGTGGCGCGCGGCGCGCTCGACGGGCTGATCGGCCCCAACGGCGCGGGCAAGACAACCGCCTTTAACATGATTTCCGGGCTTTACGTGCCCACCGAGGGCGAAATCCTTTTCCGAGGCGAGGATACTGCCGGGCTGGAGCCGTTCGAGATCACCCAGATGGGCATCGGGCGCACCTTCCAGAACATCCGGTTGTTCCCGAATCTCACGGTGCTGGACAACGTGCGCGTGGCGTATCACCCCCATGCAGGGTACAGCCTGACAGATAGTCTGTTGCGCAACAAGCGGTTTGATGCCAAAGAGCGCGAGATGGTCGAGCAGGCGCGCGATTTTCTGGAGATCTTCGGGTTGGAGCGCTACCAGTATGAGCTGGCGAAGAACCTGCCCTATGGCGAGCAGCGCCGGGTGGAAATTGCCCGCGCCCTGGCCAGCGACCCGGAGTTGCTGCTGCTGGATGAACCGGCGGCCGGGATGAACCCTAACGAGATCGCCCGCCTGATGGATCTGATTCACTTCATCCGCGATCGTTTCAACCTGACCATCTTGCTGATCGAACACCAGATGCGGTTGGTCATGAACATCTGCGAGCGCATCACGGTGATGGATTTCGGCGAGGTGATCGCCCGGGGCAATGCGCGCGAGATTCAAAACAACGTCCGGGTGATCGAAGCGTATCTGGGCCGCGGCGCGATCAGCAAAGCCGGCGTCAAGCTGGACTGATGCGATATTTGATCGAGACGGAGACACATGCTACTCGAAGTTCAAGATCTTAACGTTTATTACGGCGCGATTCACGCCTTGCAGGGGATTGATTTCAACGTCGAAGAAGGCGAGATTGTCACGCTGATCGGCGCGAACGGGGCGGGCAAGTCCACGACCCTGAAGACCGTCTCGGGGTTGCTGCACCCGCGCGTGGGCGACGTGCAATTGCGCGACCAATCGCTGGTCAATATGCCGGCGCAGGACATTGTGAAGCAGGGTGTGGTGCACGTGCCCGAAGGCCGCAAGATTTTCGCCACGCTCACCGTGCAGGAAAACCTGGAGATGGGCGCGTTCACGCGCAACGATTCGGCTGAGATTAAACGAACCATGGAGCGCGTGTTCAGGAGTTTCCCGCGCCTGAAGGAGCGGTTGGGGCAGCTTGGCGGCACGCTTTCCGGCGGCGAACAACAGATGCTGGCGATTGGCCGCGGCATGATGGCACAACCCAAGTTGCTGTTGCTGGATGAGCCGTCTATGGGGCTGGCGCCGATCCTCGTCGAAGAGATTTTCGCCATTATCCAGGAGATCAACGCGCAAGGTGTGAGCATCCTGTTGGTCGAGCAGAACGCGCTGATGGCGCTCTCGGTGGCGCACCGCGCGTATGTGCTGGAGACGGGACGCATTGTGTTGTCGGGTACGGGCAAGGAATTGATCAACAACGACCAGGTGATGCAGGCTTATCTGGGAGGACATTGATCTCCTGGACACGATCCAACTGACCGAGGATGCGTATCAACTCCACGGCGGAACCAACACCGGCCTGATCCTGGACCGCGAGACGGGCCGGGCCATATTGGTGGATGCCGGCCTGGACAGCGACACGGCGAAGAAGATCTTGCGCGCGGTGGACGGGCTGGGACTACGCCTGAGCGCCGTGATCATTACCCATGCGCACGCCGATCATTTCGGCGGCGCGGCGACGATTCGCAATCGCGCCGGCGTGCCCGTGTATGCCCCGACGCTGGAGGCGGCGGTCATCGCCAACCCCCTGCTCGAACCGCTTTATCTGTTCTCCGGTGCGGCGCCGATGGCCGAGTTGCGCCATAAGTTCACCCTGGCCCAGCCTTGCGCGGTGGATGCGATCATCGAGGCCGGCGATGCTGTGATCGGCGGCATCACTGTTCGGGCGATCCCTGCGCCGGGTCACGCGCCCAACCAGATGATGATCGCCGGGGGCGGGGTCTGCTTTGTGGCGGACGCCTGCTTTGCGCCTGAGGTTGTCGCCAAACATGGCATCCCGTTCTACACGGACGTGATCCAGACCCTCGAGACTCTGCACGCGTTGCAGACGCTCAATGGGCAGTATCGCTATTTTGTGCCGGGCCACGGCGACGCGACGCCGGAGATCGGGCCGTGGGCCGCGGCGAACGCGGAGCGCCTTGCGGCCATTCGCGAGGCGGTCTACGCGGCGCTGGCGGACGTTGCAGGGCCGGATGAGATTCTGGCGCGGGTTGCAGAACGCCTGGATGTGACGATTCCGAACCCGGTGGTTCACTGCCTGATGCGCACGACGATCATGGCGTGCCTCAGCGCCTTGCAGGCTGAGGGCCGCGCGACAGTCAATGTTAATGCAAACCGATTGGCGTGGAAAGTCAATTGACAGCGACTGTCGGGCAATCTATAATGTTAACTTCAATCTAATATCCTCTCTCGGCTTGCCCATCGTCGCGCCCGCCATCGAATGCGCTGGAAGGAGGCGCGACCGCTTTGTCCTTGCTGCCTGATGCTCTATCACTCGAACATTTCGTATGTGTTCCCAATGTCCACCTGGAGGAGAAAGTTCAATGAAAAACTATCGTGTGTTCGTCCTGCTGGCCGTCGCCATCTTGTTGATGGGGACGCTGGCAGCCTGCGCCGGGCGCCAACCCGCGCCCGGTGAGCCGGCGGCCGTAGAGGCGACGGTCGCCCCTGCTGCGGAGGAGCCGGAAGCTGCTCCTGCGCCGACAAACGCCCCGATGAAGAAGTTCGTCATCGCCACCGACGCCGCGTTCCCGCCCATGGAATATGTGGATGAGAGCAAGGAGATCGTCGGTTTTGACATGGACCTGATCGCGGCCATTGCTAAAGATCAGGGATTCGAATACGAAATCAAGAACACTGCCTGGGACGGCATCTTCGCCGGTCTCGAAGGCGGCGAGTATAACGGCATCCTCTCTGCCGTGACCATAACCGATGATCGCAAGAAGGTGTATGATTTCTCGGAACCCTACATCAATGCGGGGCAGGCGGTTGTGGTGCGCGCGGATGAGACCGCCATCACCGGCGATCAGGACCTTTCCGGTAAGACGGTCGGCGCGCAGATCGGCACGACCGGCGCCTTCGCCGTGCAAGGGATTGACGGCGCGACGCTGAAAGAGTATGACTCCATTGATCTGGCCCTGCTCGACCTGGTGAACAAGAACCTGGACGCGGTGGTGGTTGACACCCCGGTGGCGGCCGACTATGCGCTGGCGTCGGATCAGTTCAGCGGCAAGCTGATGATCGTGGGCGAGCCGTTCACGGATGAGTACTACGGTCTGACCGTGAAGCGGGGCGACCCCAGCGGGCTGGCGGCGCTGTTCAACGCCGGCCTGGCGAACGTCAAGGCCAACGGCGAGTATGACAAGATCTACGCCAAATGGATCGGCGGCACCGGCGCGGCGATGGCCCCAGAAACTGAAGCCGAAGGCGGCAACCAGGCTGTCGTGACCGATACCAGCTACAGCGCGGTCAACTGCGACTACGGCGGTCTCATCAAGTCTATCGAAGCGGTGGATGACCTGACTGTCAAGTTCACCCTGTGCTCCTCCGACGTGGCGTTCCCGTCGAAGGTCGCGTTCTCGGCTTTTGGCATCCAGTCCTCCGAACATCTGCAAGCGATGGGCGGCGGCGGCGTGGAGCTGATCGAGAACCCCATCGGCACCGGCCCTTACAAGCTGGAAAAGTGGCAGAAGGGCGACAGCCTCATCATGACGCGCAACCCCGATTACTGGGGCGAGCCCGCCAAGACCGACACCCTGGTCTTCCGCTGGAGCAAGGAAGGCGCGGCCCGTCTGCTCGAGTTGCAGGCCGGCACCGTAGATGGCATTGACAACCCCAGCCCCGATGACTTTGCGGTGGTCGAAGGTGATGACACCCTGAAGTTGTACCCGCGCCCGGCGCTGAACATCTTCTACCTGGGCTTGAATCACGACCGGGCCCCGCTGGACAATGATCTGGTGCGCCAGGCGTTGGCCGTGGGCATTGATCGCCAGCGCATCGTGGACAACTTCTACCCCGCCGGCTCTGAGGTGGCGAGCCACTTCACGCCGTGCGCGATTCCCGGCGGCTGTGATGGCGACGCATGGTATGAATATGACCCTGCGAAGGCCAAAGAACTGCTGAAGCAGGCCGGTTTCGAGAATGGCTTCGAGATCGAGCTCTCCTACCGCGATGTTGTGCGCAGCTACTTGCCCGAACCGGCGTTGGTGGCTACGGACATCCAGGCGCAGTTGAAGGACCTGGGCATCACCGCGAACATCAACGTAATGGAGTCGGGCGCGTTCCTGGACGCCAGCGACCGCGGCGAGTTGGACATGTTCCTGCTGGGCTGGGGCGCGGATTACCCCGATCAGACGAACTTCCTGGATTATCACTTCGGTGAAGGGGCCAGCGCGTCGTTTGGCGCAGGCTTCCCCGATATCTGGGCCGTGCTGGCCGAGGCTGCATCGCTGTCTGACCCGGCGGCGCGCAACGCGTTGTACGCCGATGCGAACAACCTGATCCGCGAACATATCCCGATGATTCCGGTGGCGCACGGTGGTTCGGCGACGGCGTTCAAGGCCGACGTGGAGGGCGCACACGCCAGCCCGTTGGGCAATGAGAACTTTGCCAGCATGACCCCCGGCGACCGCGCGCAGTTTGTGTGGATGCAGAACGCCGAACCGATCAGCCTCTACTGCGCCGACGAGACAGACGGCGAGTCGCTGCGGGCGTGTGAGCAGATGCAGGAATCGCTACTGGCCTATGAGATCGGCGGGACGGCTGTAGAGCCTGGCCTGGCAGAGAGCTTCACCGTCAATGATGACCTGACCCAGTACACCTTCAAGCTGCGACCGAACGTCAAGTTCCATGACGGCACGACGCTGGACGCGAAGGACGTCGTCCTGACGTATGCGGTGCAGTGGGACGCCGCGCATCCGTTGCACAAGGGGCGCGACGGCTCGTTCACCTATTTCCCCGGCCTGTTCGGGCAGTTCCTGAACGCGCCGCCGGCCGAATAACGTACGAGCATCCGGGGGGACGGAGACACAAGAACGCCCCCCCGGCATATCGTTCTAAACGTCGCGGGCGCAGTCGGATAGCACGAAATGCGGTCAGGCTGCGCCCCTTTGCTATTAACGGATCATTGCAACCCATCTGACAGGGTGTAGCGCCATGTTTCGGTATATCGGACAACGACTACTCGCAGCGATTCCGGTGCTGATCGGCATCCTTTTCATCACGTTTGCGATGGCGCGCCTGCTGCCCGGCGATCCGTGCCGGGCGATGCTGGGCGAGAAGGCCACCGATCAGATTTGCGACGCGTTCAACGAACGCTACGGCCTCAACGAGCCGATCCCCGTGCAGTTTGGCATCTATATGCGCGACGTGCTGCACGGCGACCTGGGGGAATCTTACCGTTACGGCAAGCCGGTGACCGACATTTTGATCGAACGGCTGCCGATGACGATCGAGCTTTCGCTGGCGGCGCTCGCCTTTGCCGTGCTGGTGGGGTTGCCGCTGGGCGTGATTTCCGCCGTAAAGCGGAATTCAGCGGTAGACGTGGGCACGATGCTGATCGCCAACACGGGCGTCTCGATGCCGGTGTTCTGGCTGGGGCTGATGCTGGCCTACATTTTCGGCCTGCTCTTGAAGGATACGCCGTTCTGGCTGCCGCCATCCGGCCGCAACAGTTCGGGGATGATCCTGCCCTCGCTGATCGAGACGTGGAACCTCAATCTCACGTCCGGTCCGGCCTATTCTGTGCTGATGTTCCTTTCAAACTTGCATCTTTTCAACTCATTTGTGACGGGAAACTGGCCGGTGTTCGTGGATACGGCCCGGCATTTGATCCTGCCGGCGGTGGCGCTGGGGACGATCCCGCTGGCGTTGATTGCTCGGATGACTCGCTCCAGTCTACTCGAGGTGCTGAGCCAGGATTACATCCGCACGGCGCGCGCCAAGGGCCTGCGCGAGCGGGTTGTAGTGTTGCGACACGGCTTTCGCAACGCGCTGATCCCGGTCATTACCATCATCGGGCTTTCGCTGGGCGCGCTGCTGGGCGGCGCGGTGCTCACGGAGACGATCTTCAGCCTTTCGGGTGTGGGCCGGATATTATTTGACGCCATCCAGGCGCGCGATTACGCCATCGTGCAGGGCATCACACTGATTATCGCCGCGACGTATGTGATGATCAACCTGTTCGTGGATGTGACCTATGCGTTTCTTGATCCGCGCGTGCGGCTGGGCTAGGACGCGATGAATAACGAACCTGCCAATCCCGAGCAAGTGTTGACGCGACCGCCGCGCACGCCGACGCAGGATGCACTGAACTCGCTGATCCGCAATCGCAGCGCGCAGGTGGGCATGGTGATTCTTGCGATTATGATCGTGGTGGCGATCTTTGCGCCAATCATCGCGCCCTATGAGCCGAATGCCGTGCTGATCGGCAAGGAAAATGTGAAGAAGCGCCAGCCGCCGTGTATTCATCTGCTGGGCTGCCCCGTGGATCAACCCCAGCACATCATGGGCACCGACGGCAACGTGCGTGACCAGTTCAGCCGCGTGGTCTACGGGTCGCGCGTATCCCTGTTTGTGGGCTTTTCCACCGTCGGTTTTGCGATCATCATCGGCACGACGCTGGGGGCGATTGCGGGATATGTGGGGGGCGCGACCGATAATCTCATCATGCGCCTGATGGACGTGCTGCTGGCCTTTCCGGCGCTGCTGCTGGCAATCGCCATCGTCACGGTGTTGGGGGAAGGGTTGATCAACGCCCTGCTGGCGATCGGGATTGTCTCGATCCCGGTGTACGCGCGCGTCAGCCGCGCCAGCGTGCTCTCTATTAAGGAGTTGGAGTTCGTGACGGCGGCGCGGGCCGTCGGTGTTCCAGACGCCAGAATCCTGGGCAAGAGCATCCTGCCGCACGTGTTAACGCCGTTGATCGTGGCGGGCACGTTAGGCATCGCCACCGCGATCCTCGACGCGGCCGCGCTGTCATTTCTGGGACTCGGGGCGCAGCCACCGATGGCGGAATGGGGCTCGATGCTGGGCGCGGAGCGGAACCAGGTGTTCACCGCGCCGCATCTGGTGTTCTTTCCCGGCCTGGCGATTATGTTGACGGTGCTGGGTTTCAACCTGCTGGGTGATGGGTTACGCGATGCCCTCGACCCGCGGCTGCGGAAGTAGATACTCGATATGCATATTGGACGCGCGCTGAATCGTCCGATATACTGAATCTGTGCCGTGGTTGTTCGGTACATTGCCACGCGATGCGATGAGGAAATCAGATGCCCGATTCATCTCCATCCTTCACCCTGCCCGATCCACCCATCAAGCCATCGGGCTTCGACGTAGGGCGCGCCATGTGGCGGCGCTACGACCGCTGGTGGCTGCTGCTGTTCGCCGTCATCGGTCTGGTCGTGTTCCTGGTACGTAAAGTCCCGGAACCGTACGCCGAGATCTTTGCGTTCGTCCAGGATGGCATCATTGTCACCCTTAAGATCACGATTGTCTCGTTCTTCTTTATCCTCATCGTCGGCATGATCGGCGGTCTGGGCCGCGTCTCGAACAACAAACTTATCCACGGTACGGCGTCGCTTTATGTGGAGATCGTGCGCGGCATCCCGGTGCTGGTGTGGTTGCTGTGGATCTGGTACGCGCTGCCGCAGGTGCGCGACCTTGTGGGCACTGCGATTGCAGGTGTTTTCCCGACGGTGGGCCAGTTCCTCCTCGATATCCGGTTCGAGCCGTTCGTGGCGGCGGTTGTCGGTTTCACGGTGGCTTACGGCGCGTATATGACGGAGATTTTCCGCGCCGGCATCCAGTCCATCCCCAAGGGGCAGATGGAAGCGGCGCGCTCGCTGGGCATGAATTATCTGCAAGCGATGCGCTTTGTGATCTTGCCGCAGGCCGTGCGGGTGATCTTGCCGCCGCTGGGCAATGAGTTTGTGACCCTGTTGAAGGATTCCTCGCTCGTTTCGGTGTTAGCCGTTTCTGACCTCACGCGGCGCGGACGTGAATATGTTGCGCGCAGCTTTTTGAGTTTTGATACGTTTACTATGGTAGCGATGATTTATCTCATCATGACGTTGTTCTTCACGCGCTTCTTCACGGCGGTCGAACGACGTTTGAGTATTGATAAGCACTAGGAATATCGTATGACGGAACCAATCATCGAAATCCGCAATGTCCATAAGTGGTTTGGCAAAGTCCATGCGCTGGATGATGTCAGCCTGGATGTGCAGCCCGGCGAAGTGGTGATTATCATCGGCCCCAGCGGTTCGGGGAAGTCCACGCTGCTGCGCAGTATCAATCACCTGGAGCCGGTGACTTCGGGCGAGATCGTCGTAGATGGGATTCAACTGACGAACAAGTCCACGAACATCAACGCCGTGCGTGAAGAGGTGGGCATGGTGTTTCAGCAGTTCAACCTGTTTCCCCACCTGACGGCGCTGGATAACATCACCCTGGCGCAGCGCGTGGTGCGCAAGCGCAAGGCGGACGAAGCGGCGGCGACGGCGCGCGAGTTGTTGGCGACAGTGGGCATCCCGGAGAAGGCAGACTCATTCCCGGCGCAGCTTTCGGGCGGGCAGCAACTGCGGGTCGGGATTGCGCGCGCCCTTGCGATGAAACTTTATATCTTTCTCTTCGACTAGCCGACCAGCGCCCTCGATCCTGAGATGATCAAAGAGGTGCTGGATGTGATGATGGACCTGGCGCAGAGCGGGATGACGATGTTGGTGGTGACGCACGAGATGGGATTCGCCCGTGCGGCCGCGCAGCGGATCATCTTCATGGATGAGGGCAAGGTCATCGAAGATACGACGCCCGAGGCGCTGTTCGCCGCGCCCAAGCATGAGCGCACCAAACTGTTCCTGAGTAAAATACTCGATCATTAACAATGTGAGGTTGCGATTGTAACCGTGATGAACGTGATCTTGCAGGGTGTATTTGCGTTGGCGGTAGGCTACTTGCTGGGCGCGATCCCGATGGGTTATCTGGTCGGGCGCGCGTGGGGCGTGGACGTGCGACAGTATGGCAGCGGCCGCACGGGCGGAACCAACGTGTTGCGCGCGACTGGCAACGTCGTGCCCTTTCTGCTGACCGGCGCGGGCGACATTTTAAAGGGCGTCGCCGCGGTGCTGATCGGGCGGCTGGTGTTCGGCTCGGAACTGGCGGCGGCGTTGGCCGGGGTTGGCGTCGTGGTCGGGCACAACTGGTCGGTGTTTCTCAACTGGCGCGGGGGCGCAGGTGGGGCTACGGCGGCGGCGGCATTGACGACGCTTTCACCGCTCGCGGGGTTCATCGTCGTGCCGATGGGACTGTCCATCCTCTACTTCTCGCGCTACGCGTCTCTGGCGACCATCACGGTCGGTCTTGGGAGCCTGATCGCGCTGGTCGCGCTGGCCGCGTTTGTTCCGCCCGACCATCCCTGGCTCCACGTGCTCTACGGCGCGGCGGCGGCGATGCTCCTGCTGTTGGCGCTGCGTCCCAACTTGCGCCGGTTGGCCGATGGCACGGAGCGCCGCATCACCTATTGGTGACGCCGCGGCGGGTTCCCCCCTGCCAAGCTCCGCGGTGCGTTCGTGACAAATCCCACTTTTTGACATAAGATAGCGCCTATGCTAAGGTAGCGATGCCTGCGTGTGGACGAACTCGAACCGGACGCAGCGCCTTGCCCCGTGCCCGGAATCCCATCAACCCGGCAGGCAGTGCGGGCTGATTGCGTACAAGGAGTTTTCCCGTATGAAAGATATGACGGAGCGGAACTTGCAAGAGGCTTTCGCGGGTGAGAGCCAGGCCCATGTGAAGTATACTGTCTATGCCGAACTGGCCGAGCGCGAACGCCTCAGCAATGTGGCGCGGCTGTTCCGCGCGGCGGCGTTCTCGGAACAGATGCACGCTGCCAATCATCTGCGCGCGCTGAAGGGCGCGGGCAAGACCTTGCAGAATCTCGAGGCCGCGCTGGCCGGCGAGACGTTTGAGATTGATGAGATGTATCCCGTGTACGTGGAAGTGGCGACGCTTCAGGAAGAGCCGCGTGCCCGGCGCAGCATGGAAGACGCCCTGGCGGCGGAGAAGGAACACGCCCGTTTGTACATGGAAGCCTTCGAATCGGTGGTCGAGGGCAATGATGTAACCCTTACCAAGCTGTGGGTCTGTGATGTCTGTGGCTTCACGCTTGAGGGGGACGACGCGCCGGAACGCTGCCCCGTGTGCGGCGCGGTGCATTCGAGGTTTCGCGAGTTTTAACTTGGCGGCGTGCGTCGTTGAGAATAGGAATTATCCTAAAACTGCGCGACGCGCTTCTTTGTAGTGATGGCTTCAGCCGTTGTCGTGCCCCGCAGCGGCTAAAGCCGCCACTACGAAGGATAGCGATGGGCAGTTTTCGGATAGACACGAAGAGGTTTGGGGCACGTGATGCGTGCCCCTTTTGGCATATGCAGGGATGGTTCAGATGACCGAGTACATCGCGGCAATTGATCAGGGCACGACCAGCACGCGCTGCATGATTTTCGACCACCAGGCCGAGGTGGTCTCGATCCATCAGCGCGAGCATGACCAGATCTATCCCAGGCCGGGCTGGGTCGAGCATGACCCGGTGCAAATCTGGGACAGGACGCAGACCGTGCTGCGCGAGGCGCTCGAACGCGCGGGAATCGGCCTCAATCTGCTGACGGCAATTGGCGTCACCAATCAGCGCGAGACGACCGTCGTGTGGGATCGCAAGACCGGCAAGCCTTACTACAACGCGATTGTCTGGCAGGACACGCGCACTGACAAGATCATCGCGGAGTTAGGGCAGGAAGGCGGGCAGGATCGTTTCCGGGCGAAGACCGGGCTGCCGCTCTCGACCTATTTCTCCGGCCCCAAGGTGCGTTGGATTCTGGATAACGTGCCCGAGGCGCGGGCGGCGGCTCAGCGTGGCGACGCGATCTTTGGCAACATGGATACGTGGCTGATCTGGAACCTGACGGGCGGCGTGGACGGCGGAGGGGCGCACATCACCGATGTGACCAACGCGGGCCGCACGATGCTGATGGACCTGGCGACGCTGGACTGGGACGCCGAAATTTTGGATGTGATGGGCATCCCGCGGGCCATGCTGCCCGAAATCCGCTCTTCCAGCGATCCTTCTTTTTATGGCCGCGCGATGGGCAGGGTGCCCATCTGTGGTGACCTGGGCGATCAGCAGGCGGCGCTGGTGGGTCAGGCCTGTTTTGGGATGGGCGAGGCGAAGAACACCTATGGTACGGGTTGTTTCATGTTGCTGAACACCGGGCCGAAGCCAGTGCCCAGCGTGAGCGGCCTGTTGACCACGATGGGCTACAAGTTCGGCGATCAACCCGCGGTTTACGCGTTGGAAGGCTCGATTGCGATTGCGGGCGCGTTGGTGCAGTGGCTGCGCGACAACCTGGATTTCTTCGACTTCAGCCACCAGGTGGAGGATTACGCCCGGCAGGTGGCGGATAGCGGAGGCATCTACATCGTGCCGGCCTTCTCCGGGTTATACGCGCCTTATTGGGAGGCCGACGCGCGCGGCGTGATCGTGGGGCTGACGCGCTACATCAATAAGAACCACATTTGTCGCGCGGCGCTGGAGGCCACGGCCTATCAGACGCGCGAGGTGCTGGAGGCGATGAAGCGCGATTCGGGCGTTGACCTGACCGCGCTCAAGGTGGACGGCGGGATGGTGTACAATAACACGCTGATGCAGTTCCAGGCTGATATTCTGGGTGTCCCGGTCGTCAGGCCGAAGGTGGCCGAGACCACCGCGCTGGGCGCGGCGTATGCCGCGGGCTTGGCCGTGGGATTGTGGGATGGCCTGGACACGCTGCGGAGCAACTGGCACGCGGATAAGTCGTGGGAGCCGGCGATGCCTGAAGAACAACAGACGAAACTCTATAACGGCTGGCTGAAGGCGGTGCAGCGGTCTATGCACTGGGGGGAAGAGTAAAATATGACGCTCGAATGTGATGTCCTGGTGATCGGGGGCGGCGCGACCGGCGGCGGGGCGGCGCTCGACCTGGCGCTGCGCGGGCTGCGCGTGATCCTGGTGGAGCGGGCCGACCTCACCGACGGCACGTCAGGGCGCTATCACGGGCTGCTCCATTCCGGCGGGCGCTATGCCGTGCGCGACCCGGAGTCGGCGCGCGAGTGCATTGACGAGAACCGCATCCTGCGGCGGATTGTACCTCAGGCCATCGAGGACACGGGCGGGTTCTTCGTGGTCACGCCCCATGACGATCCCACGTACGCGGATGGGTGGGTCGCCGCCTGTCGCGCGTGCGATATCGAGGTGGAAGAAATCAGCCCGGCGCAGACGCTCGCGTTGGAGCCGGCGCTCAACCCGCGTATTTCGCGCGTCTTCCGCGTGCCCGACGCTGCGTGCGATTCGTTCGACGTGCTCAATGCCCTGGCCGCAGCGATTCAGCGTGAAGGCGGGACCGTGTTGACCTATCACGGTGTGACGGCGCTGTATACCGAGCATGGCCGGGTGGTGGGCGCGATGGTGCGCCATGCACGCACGGGCGAGGAGCAGCGGATCGCGGCGCGCATGGTGGTGAACGCGGCGGGGGCGTGGGCGGGGCAAATCGCGGCGATGGCGGGCTGCAAGGTGATCGTGCGCCCCAGCAAGGGCACGATGGTGGCGATGGCTTATCGCTTCGTTAACACGATCATCAACCGCTGCCACCCGCCGGGCGACGGCGACATCCTGGTGCCGGTGGGCACGGTCGCCGTGATCGGCACGACTTCTGTGCCGGTGAGCGACCCGAACGAGACGGGCGTCGAGGCGTGGGAAGTTCAGCGGATGCTGGACGAAGGCGAGAAGATCGTGCCGGGGTTCAGCCGGGTGCGCGCCCTGCGCGCCTGGGCGGGGGTGCGTCCGCTTTATGAGGAGAATGAGGCGGCAGAGGGCCGCGAGGCGAAACGCACATTTGCGGTGCTGGATCATGCAACCCGGGACGGCGTGGCGGGCCTGGCGACAGTGGTCGGCGGGAAGTTTACCACCTACCGACTGATGGCCGAGCGCACGGCAGACCTCGTGTGTGCGCAGTTGGGCGCGACTTCGACATGTCAGACGGCTACTTACCTCCTGCCCGATCCGCGCCGACCGAGTGAAGCGGCGCAACCGCACTGGCCCGGCCATCGGTTGGAGCAGATCGAGGCTTCGGAAACGCTCGACCCGTTGATTTGCGAGTGTGAGCTGGTCACGCGCTCGCAACTGGTGGAGGCCGCCCGCGCGAACCCGCACATTGAGGCGAAGACGGCGCTGGACGACCTGCGGCGCGACCTGCGGCTGGGGATGGGGCCGTGCCAGGGTGGTTTCTGCAACTACCGGGCGGGTGGCGTGCTCCATGCGACGGGCAGCGTGGACGCAGCGCAGGCCGACCGCGCGATTGGCGACTTCGCGCAGCGCCGATGGAAAGGGCAGCGCCCGCTACTGTGGGGGCAGAGCTTGCGCCAGGCGTTGCTGGACGAGCATATTTATCGCACGATCCTGGGAATGGATGCGCTTTGTGCACCGGGCGACCCTGCCGACATGGAGCAGGCCGATGGATGACGTGCTGGTGATCGGCGCGGGGCCGGCCGGGTTGGTGGCCGCATGGACCGCGCACCGGCGCGGCGCGCGCGTCAAGGTGCTTGCATCGGGCATCGGGACGACACACGTTATGCCGGGTTGGTTGCAGGTTCTCAATACCGACGGATCGGTCGAGGCGGGCGTTGCGGAACTCGCGGCGCAGCAGCCCGATCACCCGTATGCGCTGGCGGGCGCGGGCGCGGTGCAGGCGGGGCTGGCGATGCTGCGCGAGGTCATAGAGCCGGCCGGTCTGCGCTACGTTGGGGACATAACGGGGAACTTGCTGTTGCCCACGGCGTTGGGGGCTGTGCATCGGGCAGCTTACGCGCCGGAGAGCTTCATCGCGGGCGACCTGCGCGAGCGAGGCGCGATGCTCATCGTGGGGCCGGACGCCTGGCGCGATTTCTATCCTCTGTTGTGCGCGGAGAATCTGGCGCGGCAGGGTTTTGCCGCACGCGGGATGACCTTTGCGCTGCCGGAATCGGAGGCGGGCAAGTTTGACACGACGCCGCCCGGTTTTGCGCGCCTGTTCGAGCGCCCCGAAATCCGCACGCGCGTGGCGTATCTGCTCAAGCCGCACCTGAGTGGTTTCAAGCGCGTGGGGTTCCCGGCCATCCTGGGGCTGGAGCACCACCGCGAGGTCTGGGAAGATCTGCAAGACCGGTTGGGGCTGCCCGTGTTCGAAATTCCGACCCTGCCGCCGAGCGTGCCGGGCCTGCGGTTGTTCGCGGCGTTCAAGCGTGCGCTGGCCCCCGCGGGCGTGCAATTGCTGCTGGATATGACGGCGACGCATGGCTTGATCGAGGGACGGCATGTGACCGGCGTGGTCGTGCCCACCGTCACCGGCCGACAGGCCATCTATCAGGCCGAGCGCTACATCTTGGCGACCGGCGGGCTTTACGGCGGCGGCGTCGCCTCCGATCATCATGGCTTGTTGCGTGAGGTGGTGTTCGGCCTGCCGGTGGAGGCGCCGGGTGAGCTGGGCGACTGGTTCAGGTCGGAACTGCTGGGCGAGGCCGGGCATCCGATTCACAGGGCGGGGGTGCGCGCCAACCATGTGATGCAACCGGTTGACGCCGATGGGCGCGTGCTATTGGAGAATGTCCGGGTGGCGGGCCGTCTGCTCGCTGGCAGCCAGCCAACATTAGAGGGGTCAACCGAAGGCGTGTGGCTTGCCACGGCCTATCGGGCGGCCTGCTGATCTGGAATATCATGAGCGAAACATACACGCCGATCCTGTTGGAAGATATCCGGCGCACTGCCGATCTGTGCGTCAAGTGCAACATCTGCACCACCGCCTGCCCCGTGGCTGCGGTGACCGATCTGTTCCCCGGCCCGAAATTCGTCGGGCCGCAGGCGCAGCGTTTTCGCGACCCCGAGATGCCGTCGCCCGACGACTCACTGGACTACTGTTCGGGGTGCGGCGTCTGCACGCAGGTGTGCCCGCATGACGTCAAGGTGATGGAAATTAACATTGCGGCGAAGGCGGAGTTGCGCGAACGGCAGTTGGAAGAGAACAAGCTCGATCCGCACCTGTGGCGCAACTGGTTGCTGGGCCACAATGAGGCGCTGGGTGAACTGGGCGGATGGTTCGCGCCGATCTCTAACCTGGTGATGGGCATCCCGCTCACCCGGACGTTGATGGAGGTGACGCTGGGGATTGACCGGCACGCGCCGTTCCCGAAGTTCCATTTCACCAAGTTCCGTTCGTGGTTCTTCGGCGCGCACCAGAAAGAGAAGGCCCCGACGCCGCCGGGCGCGCCGAAAGTCGCCTATTTTTACGGCTGCGCGACCAACAACTACGAACCGGAAGTGGGCCGCGCCATCGTCGCGGTGCTGGAGCACAACGGGTTCGAGGTGGTGCTGCCGGAGCAGAACTGTTGCGGCCTGCCCATGCAGTCGAACGGCGACTTCGACGGGGCGCGCCGCTATGCGAACGCCAACCTGCGCACACTGGCCCCCTACGCCGCGGAGGGGATTCCCATCGTCCTCGGCGGGACGAGTTGCGCCATGGAGTTGAAGGCCGATTATCAACACCTGCTGGGCATTCATACCGAGGAAGCGCGGCTGGTCGCAGAGAACACCTACGATATCAGCGAATTCCTGTGGATGCAGCACGAGGCCGGCCGCTTGCGCACCGACTTCGCGCGCACGGAAGCCTATCTGCCGTATCATACGTCGTGCCACCAGAAGCTCCATCGGATCGGGCGGCCCGCCCTCGAGCTGCTATCGCTCGTGCCGGGGTTGCGGGCCGAGGAAATGGGGTTCGACTGTTGCGGGATCACGGGGACCTACGGCTACAAACACGAGAAGTACGACATCGCCTACGCAGTTGGGGAACCGCTCTTCGAGCGTTTGAAGGCTTCGGGCGCGGAGATGGCGCTGTGTGACAACGAGACGTGCCGCTGGAACATCGCCAACCAGTCGGGCCTGCGGGTGGTGCATACGATGCAAATCCTCGCGCGGGCTTATGGGCTGAGCGAACATGGCCTGTAGCGCGCGCGGGGCGGGTATATGCGGCTGCTGATTATCGGCGCGGGGGCGGCGGGGACGTTTATCGGCGCGCGGCTGGCGCTCGCCGGGCACGCCGTCTGTCTCGTCGGGCGGCCTGCGCTGCTCGACGCCGTGCGAAGTTCAGGACTGACGCTGCTCGAACCGGACGCCTTGCCCCGCGTCACGTCCCCGCGGTGCGTGACCGAACTCGCGACGGTATTTGCCGATGCGGCCACGTATGATCTCGCGCTGCTCACGGTCAAGGCGTATGACACGGACGCGGCGATTGCCGAGCTCCAGGCCGCCGGCGCGTCGCTCCCCCCGATCCTGACCCTGCAGAATGGCGTGGGCAATGAAGAAGCGCTGGCGGACGCGTTCGGGGCCGCGCGAGTACTCTCCGGCGCGCTAGACACGCCGGTTTCCATCCCGCAACCTGGACAAGTGCAGGCACACAAGGCGCGTTACGGCATCGGGCTGGCGACGCTGGCGGATCGCGTCGCGCTTGAAGGGGTCGCCGCGGCGTTGACCGGCGCGGGTTTCACGGTGCGGCGGTATGAAGATTACCGCGGTCTCAAGTGGACGAAGCTGCTGATGAACATCCTGGCAAACGCGCAATGCGCGATCCTGGGGTGGACCCCCGCGCAGGTGATGCGCGACCCCGTTGCCGCCGAACTGGAAGCTCGCGCCTGGCAGGAAATGGCCGCCGTGATGCGCCTGTCAGGCATCGCGCCCGTGCCGCTGGGGGTCTATCCGTTCCCGCAAATCATGCCGCTGGTCGAGCGGCTGCCCTCGGCATGGGTGGCACGCGGGTTGCGCAGCTTCGTATCCGGGGGGCGCGGCACGAAGCTGCCTTCGCTCCGGCTGGCGCTTGAGACGGGCCGGCCTTCCGAGGTGCGCTGGCTCAACGGCGCGGTGGCGCGTACCGGCGCGACCGTCGGCGTTCCGACGCCGGTCAACGCCGCGTTGACCGAGGTGCTTGCAGGATTGACGCAGGGCACGATTGCCCCGGACGCTTACCGGGATCAACCCCAACGACTCGCTGCTTTGATCCATTGAAAAACGACCAACTACGCGGGTATCTTCTGATTCTTGTTGCGGCCACGCTCTGGGCGACCCTTGGCGTGTTCTACAAGTTTCTCATCAACAACCAGGGGCTGACCCCGCTGGCGGCCGCGACGATGCGCGGCGGGCTTGGCGGGCTGATCTTGCTGGCAAGCCTGGTGTTGTTGCGTGTTGATTTGCGCGTGCCGCGCGCCGATTGGGGCGGGTTCCTGGCCTATGGCGTGTTTGGCGTAGCGCTCTTCTTTTTGTTCTACGTCAATGCCATTAACCTCACCGGTGTGGCGGTGGCCGCTGTGTTGATGTATACGTCGCCCGTGTGGGTGGCGGTCATCAGTTCGCGCTGGATGGGTGAGACGTTGGGACCGCGCAGCATCGGCGCGCTGGTGCTGGCGCTGATCGGCGTCGCGTTGGTAGCGCGCGTCTATAACCCGGCCCTGCTGCGGCTCAACGGGTTGGGCATCCTCTTCGGGTTGGGCGCGGGCCTGACCTACGGGTTGTACAGCATCTTTAACAAGCTGCTCGTGCGCCGCAACCGACCGTGGGTGGTGCAGGTGTATGGGCTGCTCATCGGCGCAGCGGTGCTTTTCGTGGTTGTGCCAAAAGGGGAGTTAGCGGTCGGTTTCGCGACGCCGACATCTATCGCGCTGCTGATCGGCATGGCGATTGTGCCGACGCTGCTCGCCAGCCTGGCCTTCGCGTTTGGCGTGCAGTGGGTTCCGGTCAGCGTGGCGGCGATTGTGGCGATGTTCGAGCCGGTCGTGGCGGCCTTCTTCGGTTATGCTTTCTTCGGCGAGAGGCTCGATCCCGGTCAATGGGTCGGGGTCATTTGCATCCTGGGCGCGGTGATGCTTCTGCGACCGGGTGCGGGTCAGTCATCTGAGTTGCAGGCGGAGTTGACATAATGATAACTCCCTTTGTAGTGACGGCTTCAGCCGTAGAACGCATACTCGACGGCTGAAGCCGTCACTACAAAGGGGGTTAGGGTGCGAGTTCCCAGATCAGCGCCAACCCGATGATGGTCAGCAAGATGTGCTCGATCAGGACGCGGCGGCGGATGGGGCCTTGAATGGCGCTTTGCGCCAGGCCGACCACGTTGTAGAAGAGCAAGAGCAGCACCAGGCCGCCCGTCAGGCTGTTCAATCGCCAGTAGTTGAGCGCCCAGGTCGCCTGGCCGAGGATGAGTCCGGTGATGACGGCGTAGAGGGCGACCAGCGAAAGGGGCCGCTCGCTGCCGCGCAACAGTTCCAGCGCCAACAGGCTGCTGACCAGCGTGACCTCCGTCGCCGAGACGAGGCTGCGCACGCGGGTACGGTAGACCACCAGGAACAACAAAAGCGCGACCGCATACGTCAGTGCGTTGAGGCCGAGACGCGCGCGCCGATAGCCCGTGGCAAACGGATCAATAGTGAAGTACAATCCGGCCATGCATACGCCCATCGCAATGCCCGTCGCGACCAGCCCGGCCAGCCAGTAGGTGCTCGACGGCGCGACGGGCAAGATCAATACGGCGACGACGATCAACGCGACGGGTAGCGCCCAGAAGACCCAGTGCCCGCCGAGGCCTAAGCGGCTGCCGCGCCACTGTTGGAGGGTGGGGGTAGGAATCTGCGGGCCACCAGTGAGCGCCAGGGTGTTGGCAGGAACGCGATCCCAGAGATCAAGCCCGGCGATTTGGACGCGGGGATGGGCGCGCACGACGGCTTCTGTGCCGGTGGCGACGAGCGCAGCCAGCAGCGCGCCGAGGATCGTGTTTGCGGTGATCGTCAGAGTGAGCGGCGAACCCAGAAGGGTGCCTTCGAAGATGCGGGTGGGGACTTGCAGAAAGCGCTGGGCCACCAAACCCATCAGCACGACCCAAATCATCACGCTTACGCGATCTCGATAGTCAACCAAATGTACTTTCCATGATCATAGACTCGAATTCAGTGTCAGGATTGTAGCCTGCCACGGGCGGCTTTGTCAATTCGTCTGCCCCGGCATATACTCAATGGTGGAAGGCGCGATGCTCTACAATAATCTCACCCTGACAATCGCCCAACGCCAGACATCCGGTTACCCTGTCCAGATGGCCGTTGAAGGGTTGGGCCGGGTGTCCGGCATCCTTGCGCCCCCGCCCGATGCGTTGCTCCGTTCGCTGGCCGCCATCCCACTGCGCTCGCCTGCGAACCCCGATACGCTGCGCCAGGTCGGTGAGGGGTTGTTTCGCTGGCTTTTTGCCGGTGAACTGGAAACTCAGTTGCGGGTTGCCTGGGACCGCGCCGAGCGCGCGGGTCATGGCTTGCGCATTCGCCTCAGCCTGGATGCGCCGGAGATCGGGGCGCTGCCCTGGGAGTTACTCTACGACCCGGTGCGTGACCATCTGTTCAGCACCAGCATCTCTACCCTGCTCGTCCGCTATCTGGATCAATCAAACCGCTTTGGCGGGCTGGCCGATCAAGGCGCGGAACTTCCGCTAAGCCTGTTGCTCATCATCCCCGAAACCCCCGACCTTGACGCCGCGCGCGAACGCGGCAATGTCGAGGAGGCCCTGGCCGGTCTGCAAGACCTCATTGGCCTGACGGTGATGGATGGCGGCGTGACCCGCCAGGCGCTGTCGGACGCGCTTCTGGAGACAGGGTATCAGATCATCCATTTTGCGGGGCATGGCGCGTTCGCTCACGGCGAGGGATTTATCGCCTTGAATCTGGCTGATGGGCAGGCGGATATCGTGGACGCGCAAAGCGTTGCCCGGCTGCTGGGGAACCATCGGGCGTTGCGGCTGGTGGTGCTCAACGCGTGCAGCACCGGACAAACCAACTCGCATCGGGCTTTCGTGGGGCTGGCCCCGCAACTGGTGAGCCGGGGTGTGCCGGGGGTGATTGCCATGCAGACCCCGGTGGTTGACGCAGAAGCGGCGACTTTCGCGCACGAATTCTATCAGCAATTATGCACGGGCGAGAACGCCGGGCAGGTGGATGTGGCGCTGACCCATGCCCGGAATATGCTCGCTGTGCTCTATCCGCGCAGCGATGCCTGGGCCGCGCCGCTGCTTTACACCCACGCGCCCGACGGCATCCTCTTCGATCTTTCGGAGTTGACGGCAAAGCAGGCGGGCGCAGGCCCGGCGCGTGCAGCCCTGGTGATCGGCTCGTTGCAGAAGAGTATGGAACTGACCGAGGATTGGGAATTCGTTGACGCTGCGCAGCTCAAAGCGTGGCGCAAGACCCTCAAACGAGCCGAGCAAGCCTACCGCGCACACCTGGATGACCCAAACCTCGATGCGCAGCAGGCCGCCCGTTATGGCCTGGCGCTGATTACCGGGCGGTTGGAAGCGCTTGAGATGCGCCTCGCTGCCCCTGTTTGATTCCTCACATCCAGTCGCGCCGGATGAAGATGCGCGCGACGAAAATCGCCAATATGATCGAGATGCCGGCAATGATGGGAAACGCCCACGGCCAGTTTGCCATGGGCACGTTGACGTTCATGCCCCAGAAGCTCGACAGGATGTTCGGCATCATCAGGATGATGGTCGCCGCTGCCAGGAATTTCATCACGATGTTGACGTTGTTCGAGATAATGGACGCGAAGGCGTCCATCGTCGAACTGAGGATATCTGTCGCGATGTTGGTCATAGCGATGGCCTGCTGGTTCTCGGTGAGCGCGTCTTCCAACAGATCTTCGTCGTCGGGATAGGTGGTGAAGAACTGGCCGCGTTGCAGGCGCTCCATCATCAACTCGTTCGAGCGCAGCGCCTCGGTGAAGTAGACCAGGCTCTTCTGATGTTTCAGGAGACCGAGCAACTCTTTGTTGCGGGTGGAGAGTTGCAACTGGTCTTCCAGCAGATCTACCGCCTTGTTGATCTCCCTCAGGTAACTCAAATACTTGGACGCGGTCAGGTGCAGCAGTTGCAGCAGGAAGCGGTTGCGCTTGGCCGTGGTCAGGCCGCGCACGCGCCCGGTCGAGAATTCCTGCATGACTTCGCTGGGCCGCCGGGAGATCGTCAAAATCCACTGGCTGTCGAGCACGACGCCCATCGGCATCGTGATGTAGGGCACGTCGGCGGCCAGGCCCTGATATAACGGGACGCGCAGGACGATCAGGATTTCGCCATCTTCGCGTTCCACGCGGGCGCGTTCATCCATATCCAAGGGGTACGTAATAAACTCTTGCGGGATGCCCAGATCGAGCAGTTCTGCGATTTCTTCAACCGTAGGATCCACAACGTCAATCCAGCATCCGCGGGAAACCTCAGGAATCGTCTCCAGCCCTTGATCCGTGCTCTTGTAAATGGTGATCATGGTCGCAGCCGCCTCCAATCCACCCCCATTGACAGGGGGCGTCAGATAGATTTTTGAAGGCAGAAGCAGCCCACCGCCGGCTCGATCGGGAATCCTTACGGCCCGGCGGTAACGGGTTTACATCCGGGGAAGGTTCCGTGAAGGGAAGAGGCTATGGGCGTTCAGTCGGCCGGAGAGCCGGCTTCCGCCATGTTTGCAGGCCCGACAAGTTGCCGGGCCGCTCATACTGGGTAAATGATCAGATGACATCATTTCTCTCAAAGGCATGGCCGGCGCACTGGCCTCACAACACCTCAACGACTCACACAGGGATTCGGGTTCGCTCGATTGTCAACATAATTATACCGCCCCGCCCCCGAAAGTCAAAATGCGGCGCGATTTCGAGTGTTCATGAGCTTCTTTGTAGGGACAGCTTTAGCCGTTGAGGCTACCCCAACGGCTAAAGCCGTCACTACAAAGTGGTCGGTCAGGCTACAAAGGCGCTAAGGTGTCCAGGTGGGCAGGATGTGGGGTGGCGCGGACGTGGCTGCGCCGCACACCGTGTCCAGCGCCCAGGTGAGGGCATCCTGATCGCGCCAGGGATGTTCCACGACGCCGAAGCACATGGATTGCTCGTGGCCTTTGCCGCAGACGAGCACGATATCACCGGGTTGCGCGCGCTGGACGGCGTGGAGGATCGCTCGCTGCCGGTCGGGGATGCGCGTGAAATCCTGACCTTCGACGCGTCCCATGCGCCGCATGGCGGCGGCGGTTTCCTCCAGGATGGTCGCAAGCTCCTCGGTGCGCGGGTCTTCCGCGGTGATGATGGTGAAGTCCGCGTGTTGCGCCGCCGCCTCGCCCATCAGGCCGCGCTTGGCGCGATCGCGCAGACCGGCGCTGCCGAAGACAACGATTACGTGACCGTCCTCCGGCTCGATGAGATTGCGAGCGGTCTTAAGGACGTGGGCCAGCGCGTTGGGCGTGTGGGCGAAATCCACGATGGCGGTGAAGTCCTGGCCGCGATAGATGCGCTCCATGCGGCCCGGAATCCCGGCAACCCGGCTGACGCCCTTGGCGATGGTCGCGGGATCAACTCCCAGGGCGATGGCTGCCCCGCAGGCGGCCAGGATGTTCGAGACGTTGTACTCACCGATCAACGGGGAGTTCAGCGCCCAAAACTGCGGCGCGGCGGATGTGAGTTCCGGTCGCAGTTCGACATCGAAGTGTAACCCGGTCGCGTCCTGCCGGATATTGCGGGCAATGATCTCGGCAAATGCGCCTTCGGGAACGGGCTGTAACGGCCTGGCCTCGCGATGATAGATCAGGGTGCGTTCCGCCGGAATGCCCAGCAGATACGGATAAGAGGCATCGTCGGCGTTGAGCACCCGTGTCTTGCGCAAGCCCGGTTTACGCTCACTCTCGCCAAGCATCCGAAACAGCATGGCTTTGGCCACGCGGTAGGCCTCATAGGAGCCATGAAAGTCCAGATGCTCGTGGGTGATATTGGTCACGACGGCGACATCGAAGGCGCAGCCGGTGACGCGGTGTTGGGCCAACCCGTGCGAGGTGGTCTCCAGAACGGCGACTTCGGTTCCCGCCTGGACCATCTGCGCGAGGTAGCGCTGCACATCGGGGGCGTCGGGGGTGGTGGTGTGTAAACCCGTCTCGTAAGTTTGCTCGCCGATGACCGCGTTGACGGTGCTGATGAGGCTCGCGTTCAACCCTGCGGCGCGCAGGATGCCGTGCAAGACGTTCGCGGTGGTCGTTTTGCCGTCTGTCCCGGTGACGCCCACCAACTTCAGGCGGCGGCCGGGGTGTCCCTCCCAAGCGGCGCTGAGCCGGCCCAGGGCCTCACGCCCATCGCGTACCTGGAGATAGATGACGTTTGGGGCGCGCATATCGGGGATGGGCGTTTCACCAACGATCACGGTCGCGCCGCGCGCGATGGCGTCTGGGATGAAACGATGGCTGTCGGTTCCGACGCCGCGATAGGCGACAAAGAGCGCGTCGGGCGTCACCTGACGCGAATCTGCGACGATGCCGTTGACTTCGACATCCGTATCTCCGGCAATTGCCACGACGCCGGGCATACCGGCCAGCAAAGCCTTCAGGCGCATGGGGGGCCTTAACGCCGTTTGCGCGGCGACTTGGGTGTGGAGCTGGCGGTGACGCGGAGTCCGCTCCAGCCGCAATCCTTGTTCCAGCAACGATAGCGGCGTACCGGCGCGAACACGTTCACGACACGGTCTGTGGGGTGACGATGCACGCGATGAATCTCGCCGTCGCAACGCGGGCATGATATCTGGGTGAGGGATTTGGAGTGCGTGACCCGCCAGCGCAACCGGTAGGCGATGGCGACGACGGCGATGAGAAGCAGGACGAAACCAGTGATTTCGGCAGGCGACAGGTCATTGAAGAACGCGATCGCTTTGTCGGTCAGGGTGTGCGCCCGCGGCGCGACGATGTTGGTCGCCTTCGCAGCGGCCCGATCCATGGCGTAGCGGATCTGGCTGTATGCAGTGAGCAGCAGGAAGCCGGCCGCGGCAAGGGCCAGCCAGAAAAGCTCGGGCATTTCGCGCCATAGCCTGGCAAGCCTGCTCTCTTTGGGTTTGCTGCGATGTTTGTGTCGCGTGGGTTGCGTGACCGGATCCTGAACCATAGGATGGACGACCTTACCTCAGGAATGAGAGCAGACTCTGCGCCGATTCGCCGGCCCAGTTGATCACGGGACCGGGGATCAGTCCCAACAGCAGCGTGACCGCGCCGGCCAGCAGGATCGCGCCGGCCAGGGGCGCGGCGACCGCGATGGGCGTGCTGTCTTCGGGTAAGGGCATGAAGAACATGTAGCGGACTACGTTCAGATAGTAGAATGCCGCGACCACGCTGTTGATGGCGGCGATGATCACCAGCGCCCACATTTGTTGTTGGATGGCGGCGCCGAACACGAAGAACTTGCCCAGAAAGCCGCCGGTGGGCGGAATGCCCGCCAGAGAAATCAGGAAGAGGAAGAGCAGCACGGCCAGCCATGGCGCGCGGCGCACCAGCCCCGCGTACGATTCCAATTCGGCGCTCCCCGTGACCGTCTCGATGGCTGTCACGACGGCGAACGCGCCGACGTTCGTGAACAGATACGCGAACAGATAGAACAAGACGCCGTTATAGCCGGTGAAGGTTTGATCTGGGGCGGCCAGTACAGCGGCGACGCCGATCAGGATGTAGCCGGCCTGCGCGATAGACGAGTAAGCCAACATGCGCTTGATGTTGGTCTGGCGCAGGGCGGCCAGGTTGCCGATCGTCATGGTAAGGACGGCGACGGCGGTGAGGATGGCAACCCATTGCGGCTGCGCCCAACCCATCGCCATGGTGAAGACGCGCATCAGGATGGCGAAACCGGCAGCTTTGGATACTGTCGAAAGAAACGTCGTGATGGGCGTCGGCGCGCCTTCGTAGGTGTCGGGGACCCATTGGTGGAACGGCACGAGGCTGGCCTTGAACCCGAACCCGACCAGCAGCAGGATCAGCGCCGGGATTGTCAACCACACTAATTCCGATGGCCCTGCAAAGCTCAATGCAGCGGAGATGTCGCTCAGGCCCAGTGAGCCGGTCGCGCCGAAGAGCAACGACATGCCGAACAGCATGATCGCCGATGCGGTGGAACCGTACAGGAAGTACTTGATCGCTGCCTCGCCCGACTTTTTGTCCTCACGCAGATAACCTGCCAGCACGTAACTGGTGATGCTGAGGAACTCCATGCTCAGGTAGACCATCATCAGGTTGGCCGAACCGACGGCGAGACAGATCGCCAGCGTCGCAATGAGCAATAACGCGTAGAACTCGCCGGGGTAGGGCGTGCGCCCCCGCAGATAGGGGATGGCGATCAGGATGACCAGTGCAACCCCCATGATCGCCAGTGCTTTGAGGAAGATTGCAAATGAATCTACCACCAACATGCCGGTGACATAGTGCGCGCCGCTCGCCTCGCCGGCCAGCGCGTTGAGTGCCGGAATCAACCTGAGCGCGGCCACGCCCAGCCCGGCGAGCGCGATGTAGGGCAAAGACTCACGGCGGCGGCCTTCGCGATCTATCAGGTCGAGCGCGAAGATGAGCACGGCCGTCAGCAGCAGAGAGATTTCCGGTAGTATGAAGACAAGATCGCTCAAATTCAAGGCTGTGCCCTCCTCCGGCGCGACGCGCAGGGAAACCGGCTACTTTCCAACGAAACCGCTCATCAGCGAGAGAAAAGTAGGATTGAAGAACGTCAGGAGGATGGCGGGCAGGACGCCCAGCAGCACCATGAAGAAAACCAGCGGCCAGAGTGTGATTTTCTCGAAGGGAGCTACGTCCATCGGTGCGTGTTCTTCAACGCCGGTCACGGGATCGGTCCAATGCTCGATCTTGGTGGGGTCATACGGCCCCAGGAACATGTACTGGATCATCTTCCAGAGGATGTAGGCGGCGGTCAGGATGATGCCGATGACGCCGACGATGGCCCAGAAGGTCACGATGTCGAAGGCGCCACGGAAGACGAAGAACTCGCCCCAGAAGCCGGCCAGCCCCGGCAGCCCCAGCGAGGCAAACGCCGTCACGGCAAAGAGGCCATAGTAATAGGGCGTCTTGCCGCTTAATCCGCCGAACATCTTTAAGTCGCGCAGGTGGGCGCGTTCATAGATAATGCCCACCAGGAAGAACAACGCGCCGGTGCTGATGCCGTGATTGAACATGGTGAGCGCCGCGCCGTTCAGCGCCATCGTGCTGCTCTCGACCTGATCGGCCACGCCGACGGCGAGGGCGGCGGAACCGACGCCCAGCAACACGTAGCCCATGTGACTGACGGAGGAGTACGCGATCAGTCGCTTGAGATCCCACTGCGCCATAGAGACCAGCGCGCCGTAGATGATCGAGATGACGCCCAGGATCACGATGATCAAGCCGTAGCGTTTCATCGTTTCGGGGAAGATCGGCAGGGCGATGCGGATGATGCCATATGCGCCCAGCTTCAGCATGACGCCGGCCAGGATGACCGAACCCGCCGTGGGCGCAGCGGTGTGGGCGTCGGGCAGCCAGGTGTGCAACGGCCAACTGGGTACCTTGATCGCGAAGGCGATGAAGAACGCCCAGAACGCCAGGCTGGCGGCGAGGGTATTCCCGGCGAAGGGTTGCAGTCGCGCCGCCTCAACGATATCGAACGTCCCGCTGGACAGGTAGATGGCGATGATTGCCAGCAGCATGAATACGGAACCGGCCAACGTGTAAAGGAAGAACTTGATGGCCGAGTATTGCGGGCGGTCTTTGGGCTGGCCCCAGATACCGATCAGGAAGTACATCGGCACCAGGCCGATTTCCCAGAAGACGTAGAAGAGCACCAGGTCGAGCGAGACGAAGACGCCCAACATGCCCATTTCGAGCAGGAAGAAGAGGAAAAAGAACTCGCGGACGCGGACTTTGATGGCGCGTGACGAATACCAGATGCCCAGCGCCGTCAGGAACGTGGTCAGGAAGACCAGCGGGACGCTGAGGCCGTCAACACCGAGATGATAGTTGATGTTGAGGACAGCGATCCACGGGGCGTTGACTTCGAACTGGAAGCCCGCGCCGGCCTTGTTGTAGGCGAACCAGAGCGCGATGGAGAGACCCAGAGGCAGCAGGCTATAGATGATAGACCCCTGCTTGATGAGCTTTTCCTCGCGTTCTTTACTCCATCCCAGCCACTTGCCCAGGGGCAACAACACGAGGATCGCGCCCACCAGTGGAGCAAATGTAATAAGGGTGAGTAGTGCGCTATTCATGAAGCATCTCCTCCGATGCAATTCGATCCGAAACGCCCAGGGCTGCCTGAGATTATTTTGGCAGCAAGAAGAACGCGCCCAGCAAAACCGAAACGGTGACCAATGCGACCAACAGGTAATTCTGTACCCGGCCGGTTTGCAGGGTGCGAACGGCCGCGCCGACCCGGTCGGTGACGACGCCTACCCCGTTCACTGTGGCATCAATGATGTGCGTGTCGAACAGCGCGCTGACGTCTGAGAAGCGCTTCGACACCTTGCCGACGCCGTCCACAATCGGGTCGATGACCAGGACATCGTCGAAGTGATAGAGCCAGTTCGCTAGCCGCTTGATGGGACGCACGAGAATCCGGTCATAGAACTCGTCGAAGTAGTATTTGTTCTGCAGTATGGTGTAGATGGGTCCCAGAGTACGTTGCATGGGGTCGGGCTGGCGCATGGGGTCCGCCGCATAGGCGGTGTCTTCGCTGTAGTTGCGGTAGACCAGCCAGCCGACGAAGAGGCCGCCCAGTGCGACCACCAGCGACACCAGCAGCGGCACGATGTTGAACGGTAGCTCCTCGGCGGCAAACCCGTAGGCCTCGGCCATGCTGCCCATGATGTGGTGGAACGGATTCGACGAGAGGTTCCCCAGCACCGGGAAGGTCGTCGGGATGCCGATCCAGCCGAGCGTCACGGCGAAGAAGGCCAACACGGCCAGCGGGATGATCATCCACAGGAAGATGCTGTCGCTCTCGCTCGCATGGGCGGCAGCCTGCGTGCGCGGCTTGCCGAAGAAGGTCATGGTGATCTGGCGGGCGGTGTAGAAGGCCGTCAGCGCGGCGGCCAGCGCCAGGACGAAGAAGACGAGCTGGTGACCGTGTGCCCAGGCGTCGGCGAAAATTTCGTCCTTGCTCCAGAAGCCCGCCGTGACGATGGGGAAGCCGGCCAATGCAAGGCCGCCCAGCACAAACGTGATTGCCGTCTTCGGCATCCGCCCGAACAGCCCGCCCATGTTGCGCATGTCTTGCGGGTCGAAAATTTGCGCGTCGGCGGCATGTTCCTCGTCGTGGCCGTGCGCCGTCTCGTGTTGGCCGTGTTCCATGCCGTGGATCACGCTGCCCGAACTGAGGAACAACAGGGACTTGAAGAACGCATGCGTCAAGAGATGGAAGGTCGCCGCGACGTATGCACCGATGCCCAGCGCGGCGAACATGAAACCGAGTTGGGAGATCGTGGAGTAGGCCAGTACCTTCTTGATGTCGTTCTGCGCCAGCGCGATAGTGGCGGCGAAGAGCGCCGTGAACGAGCCGATGAAGGCGATGAACGTCAGCGCCGGGCCGTGATCCACCGCCGTCATCAGCGGGTAGGTGCGGATGATGAGGTAAACGCCGGCGGAAACCATCGTCGCGGCATGGATCAGCGCCGACACGGGGGTCGGGCCTTCCATCGCATCCGGCAGCCAGACGTGCAGCGGGAACTGGGCGCTCTTGCCGATCGCGCCGAAGAAGATCAGGATGGCGATGATGGTGGCCCAGGGCGTCGGGCCGATCAGCGGTACGTTGGCGGTAGCCGTCACCAGGGCATTCAGCGTCTCCGGACGAAAGATCGCCGAAAAGTTCAGTGAGCCGACCTGAATATACAGGAAGAACATGCCCGTCAACATGATTGTGTCGCCGATACGCGTGGTCAGGAACGCTTTCAGTCCTGCCTGTTTCGGTGTGATCTTCCTGGGGTCGGCGTATTCGCGGGCGAACCAGAAGCCGATGAGCAGGTAGGAGCAGAGGCCCATGATCTCCCAGAAGATGAACAAGAGGATCATGTTGTCGGCCAGGATGAAGCCCAACATGCCACAGGCGAAGAGGGCGATGTAGGCGAAGAAGCGCGCGGCGAGCGGATCCACGTGGCCGGGTTCGGCGGGGACGCCGGGTTCGGCGTGCGCGGCGAGTGGTTTGCCCATCCCCATATAGCCGACCGCATAGATGAAGATTAACAGGCAGACGAAGGGCACCATGAAGAGCATCACGGCTGTCAGGGGGTCAATGGCGAACCCCAGGCTGTGCCACGTGCTACCGGTGGGCAACCAGTCGCGGAAAATGCGGAACGGGTCTTCCGCCAGCCCTTCGGTGCGGAAGGCCGTGAAGGCCATCAGCCAGCTTACGATCCAGGCCGCGCCGATCGCGCCGATAGCGAGGCCCGCGCTGAGCTTCTTGCTGCGATGCGCCCACAGAACAATGATAACAAAAGCCACGAACGGTAAAACGGGCGGCAACCACAGCAGATTGAATATGGATTCAGACATAAATACGTCCCCTCGGTCTTGAAGGCGAGAGAAACCGGCGACCTGTAAACTTATTTGTAGTCTAGCCCCTCGTGAGCGTCGCCGACGGGCACAAGGCCCCTATGCTACGGACCTGACTCAACCGCTCATCAGGTCGAGTTCGGGCACATTAATGGTGTGGCGCTGCCGGTAGACGGCCAGAATCAGCGCCAGCCCGACCGCGGCTTCGGCGGCGGCCACGGTGATGACGATGATGGCGAACGCCTGGCCGTCCATCTTCGCGGCGCTGATATAGCGCCAGAAGGCTAGCAGGTTCAGGTTCACGGCGTTCAGCATCAGCTCGATGCCCATCAGGATGCCGACGGCGTTACGACGGATCAGCGCCCCGACGAGGCCGATGCAGAAGAGGCCGGTTGCAACAACGAGATACCACGTCAGCGGAACCATTTATTCTCGCTCCCGTGCGACGATGATTGCCCCAATCAGCGCGGCGACCAGCAGGATGGACGCCACCTCAAACGGAATGACGTATGGGCCGACAAACCCCGCCCCCAACTGCTGGATGGCGTCGGGCGGGACGGCCTGCACGTTGACGGGCCAGGGGATTTGCGTGACGATGGCCGCCAGCGCGACAAAAAGCAGCGCGCCGAAGCCCACCACCAGCCGCCACTGGTTGTTGAACCGCGCCTCATCTGAGGCCATGACGTTGCGGCTCAACATGATGGCGAAGATAATCAGCGTGGCAATCGCGCCGATGTAAACCAGCACCTGCACGACGGCCAGGAATTCCGCCTCAAGCAGGATGTAGAGCGCGGCAATGCCGGCGAAGGAGAGGATGAGCCACAGCGCGCTGCGGAACAGGCTGCGTGATGTCACCACCATGAGCGCCGCCCCCAGCGTCAGGAGGCTCAGCATAATGAAGATCACCTGCTGCATGAAGGCTTCCCCCCGATCAAGAACCAATGAACACACATAAGATCAGGTATTTCCCTGCGATTCGAGCGGGACCCAGCCCTGTTGGCGCGCATGGCGTTTGGCGGCCCGCCCCAGGGCCCCCAGGGTCACCAGCAACACACCGAGACTGCCGGCCAGGATGAGCGCCCACTGCACAGGGGCAGGCACGGGCAGCTTCATGGCTATGGCAATCCAGAGTAAGTTGACCAGCGAGACGGGCACCAACACCTTCCAGGCCAGATCGAGCATCTGGTCAATGCGGAAGCGGGGCCACGTGCCGCGAATCCACATCAGCACGAAGATGACGGCCACGATCTTGGCGATGAAGTAGAAGGGGCCGAGCGCCGGGACAGCGGAACCGCCGGGCCCGCGCCAGCCGCCGAGGAAGAGCGTCGTTGTGATGGCCGCAATGGCGAAGAGGTTGCCATATTCGGCGATGTAGAACCAGCCGAACTTCAGACCGCTGTATTCTACGAAATAACCGGCGACGATCTCCGATTCGGCCTCGAGCAAGTCGAACGGGGTGCGCCCCGTCTCGGCGATCCCGCTGAGCAGGTAGACCAGGAAGGTGGCCGGCATGATGACGATGAACGGCAGGACTTGCGCCTCGACCACGTCGCCCATCCGCATCGAGCCAACGAGCAGCGTGACGGCGGCGATGGAGAGGATCATCGGCACTTCGTAACTCAGGAGTTGCGCTACCGCGCGGAACGCCCCCAGCAGCGCGTATTTGTTGTTCGATGACCAGCCTGCCATCAGCACGGAGACGGTGGTGATGGAGCCGATCGCGACGACGTAAAGCACACCGATGTTGAGGTCGGCGGCGGCCATGCCCCGGCCAAACGGGATCACCGCCCACAGGAGCGCCGCGCCGGCGGCGATGAGGATGGGCGCGAGGTTGAAGACCGGCTTGTCGGCCCCGTCGGGGACGACATCCTCTTTGACGAGCATCTTCACGGCATCGGCAAACCCCTGAAAGACGCCGAAGGGGCCGAGGCGGTTGGGACCGAGGCGGTTCTGGATGCGGGCGATGGTCTTGCGCTCCATCCAGGTGAAGCTGAGCGTCGCCAGCACGGGCATCATCACCAGGATCACAGCCATGATGAGGAAGTTGAGCGTGTTGACGGCCCAACCCGGCAGGAAGCCGTCAATCCAGCCTGTCCACGAACGGGCGATATTTACGAAGAAGTCTCGAAAGTAGTCCATACTTGCGTTCCACTCTTGATTGCGCGGCGACGAGATTCTTCGCTGAAGTCTCTCGGCAACGAACGTTTGTCGGGCGGCCCGCTCACGTTACCGTGACAAGTGCGCGACTACCGCCGCAAATTCTCAATGTGCATGAGCCGGATGCTTACCACTCCAGGGCGTCTTTGCGCCAGGCGTAGAGGAGCCCGCCCAGCAATATCAGGACGAAGACCATCATCTCGATGAGCGCATATAATCCCAGCTTGTTGTATGCGACTGCCCACGGGAAAATGAAGACGGCTTCCACGTCGAACACGACGAAGATCAGCGCAAAGATGTAATATTGGGCTTTGAACTGCACCCACGTATCGCCGATGGTTTCCATCCCGCATTCGTAGGTGGCATTTTTGACCGCATTGGGTTTTTTGGGCCGCAAGAACCGGGCAAGGATTAACCCGATGATGGGCAGCGCAAGCGCAACGAGTATGAAGATGCCCAAAAACGCATACTGTGAAGGCACAGCCAACCCTCCCTTGGGTCGCGTCGTCCCGGGAAGAAGTAAAGAGACTGCACGCGGGGTTGTCAACGTTGATTCGGTTGCGGGCCACACGCGCCTGTAACCGTTCAGACTGCGTGCGTAGTGTAACACAACCAAAAAGCCAGTGCAAAGATTCACGTCTTAACTGGAAGCCAGATACCAGATTCTAGCGGTCATCCGGCCGACAATATGTATATTGTAAATTAAGTCACATAATTACCGATCAATTTGCGTTCGGATGACCAAAACGGTTTGACAATGGGCAAGCGTTCGTGATAGACTTTGCAAGCCCTGCCGGGTATTGCCCCTGAGCGCGGGGCGAATCCTCATATCATCGGTTAGTGTCAATACACGCAGCGTTGCGTGGCTCGAAGGAGTCTTCCCGCGATGCCTGAAGGCTATCTCCCTATATTAGTGATGCTCGTGATTGCGGGGGCTTTTGCCGTGATTGCCCTCGTTGCTTCGGCGCTGTTGGGGCCGAAGCGTTACAATAAGGCCAAGAACGAGCCTTACGAATCCGGCATCCTGCCGTTTGGCGACGCCAAACAGCGCTTCCCGATTCAGTTCTACGTAATCGCGGTGCTGTTCATCCTTTTCGATATCGAAGTTATCATGATGTATCCGTGGGCTGTCGCTGCCCGCAAGCTGGGCGTCTTCGGCCTGGTCGAAATGGGTATCTTCCTGGCGATCTTGCTCGTGGGGTTCATCTATGCCTGGAAGAGCGATGCCTTCAAGTGGCTTTGATATGGGCAGCCTTGTGCCGCGGGTTGCTGTTCGAACGAGTCGAGGATAGTTATGGGTCTTGAAGAACATTTGCCCGAAGAAGGTTTCATCACCACGACGCTGGAAGGCGCGGTGGGCTGGGGGCGCAAGTATTCCCTCTTCCCGCTGAGTTTTGGCCTGGCGTGTTGCGCCATCGAGCAGATCGGTTCAGGGACCAGCCGGTTTGATATCAGCCGGTTCGGGTCGGAGGTGTTCCGGGCTTCGCCGCGTCAGGCCGATCTGTTGATCGTGTCGGGCCGCGTCAGCAACAAGATGGCCCCCGTGGTCAAGCGGTTGTACGATCAGATGCTCGAACCCAAGTGGGTGATCGCGATGGGGATCTGCGCCAGCGCCGGTGGACCGTTCAATAACTATGCCATCGTGCAGGGGGTGGATAAGCTGATTCCGGTGGACGTTTACGTGCCCGGATGCCCGCCCCGCCCCGAAGCGCTGCTTTACGCCTTGACGCTGCTGCAGAAGAAAGTCCAGGAGACCAAGTTCCGGGAACAGTTGCACACATGAGCACGATCACCCTGGATGTGGATGCGATCACGGGGCGGTTCCCGCACGCCGTCCATGAACCGGTTAAGCTTCTTGACGAGGCGACGCTCACCGTCCCTGCCGGTGAGCTGATTCCGCTGTTAACCTTCTTACGCGACGCGCCGGAATTGCGTTTCAACCACCTGGCCGACGTCACCTCGGTGGACATGAGCCGGTATCCGGGTCGGGCCGGAAACGCGGCGCGCTTCATGACGTTGTATCAGCTCTTTTCGACAGAAACCGGAAAACGGCTTCGCATCAAGGTTCCCGCCCCCGGCGGCGACCGACCCAGCGTCCCCACAGTGACCGGCCTCTGGCCCGGCGCAAACTGGTTCGAGCGCGAGATCTATGATCTCATGGGCATCCGGTTCGAGGGGCATCCCGACCTGCGCCGGCTGCTTCTGCCGCAGGATTGGCCAAATCACCCGTTACGCAAAGACGTGCCACGCGGCGGCGAGGATGTGCCCTTCTCGATGACCTGGGAAGACGAGGAATTCGAGTCTTTCGGCAAGCAGATCATCGAAGCGCCGTCTGTCCGTCAGGCGCCGCCGAAACAGGCGGACGCGAACCGGCATATGATCCTTAACATGGGGCCACAGCATCCCGCCACACATGGCGTCCTCCGGTTGATCGTCGAACTGGACGGCGAGCGGATCGTGGCCGTCTACCCGGATATCGGTTATTTGCATTCGGGCTTCGAGAAGCAGGGCGAGACGATCCGGTATAAGGACTTCACGCCGTATACCGACCGGACGGACTATATGTCCTCCATGAGCAACAACCTGGGCTATGCGCTGGCCGTCGAGAAGCTGATGGGCGTCGAAATCCCGCCGCGCGCGCAGGTGTTGCGCGTGATCATGGCCGAGTTGCAACGCCTAGTATCGCATCTGGTGTGGTTGGGCACGCACGTGATGGATGCGTCGGGCGTCAGCCACGCGCTGTTGATGTACGCGTTTCGCGAGCGCGAGCAAATTCTGGATATCTTCGAGTTGGTCAGCGGTGCGCGCATGACCCTTTCCTACATCCGCCCCGGCGGGCTGTGGAAGGACGTGCCGCCCAGCTTTACGCAGCGGGTGCAAGACTTGCTGGCTACCCTGCCGAAGCGCATTGACGAGTACGAGCGGATGATCACGGAAAACCCGGTGTGGCTGGCGCGCACGCGCGGCATCGGCAGGCTGACGGTGGAGCAGTGCCTCGCCCTGGGCGTGACCGGCCCCATGTTGCGTGCGAGCGGCCTGGCCTTCGACTATCGTAAGGCGCGCCCTTACAGCGGCTACGAGAACTACGATTTTGTCGTCCCGACTTCCAACGAAGGCGACACCTACGCCCGTTACATGGTTCACATCGAGGAGATGCGCCAGAGCGTACGCATCATCGCGCAGGCGATGGCGAACCTTCCGGACGGGCCGGTGCAGACGGCGGATCGCAAGATGGCCCTGCCGCCCCGGCAAGAGTTGGACACCAGCATGGAAGCTGTCATTCATCACTTCAAGCTGATGACCGAGGGCTTCACGCCGCCGCGGGGCGAGGTCTACGAGCCGATCGAGAACCCAAAGGGCGAGCTGGGCTATTACCTGGTGAGTGATGGTTCTGCCATTCCGTACCGGTTGCACATCCGAACGCCATCCTTTGTTAACTTGCAGTCCATTGACACGATGGCGCGGGGTGGGATGATTGCGGATCTGGTCGTGTTGATCGGGACGATAGATATTGTGTTGGGCGATGTGGACAGGTGAAATTTAGATGATGCTTTCCGATACGTCAGTCGCTGAAATCCGCGCGCTCCAGGCCCGTTACCCGGTCGCGCGGTCGGCCCTGGGCCCCGCCCTTTATGTGGCGCAGAACCAACTGGGCTGGCTGCCTCCCGAGGTGATGGAAGAGGTCGCGGCGCTGTTCGAGCTCGATCCTGCGGAAGTGGGCGAGTTCGCCAGCTTCTACCATATGTATAACACGCACGCGGAGCCGGGCCAGTATCACGTCGAAATCTGCACCAACGTGCCCTGCATGTTGCGCGGCTCCGGCCAACTGGCCGACCGGATCAAGGCGCGGTTGGGGATTGATTGGGAGCAGACCAGCGGCGACGGTCAATTCACGCTGGGGCACGTCGAGTGTATGGGCTCCTGCGGCACCGCGCCGATGTTCGCGTGTACGGAGAAGACGACCGGGAAGATTCGCTATTTCGAAAATCTGGATAGCGAAGCGAAGGTGGACGAGGCGCTGGCGCTGATCACCGCAGGCACGGCCTTCGAGACGTGCGAGCGTTGGCCCGCCGGCCCGTATCGTCATGGCGGGCAGGCCGACACGAACTTTCTGCTCGCACGCGTGGACAAGCCGGATTCGCAGAAGATCGAAAGTTACGTCGCGGATGGCGGTTACGAGGTCGCCCGCACGATCGTTAGCGGGGGCAAGACGCCTGCTGAGGTGATCGAGGAGATCAAGGCGGCCAACGTCCGCGGGCGCGGCGGCGCGGGTTTCCCCGCCGGTCAGAAGTGGAGCTTCCTCCCGGCAGGCGTGTACCCGCGCTATCTGGTGGTCAACGCCGATGAGTCGGAGCCGGGGACCTTCAAAGACCGGATGATCATGGAGTACGATCCGCACCAGCTCATTGAAGGGATCATCCTGGCGACGTACGCCATCGAGTCGGAACGCGCCTTCATCTATGTGCGCGGCGAGTATTATTACGCGGCGCAACAGTTGGAAAACGCCGTCGCCGAGGCTAAAGCCAGGGGCTTCCTGGGCAAGGGCATCTTCGGGACAGATAAGAACCTGGAGATCGTGGTGCACCGGGGCGCAGGCGCGTATGAGTGCGGCGAAGAAACCGCGTTGCTCACCTCGCTCGAGGGCTTCCGGGGCCATCCCCGCCTGAAGCCGCCTTTCCCCGCGGTCGCCGGCCTGTATGGCAAGCCGACCATCGTCAACAACGTGGAGACGATCTCGAACGTCCCGCACATCCTGCGGCATGACGCCGCATGGTATAAGCAGTGGGGCACGGAGGGGAGCGCCGGGTTCCGTATCTTCTGCCTGAGCGGTCAGGTGAAGCGCCCCGGCCTGTATGAACTGCCGCACGGCGTTTCGCTGCGCGAGCTGATCTACGAATATGGCGGCGGCCTGACGGATGACGCCGGTGAGTTGAAAGCGATTGTGCCCGGCGGCCTCTCGATGCAATTGCTCGATAGCAGCCAGCTCGACGTGACGATGGATTTCGAGAGCGTCCAGAAGGCCGGTTCGAGCCTGGGCGCGGCGGCCGTGATCGTCATTGGACAGAACGAGAGCATGGTGGAAATTGCCCGGCGCACCGTGGCCTTCTATCGCGAGGAAAGCTGCGGCAAGTGCACCCCCTGTCGTGAAGGCACCGGCTGGCTCGAAGATATCCTGGAGCGCGTTGAGGCCGGCGCGGGGCGCACGGAAGATATTGCCCTGATGCTCTATATCGCGGATATGATCGCCGGGAAGAGCTTCTGCCCCTTCTCGTTTGCGGCGGTGTGGGGGCTGCAAAGCAATCTCGCCAAGTTCCGCGGTGAGTTTGCCGATGCCATCGCGGACGCCACGGCGACGCCGGTGCTCCCGGTGCGCCCGACATACCGGCCCGATACGGGTGTCCCTTCCGGGATGACCACGCCGAGCCTGCCGGCGGAAGAAAAATACAACGCGCCGACGGTGCGCCGTTAGCGCCCGATTCCAGCGTTTCGTTTTGAGGTTACGCTATGCCTGACCTGGTCAATCTGACCATTGATGATCTGCAAATTGCTGTGCCGCCCGGCACGTTGGTGGTAGACGCCGCCAGGGCCGCCGGTATTGATATTCCCATCTTCTGCTCGCATCCAAAGCTCGATCCGTTAGGGGCGTGCCGTATGTGCCTGGTCGAGTTCATGGGGCCGCGCGGCAGCCGCCTCGACACGTCATGCACGGTGCGGGTCAGCGAGGGGATGGTGGTGCGCACGGACACCGAACAGGTGAAGGCCGTGCGCGAGGCCAACCTGGCCTTCATCCTGCTGAACCACCCACTCGATTGCCCGATCTGCGACAAGGGCGGCGAGTGTCCGCTGCAAGATCAGACGATGGAGTATGGGCCGGGGTTTTCCAAGTTCATCGAGCCGAAGCGGCGCAAGAAGAAACACTACCCCATCAGCGACCTGATTATGCTGGATCAGGAGCGCTGTATCCTGTGCTGGCGCTGTATCCGCTATCTGGAAGAGTGGGAAGACAAGCCGCAGATCGGGTTGTTCGAGCGTGGCGGCGAGACTTTGGTGGACGTTTTCCCCGGCCAACCGGTGGACGCGAAGACTTCGGGCAGCATCATTGATATTTGCCCGGTGGGCGCGTTGACCAACCGCGTGGCGCGTTTTCGCTATCGCCCGTGGGAACTGATGCGCGTGCCCAGCATCTGCACGCTGTGCCCTGTGGGTTGTAACACGCGACTCGACGAGCGCGTGCACGAGTTGCGCCGGATTGTGGCGCGCGAAAACCCGGCGGTCAACGATGAGTGGATCTGTGACAAGGGGCGCTTCCTGCACCAGTACGTAGATCACCCGGCGCGCCTGACGCAACCGATGGTGCGCGAGGACGGCGTCTTGCGCGCCGCGACATGGGATGAAGCCTTGCACCGCGTCGTGGAGGGTTTGGAAGCCGCCATCGAAGCGGGCGGGCATCAGGCGGTGGGCGGCGTCGCCTCCGCGCGCGTCAGCAATGAGAGCGCATACCTGTTCCAGAAGTTCTTCCGTGTCCTGCTCGGCACGAATAACGTGGACTATCCCGATGGTTCGGCGGTCTCCGCGACGCCGGGTGGGCTATCGGCGATCACGGCCATCGGCAAGAGCGATGTCATTATCCTGGCGGGGTATGATCCCAGCGAGGCTACGCCGATTATTGACATAAGAATCAAACGTGCATTGTTGCGGGCCGGGGCCGCGCTGATCGTCATCAATGCGCGCGGCATCGAGCTGACGCGCTACGTGGACGACAAACGCGTCAATAAGGGCGCGTATCTGCCGGTAACGCCCGGCGATGAGGCGAAGGTGATTGACGCGCTGACGACGGCGATCCGGCAAGGGCAGGAGCAGGCCGCGAAGGGCGCGAAGAAGGCCGCCGACAAGAGTGCGGCCCCAAGGTTGGTCCAGATCGCGGCCGCTGTGCTGGGGGCCGCGAAAAGCCCGCTGATCCTCTACGGCCCGGATATCGCCAGGGGCGCGCGCGGGCGGGCGAACGTGACGGCGCTGAGCAACCTTGCAACGACCTTGAATCACCCCGAGGCGCTGGCGTACATCGGAGCCGAGGCCAACAGCCAGGGCGCGCGCGACATGGGGATGCTATCCAACGCGCTGCCGGGGCAACAATCCGTGGCCGAGGCTGCCGTCCGCGAGCGGTTGGGCAAACTGTGGGGCGCGCCGCCGCCGGCCGAGCCGGGTGTCTCGTATGATGAGATGCTTGCCGGACGCGTCAAGGCGCTCTATGTGATGGGCGCGAACCCCGCGGTCGAGCCGGCTGCCGCCGAAACATTGCGTGGGCTTGATTTTCTGGTAGTGCAAGATCTCTTCCTCACCGAAACGGCGCAACTGGCGGATGTTGTTCTGCCGGCGTCGAGTTTTGCCGAGGAAGACGCCACGTATACGAACCTCGAGCGCCGCGTGCAGCGCGGGCGCATGGGCGTTACGGTGGTGGGAGACGCGAAGGCCGATTGGGCCATCCTGACCGATCTGGCCGGGCACTGGCTGGCCGTCGAAGCGGCGCACCACGCGCCTGAGGTTGTGGCGGAAGTCCCGGACTGGAAGGCGAAGAGCGCGAAACGCGGCCGCAAGGCGCGCGCCGGATCCGGCCCGGAGCATCGCCCGTGGAACTATGGCAACGCGCGACATGTGTACGAGGAAATCGGCAAGGCCGTGCCGTTCTACACAGAACTGCGCTGGGACGACCTGGGCGAGTTGGGGATGCAATGGTCGGCGCCGTTGGCGCCGCGCCAACCGCGCAAAGCCGAACCGGTCGAAGTTGCGCCGCTGCCCGCGTTGCCTGATGGTGGGTTGTGGTTGGTCAGTGGGCCGTTGTTGTGGGATAGCGGCGTCCTCATGGAGTACGCGGCGGAAGAAATTTGCAATCTGATTCCGCCCCCGTTCGTGGCCCTTGCGCCGGCGGACTTCGCGTCCGCGGGCCTGACGGAAGGCGACACGGTGACCGTCGGTTCAGAGTATGGCTCCGTGAGTCTGGTAGTCAGGGCGGATGATTCCGTCCAGCCGGGCACAGCCTGGATACCCGCGGGGCTGGTGGGCGCGCCGGCCGAGACGCTGGGCGCGCGGCGCGCCGAACCGGTTGCGGTGACCGTTGCACGTTGAACGCGCCGACGGCGTACGCCGTCGCGTAACAATCACAGGGATTCGCTATGGACTGGCTCAACCTGATTATCTTGCCGGGAATCAAATCCATCGTGCTGGTGCTTGCGCTCCTGGGCGGCTTCGCGTATCTGACCTGGGTCGAACGTAAGTTGATCGGCCGGTTTCAGATGCGCATCGGCCCGAACCGCGCCTGGCCGTTCGGGCTGGGGCATCCCATCGCCGACGCGCTCAAGATGGTTTTCAAAGAGGAATACGTCCCCAGTCACGTGGATAAGGCGCTCTACATCCTGGCCCCGGCGATGGCGATTGTGCCCGCGCTGGTGATGTTCGCCGTGATTCCGGTGGGGCCACAGTTGAATCTCTTTGGCAAGGAAATCCCGCTCGTCGTGGCGAACGTGAACATCGGCGTGCTGTGGGTGTTGGCGATCTCCAGCGTCGGTGTGTACGGCATCATCCTGGGCGGGTGGGCCAGCAACAACAAGTATTCGCTGCTGGGCGCACTGCGCACCAGCGCGCAGATGCTCTCTTACGAGTTGCCGATGGGCGTTCTGCTGATCGCCGCCCTGCTGATCTTCGGCAGCCTGAACCTGAATGAAATCGTCACGCCGACGATCCCGGTGCCGTGGTATATGCGGGCCTGGCTGCTGTTGGCGTTTCCGTTTTACTTCATCACCATGCTGGCCGAGACCAGCCGCAAGCCGTTCGACTTTCCTGAAACGGAGAACGAGTTGGTGGCCGGTTTCCAGACCGAGTACGGTGGCATCAAGTTCGCGTTATTCTATATGACCGAATACCTGCATATCCTCGCTGCCAGCGGGCTTGCAGTGACCCTTTTCTTCGGCGGCTGGCGCGGCCCGTTCGTGGAGCAGATTCCCATCCTGGGGCCGCTTTACTTTGTCGGTAAAATCCTGGCGTTGGTCTTCCTGTTCATCTGGGCCAGCGCCAGCGTCCCGCGCCCCCGGTACGACCAGCTTCTCAACTTCTGCTGGACGTTTCTGTTCCCGCTGTCGCTCGTTTATATGGTGATCACGGCTATCGTTGTCGTGATGACGCAGAGCGGGTGAGGCGCGGTCGCCGCCGAATATGTAGTAGTGGTAAGGTGATGTTTTGAGGTGTAGCGATGTATAGTGTGCGTGACGTATTCCAGGGAACAAAAGAAATCGCCGGATCTATGGCGATTACGTTGAAGGCGCTGCTGACGCCGCCGTTGACGGTGGAGTATCCGGAGCAGCCGATTGCTGTCTATCCGCGCTTCCGGGCGCGACACGAACTGCGGCTTTACGAGAATGGTCTCGAACGTTGCATCGGCTGCTGCCTGTGCGAAGCCGCCTGCCCGACGGGCGCGATCCACGTGGAGGCCGCCGAAAACGATCCGGCGCACCCGCACAGCCCCGGCGAGCGCTACGCCAAGGTGTACGAGGTCAACCTGATGCGCTGCGTCTTCTGCGGCGATTGCGAGACGGCCTGCCCGGTCGAGGCGGTCGTGTTGGGGCATGATTTCGAACTGGCCGTTTATAGCCGCGATGGGTTCCTGCTGACCAAGGAGGAACTCTTGCATCCTAAGACGCCGAACGTGATTGTGCGGGCCGAATAACGTCGGAGAGACGTTTGGTCACTTATCCTGAAGCCGATTACCCGGTGGGCATGAGGGACGTATGGTTTTATTCATCATCTTTAGTCTGATTGCCGTCGTGGCCGCCATCGGCGTCGTCGTCAGTCGCAAGCCGATTTACAGCGCGCTGTTCCTGCTGTTGAACTTCGCGACCCTGGCGGCGCTGTACATCATGCTCGAGGCGCAGTTCCTGGCGGCGGTGCAGATCATCGTCTACGCCGGCGCGATCGTCGTGCTGATTCTCTTTGTCATCATGCTGATCGGCGGCGGCGAGCTGCACGACATCCGCGATCAGAGCCTTCCCCTGGCAAAACGATTCACGTGGCCCCGCATCATGGGCCTCGTGCTGTTCGTGTTGCTTGTGGGAACCCTGGCTTATAGTCTGATTACGGGCGCGTTGAACCCGGTGCAGGGCGACGCCACGGCTTTCGGGCAGGGCAGCATCCAGGCCATCGGCAGCGTACTCTATACCGATTACCTGCTCCCGTTCGAGTTGATGTCAGTCTTGCTACTGGTCGGCATGATCGGCGCCGTCGTGCTGGCGCGCCCACCCGATTGAGCGCACTGTTTTCGAGGCAAACATGGTCCCGACTGAATACTATTTGATTCTTGCCGCCGTACTCTTCAGCATCGGCGCGCTGGGCGTGGTGTTCCGGCGCAACGTCCTGATTATCTTCATGTGCGTCGAGATGATGCTCAACGCCGTGAATCTGACGTTCGTGGCGCTGGCCCACCATTTCATGGACCTGAACGGCCAGATCTTCGTGCTGGTCGCCGTGGCCGTCGCGGCGGCTGAGGTGGCCGTGGGTCTTGCGATCCTGATGAAGGTGATCCGGGGCAAGGATACGACCAACGTCCAGGACATCAATCTCCTGAAAGGTTAACTTCCTGCTGACAGCAGGAAAGGGCAAGGTTGCTTATGTCTGATTACGCCTGGCTGATGCTGTTGTTCCCGGCCATTGGATTGGTCGTTATATCCTTCTTCGGGACCCGGTTGAGCAAGGGCATCGTCGGCTGGCTCGCGTCTTTGATGGTTGCCTTGAGCTTTCTGGTGGCCGTGGCCGTGTTCGTGCAGATGCTCGGGCTGCCGGTTGAGGCGCGCGGCCAGCGTGTGCCGCTCTGGTCGTGGATGACCGCCGGCGATTTCCACGCAGACGCCGCCCTGCTGATTGACCAGCTTTCCATCATCATGGCGCTGGTGGTTACCGGCGTTGGTTTTCTGATCCACGTTTATTCCATCGGCTACATGCACGATGACCCGCGGTTCCCGCGCTTCTTCGCCTATATGAATCTTTTCATCCTGATGATGTTGGTGCTTGTCCTTGCCGACAATTACCTGATGCTCTATGTTGGTTGGGAAGGCGTGGGCCTGTCGTCCTATCTGCTGATCGGGTTCTGGTATGAGAAGCCCGCGGCGGCCAATGCGGGCATGAAAGCGTTCCTGGTGAATCGCGTCGGTGACCTGGGGCTGTTGCTTGCCATTATGATTATCTGGACGAGCCTGGGCACGCTCCAGTTCAACGAGGTGTTCCAGCGGGCCGAGACGTTGTGGGCCGTCGGCGGGACGTTCGCCGTGGCGACGACGCTGCTGATGTTGCTGGGGGCGACGGGCAAGAGCGCCCAGATTCCTCTCTTCGTCTGGTTGCCGGACGCGATGGAAGGCCCCACGCCGGTCTCGGCGCTCATCCATGCCGCCACGATGGTCACGGCAGGCGTCTACCTGATCGCACGGTCGGGCGTGCTCTATGCGCTGGCCCCGGTCAGCGCGAGCTTGGCCGCGGTGATCGGCGCGGCGACCGCGCTGTTTGCCGCCACCATCGCCCTGACACAGGTAGACCTGAAGCGTATTTTGGCCTATTCGACCATCTCGCAGCTTGGCTTCATGTTCATGGCCGTGGGCGTCGGCGCATATTCCGCCGGCATCTTCCACCTGGTCACGCACGCCTTTTTCAAGGCGCTGCTGTTCCTGGGCGCGGGCAGCGTGATGCACGCGCTGGACGGCGAACTGGACATCCGCAAGATGGGCAACCTGCGCGCGAAGATGCCCACCACGAATTGGACGTTCCTGATCGGCGCGGCGGCGCTGGCCGGCATCCCGCTCTTTTCCGGCTTTTTCAGCAAGGACGAAATCCTCTATTACGACTATCTGTATCAGCCGTTGTTGTGGCTGGTGGGGACGATCACGGCGTTCCTCACGGCGGTCTATGCCTTCCGGGCCTATTTTATGCCCTTCTGGGGGACGGAACGGGTTAAGAAGCGGTGGGATCACGCCCATGAGTCGCCGCGGATCATGACGATCCCGCTGATCATTCTGGCGGTCGGCGCGGTGGTGGTTGGATTGATCGGTATCCCCTTCGCATCGTGGATCGAACCGTGGCTCGAACCCGTGTTTGCGACCGCACACGAGATCAAGCACGCCGAGGAAGCCGCCGGCTCAGACATGACCAAGACCGTCCTGCTGGCGATTGCGGCGATCATCGCCCTGAGTGGCGCGTTCGTGGCCTACCGGGCCTTCCTGGTCAGCACCGAGTGGCCCAAACGCGTGCGGGCGTCGTTGGGCGGGTTCGGTACGCTGGTGGAAAACAAATACCGCGTGGATGAACTCTACAACGCGGCGGTCGTGGCTCCCCTCCTGGGCCTGGCCCGCTGGTTTGCCGGCCCTATGGATCAACGCACCATTGACGGCGCCGTGAACGGTCTGGCCGGGCTGACGGGCAGCCTCGGTGAACGGGTGCGTCGCCTGCAAGTGGGCCAGGTCGGTATCTACGCATTGTCCATGCTCTTCGGGGCCGTCGCCATTCTCATCTGGCTTGCGGTTCAATGAGGCCTTCATGAACCCTGACATTCCTATTCTTTCCATTATCCTGTTCCTGCCGCTGCTCGGCGCGCTGGTGTTGCTGCTGCTGCCTTCCGAAAAGTTGCAGAAGTGGTGGACGCTCGGCGTCACCGTCGCCACGTTCCTGGCGTCCTGTTTGCTGATCGTCTGGTGGCAAGAGGGCTACGCGGGGATGCAGTTCATTGAGCGGTATGACTGGGTCGCGCTGTTCAACATCCAATATCTATTGGGCGTGGACGGGCTGAGCGTGTGGCTGGTGTTGCTGACCACCTTCATGACGATGCTGGTGATCGTCTTCTCGTGGGAAGGGATCGCGAAGAACCTCAAGGGCTATCTCTTCCTGATCCTGCTGCTGGAAACGGGCATGATTGGGGTGTTCGTCGCGCTGGATCTGGTGCTGTTCTATATCTTCTGGGAACTGAGCCTGGTGCCGATGTATTTCCTGATCGGCATCTGGGGCGGTCCGAAGCGCGTGTATGCCGCCGTCAAGTTCTTCATCTTCACGATGGTCGCCAGCGCGCTGATGCTGGTCGGTATCCTGATGCTCTACCGGCAGGGCGGCACGTTCGACCTGTTGGAGCTGCAGAAAATGTCACTCTCGCCGAATCTCCAGGTGTGGTTGTTCCTGGCGTTTGGGCTGGCGTTCGCCGTGAAGGTTCCGTTGTTCCCGTTCCACACCTGGCTGCCCGACGCGCACGTCCAGGCCCCCACCGGCGGCTCTGTGATCCTGGCAGGCATCCTGCTGAAGATGGGGACGTACGGGTTCCTGCGTTTCTGCCTGACGATGTTTCCCGACGCTACCCGACAATTCGTGCCGTGGATCGCCGCGCTGGCTGTGATCGGCATCATCTACGGCGGGCTGGTCGCGCTGACCCAGCGCGATGTGAAGTCGCTGGTCGCCTACTCGTCGGTCGCCCACCTGGGGTTTGTGGTGCTGGGGCTATTTGCCCTCAACTCACAGGGCATCGCTGGGGCCTCGTTGCAGATGGTCAATCACGGGTTGAGTACGGGGGCGTTGTTCTTGCTGGTGGGGATGCTCTACAACCGGCGGCACACGCGCAACCTGGATGAATTTGGCGGCCTGTGGAAGGTGATGCCGGTCTTCGGCTTTCTCTTCCTGATCGTAGCGTTTTCATCCGCCGGGTTGCCGGGGCTGAACGGCTTCGTGGGCGAGTTCAACATCCTGCTGGGCGCTTTCCGGTCGAACCCCGTGTTCGCCGTGATCGGCACTGTGGGCATCGTGGTCGGGGCCTGGTATCTGCTGCGGGCGATCCGTGAGATGCTGCAAGGCCCGTTGACCAAGCCGGAGAACATGGCGCTGAGCGACTTGAATAAGCGCGAAGTGTTGACGCTCGTCCCGATCATCATCCTGATCGTCGTGATTGGCCTCTTCCCGAATCTGTTCCTGAGCAAAATCAACCCGTCCGCCGATGCAGTGGCCGCGGAGTTGGAAAATCGCCCCGCCGTCACCCTGATGATTGACAAGTAGAACCCTGAGCGCCAAGCGGAGTCATTCATGACTTTTCCCACCATCAACCTGCTCGCCATTGCGCCCCAGATCATCCTGGTGGTTGCGGCCTGCATCACCCTGCTGCTCGATCTCGTCGTGCAGAACAAGCGCAGCCTGGGCTGGTTCAGCCTGGGTTCGGTGCTCACGGCGCTGGCCGCGCTCATCTTCCTGCGCCCCGCGACGCCGGAATTTCAACCGGGGGCCGTCGGCTCCAACATGGCGCTCGCCGATGGCCTGAGCTGGATTGCCGGCGCGGCCATCCTGATTGCGGTCGGCCTGGCGATCCTGGTCTCCATAGATCACGTCGCAGACTTCACGCGGCGGATCGGCGCGTATTATGCGCTGCTGCTGCTCGCGGCGGTCGGTATGCTGGCAATGGTGACGGCCAGCGACTTCATGACCATTTTCCTGGGGCTGGAAATCTTCTCGCTGGCGCTCTACATCCTGGTGGGGTATTATCACAGTGACCTGCGCTCAGGCGAGGCCGCGTTGAAGTATTTCCTGCTGGGAGCCTTTGCCAGCGGCTTCTTCCTCTATGGCATCGCTCTGATCTACGGCGCGACGGGGCAGACGAACCTGGCGGCCATCACGATGTCTATCGCGCCGTTGTCCTCTAACCTGCCGTTTGCGCCTCTACTTCCGATCGGGATGGGCCTATTGCTGGTGGGGTTTGGCTTCAAGGTAGCGCTAGTACCGTTCCATATGTGGACGCCGGATGTCTACCAGGGTGCGCCGACTACCGTGACAGCGTTCATGTCCGTCGCCGTCAAGACTGCGGCCTTCACGGCGCTGATTCGTGTGCTGGCGTCTGTCACTACGTTCAGCCGGCCCTGGTTGCTGGTGTTGGCGGTTATGGCCGCGCTGACGATGACGTGGGGCAACCTGGCCGCCCTGCGCCAGACCAGCGTCAAGCGGATGCTGGCCTATTCCAGCATCGCCCATGCGGGCTATATCCTGACGGGCGTGGCCGCGGGCACGGAGCGCGGCGCGCAGGCGGCCCTCTATTATCTGGTGGTCTACACTTTCATGACCTTCGGTGCGTTTGGCGTCGTCCTTGCGGCGCAGCGCCGCGATCAGAACGATCTGACGACTTCGCAGATTGCCGGGCTGGCCTCGCGCCAGCCGTTTCTGGCGGTGCTGATGTCCATCTTCATGTTCGCCCTGATCGGGATTCCCCCGCTGGCCGGTTTCTTCGGCAAGCTGTACGTGTTCGGCGCCGCAGTGGACGCCGGGTTGACGTGGCTGGCCGTGATCGGTGTCATTAACAGCGGTATCGCCGCCTTCTACTATCTGCGGATTACCGTTTCCATGTATATGGACGCGCCGGAAGCCGCCGCGGAAGGCAGTGGGTCCATCGCGGCGCGCAACACGTCTGCGCTGGTGTTGACTGCCCTTGTTGTGGCCGCCGCCGGCACGGTCATCCTGGGCCTGTGGCAACAGCCGCTGGTCAATGGAATTGCCCAGGCGGTGGTGGCTCTCTTGCCGTAAGGCGTGATGGTCCGTTACCTGCACAGCTAAAAGCAAAGGAGCCTGTCACTTCGGCAGGCTCCTTTTTATTATCTATAATCTATGCGCGATCCCAAATCATCATAGCTCCCCTTCGTAGTGACGGCGTTAGCCGTCACTACGAAGGGGAGCGACGCGCAGATTTTAGATCAGATACTTGCAGTTCATCCGGTCTGCGACCGCTTAGAGGCCCAGGGCCAGACGGATATCGGCCAGGGCTGCCGCCTCTTCTTCGCTGATCACTTTCTTGCCGATGCCCAGGAACCCACCTTCTTTGGAGGCTTCCGCGACGTTGGTGGCGGCTTCCAGGAGCATGGCGTTAAAGATTGCAGCCTGGTCCGGCGCTTTCGCGGCAACGGTGGCCGCGGCGGATTTGACGGTGCTCATCATCGCCGCCGGAGGCGTTTCGTTGATGAACTTCTGCATATCCGCCACGTTGACTTCCTGGCCGTACGCCACGTTCATCAATGACCACGCCGAGCCACCCTTTTGGGCTGCGTTCAGTGTGTCAACTACCGCGTTCGCTTCGGCAGCCGCATCCTTGCCTTTGGAAGGCGAGGCGAGCATGACCAGCGCAGCCGCGGCCATCGGTGCGAGGCGAATCTTGGCCCATTCATCACCGGCGAACAGGGCCTTTGTAGATGCCATCCGCTCTGACGTGGACCACGAGACCAGATCCGGCGTCTGCTTGGCGGTCTGGACCCACTGCGCAACCTCGTCATCACGCGGCACGCGCTGGTTGCCCATAGTGGTGGCCGTTTTAATCAACGTCGCGTGTAGATCGGCGGGGTTGGCTTTGGCCAGGTCCGACACGGAGCGGATCCCTGCCCGGTTCAACATCACCGCAAAGGAAGCGCCGATGCCCTTCACGCGGGTCAGGTCGGTCTGCTCGATGATGTCATTCAGCATGCGTTCGTCAACGCCCAGCTTCTGCAGTAGAGACGCGCGTTGCGCCGGATCGGTGACGAGCATGAGCAACTGATCGGTGTCGGCGATGCCCATGGATTTGAGGACTGCGGCGGTTTGCCCGGAGATGTTGGAGAACTCACTCAGTTTGTAGGCCATGTTTTCTTACTCCTTTTTGCATATGAGCGGCTGTGGCGCCCGCGCGAACGGCGCAGACAGACGCATAGAACGATGATGACAATTTATTATAACCTTCTTGCGCTAAATAAGGCAAGTGCCCATCTTACACTCTGCACAAATGGGCGTGGTTCTTGATTGAGGAAGAGGGTTGCGCTATACTGCGCTCGTACCATGAATGCCATCCCTTAGCCGAGAAATCATCCCCTATGACGCGTTATCATCCCGAAGACGAAATCTTTATCTCTGTGGACATCGAAGCGGCCGGCCCCTACACGGAACGCTATTCGCTGCTGACCATCGGCGCGTGTATTGTGGATGCGCCGGACGAGGCCTTTTACGTCGAACTGAAGCCATTAAGTTCAGACGCCACGCCGGAGGCGCTGGCAGTCACCGGGCTTTCGATGGATGAACTGGCTGCCAACGGCGTTGAGCCTGCCGAGGCCATGTTGCGCTTCGAGCAGTGGACGCTGAGCCACATCGCAAGGGGGCAACGCCCGGTCTTCGTGGCGTTTAACGCCTCGTTTGACTGGATGTTCGTCAACGAGTATTTTCACCGTTTCCTGGGCTGTAACCCGTTCGGGCATTCGGCGCTCGATATGAAGGCGCTTTACATGGGGTTGAGCGGGGCGACCTGGTCTGAGACTTCGATGCGTTATGTCTCTGCGCGTTATCTGGAAGATTGCCAGTTGACGCATCACGCGCTGAATGACGCCCGCGATCAGGCGGAACTGTTTCGTCGGATGCTGGATGAAGCGTCAACCCACGGTTGGGGTTGGGTCTGAGCCAAAGCCGGCGCGCCGATAGCTCATACAGAAAGGTAATTGTCATGGATCAGCAACAATCCTCCGAATCCGCAAATTCAGCCCTCGCGGCGCTCATCGAATCGGCCCAACGCCTGGGCGTCGAACTGGATGAAGCCGATGCCTTGCAATGGCTGACGGCCATTAGCGCATGGAAACCGGGCGACGCGCTGTCGGTTAATGATGAACTCGGCGTTTTTGGTCATCAGGTTGTCATGCTCGACTTCAACCCCGCGGAACTGGCCTATTTTCGGGAACTGGCGCGCGTGGTGGCGATTGACGATCAACCCGGCGTTATCGAGACGGCGATTGCACTGTCCGGTTCGGCGGCCCAGTCGAAAATCCAGACCTACCCCGGCGACTGCGACTTCTTCCAACGGGTGAACATTATCGCGCCGACGCGTCAGGAGGCGTGTCGCATTCTGGCGCAGGCGATGCGCGACAAGGCGTTGCAGGCAATGCGGGGTCGCACCTACCAACTCATCGAGGTGAAGTTCGGCTCGTATCCGCAAGACCTGGTGGTGGGCGATAAACTGATGAAGGCCGGTTCGCCGATTGCGTGGGGCGTCGGTGAGCTACGCGCCGGCCAGATCAACGCCTTCCTGCCCGATGATTCGCCCTATGCGTTGCAGTGGGATGATGTGGCCGATGACCCCGGTTGGTGCAAGCTGGATTGGGTCGTTGCCGATCCGCAGCGCAGCCGGTTGGCGAACGCCAGCAATATGCTGGATGTTACGTGGGAAGCGCCGGACGGCAGCATCACGCCGCTGGATGGCTACCTTGACCCCTACTTCCAGGAGGTCTATCTCGAAGCGGACTCGATTCCCATCTTCAGCAAGCTCTCCCGGCACGTTTCGGCTGATGCCCTCGACGATTACGTCGCGGCGCTCCAACGTGAAGTCCGCAAATATGTGACGAAAGACGTGAACTACGGCAAGGCGGCCAAGCGGATGTACAACGTCTTCCGGTTGACGGGGCGCTATCCCGAAGCGGCGTTCATCCGCGAGCTGTTCGACGAACCGGCGACCATGCTTTACCAGGTTTGGTCTTTGATCCGCACCGTGGATGATTGGTACGAGACAGGTTCGAGCATTTCGCTGGAGATTGTTCTCCAGCAGACCGATCAACTGATCCTATCGGTGATCAAGGCGCTGGAGGGCGAAGCGGAAGAGGAGATCGTTGAGGATCTGCTCCATTTCCGCGATATTCTGGTGCGTCACGGCAGCGACGAGTCGCTGACCGCGGAGGCCGAAGGCGCGCGCCAGCGGATCATCAACCTGGTGAACAACTTCTTTTATGAGCGATTGACCGCGTTGCCGCAGATTAAGCAGTACATGGAAGATATTTCAGCGGATCACGCTTGATGACGGCGGCGGATGGCCTGCTTGTCGGCGAGGCTGTAAGCGAGGTCAAGCACCGGCGGGCCGGGGGTGAGGGCGTGCGTCGGGTTGTGCGGCGGCTGTTGGATACGTTGCTGATCCTTGCCGCCATTGTTTATCTTACCCAGTTCCTTCTTATCCTGGCCGCGCTGGGACGCGAGCGTCAGCCTGCCTCGTTCGTTCAGGTCGCCGGGCAGGCCCTGACGCAAAGCCTCGATTACGTCTTCCGGCATCCCCAGACTTACCTCTGGCACAAAGTCGAAACCGGCTCGTTTAACCTCGTCCTCACGACCTTCAGTCACAGCATTGGCCTGCTTTTATTATCCCTCGCCATCGCGACGGTGAGCGGCTGGGCGCTGGGGCTGCTGATGGCGCTGAGGCAGCGGCGCGCCGGTTCGATGTTCATCTTCACGCTCACCGTCCTGGGTACCTCGACTCCCAGCTTTCTGCTCGCGATGTTGCTCTGGATCATCAACATCCGGGTACACAACCGCTTTGACGTGCCCGCGCTGCCGCCCACCGGCTTCGGCTGGGACGCGCACCTGATCATGCCCGCGCTGGTGTTGGCTGCCCGCCCGCTCGCGCAGATCGCCCAGGTGACGTATGTGCAGGTGTCGCAGGCGTTGGGGCAAGATTTCATCCGCACGGCGCACGCCAAGGGCCTCTCGGCGCGGATGGTGCGCGATCGCCACGCCATTCCCAACATTATTGCGCCGGTGCTCACCACCGTCGGCACGTCGCTGCGCTATTCGCTTTCGAGCCTGCCGGTCGTCGAGTACTTCTTCCTGTGGCCGGGCGTTGGCTTGCTGATTTTGCAAGCCATTGACGCAGATATGCCGACGCTGGTGACCGATTCGATCGTCTGCCTCGGGCTGTTCTTTCTCGTCGTTAACTTGCTGCTGGATCTGGCGCTGCCCCTGCTGGACCCACGCCTGCGCGATACGTCTTCCAATCGCGTGGGCGTGGAAGGGATGGGGCTAAACGGGCTGAAAGAGGGCCTTGTCGGCATCTTCAACCGACAGAGGACGCGCGGCGAGACGTTGCCGCCGCTGCCCCGTTCTACGGTGAGCCGTGCGCTGCTTGAAGCCGGGGAACCGGCGGCCACTGCGCGCGCGACCTGGGCCTTCAAGGGCCTGGCGAGTAACTTACCGCTGCTGATCGGCGGCGCGCTGGTAGTCGGCATGATTCTCGTGGGGATCTTCGCGCCCCGCCTGACCGCCGCCAATCCCTACCAGAGTCACGGCGTGATGACGATTGACGGCGTGATCGGCGCGCCGCCATATCCGCCTTCGGACACCTTCCCGTGGGGCACGGATCATATCGGGCGCGACGTGCAGGCGTTGGTGTTGTATGGCGCGCGGCAAACGCTGCTGCTGGCCTTCTTCGGGATGCTTGCGCGCCTGGTTCTTGGGTCTATGCTGGGGGCCGTGGCCGGGTGGCAGCAGGGCGGACGGTTCGACCGGCTGGTGATGGGGGCGACGAACGTCTGGGCGGCGTTTCCCACTACGATTTTTGCGCTCCTGCTCATCCAGGGGTTGGGTATCCAGCAGGGGATGTGGGTTTTCGTCGTGGCGCTTTGTGTCGTGGGCTGGGGCGAGGTCGCGCAGACGGTGCGGCAACAGGTGATCCATATCAAGCCGCAGCTCTTCATCGAGGCCGCGCGTTCGATCGGCGCGCGGGCGTCGCGTACCCTGGCCCAACACGTTATGCCCGGTTTGTTGCCGATGTTGATCGTGCTCGGTGTGTTGGAGATGGGCGGCATCCTGATGCTGCTGGCCGAGCTCGGTTTTCTGAACACCTTCCTGGGCGGTGGATTCCGCGTGGAAATCGGCGAGGTCGGGCAGATGCAGCCGATTGTCGCCTATTTCTCCGACATTCCGGAATGGGGCGCGATGCTGGCGAACGTGCGCCAATGGTGGCGCAGCTACCCATGGATGGCGTGGTATCCGGGGGCGGCGTTCTTTCTGGCGATCCTCAGCTTTAATCTGTTTGGCGAAGGGCTGCGGCGCTTTTTCGAGCGCAGCCGGATTAATCTGGGCCGGCTCTTTGGCCGCTACGCGCTGCCCGGCGCAGTCGCCGCGACTTTGCTGCTCGTATGGCTGCTGCGCAGCGCGACGCCCCTGGCCGATTATCAGGGTTACGCGGAATCGTTTGACGCGCAGCATGTTTTGCATGACGTCGAGACGCTGGCCTCCGCGGAGTACGGCGGTCGCGAGACGGGCACGCCGGGCGCAGAGCAGACCGTCCGATTCATCGCCGAACGGATGGCGGAGATCGGTCTGTTCCCTGCCGGCGACTCGACGCCGACCAAAGATCAGAATCCCTTCATTCAAACGCAGATTGTGGAGCGGCCTCGCCTGACCGGTGTGCCACAACTGACGATTGAAGGCGACCCCGGTGAGGCGCTGATTTACCGGGAGGACTTTGTCGAGCGGCCCGTTTCAATGCAGGAACGCGCGCAGGGCGTCGTGGTCGGCGTGGCGCTTGGCCCCGAACCGTCCGGCAGGCTCACCGATCCGTATGGGCTGGGGCGGCAAGACCTGCTCGACAAGGTGCTGATCGTGCCGGAGGAGAACCTCGCTCGCCTGAAAACCAGTGTGCCGTCGGCGATTCTGGTGATTACACAGGACTCGCTGATGCTTGAACGGAGATTCCTGTTTCCCGGCGCTTTTGGGCGTGGAAAAACGCCTCCGCAAATGTACATCTCGCCGGAGACGTCGGATCGCCTGCTTCAGACGACGGGGACCAGCCTGGCAGAGTTCGAGAATGCCGCCGCCCAACTCGGGCCGGGCGAAGCGGTTGTGACCGGTGACGGGGTTTCGGTGACGCTGGAGATTCCGCTGTCTGCGCCGGATGGGGGCGAAACGCCTACCGTGGAATATTACAACATCATCGGGTTTATCCCCGGCAGCGGCGCGGAAATGCAAACCGAGACCGGCGCGAGCATGGATAGCCAGGTTATCGTGGTTAGCGCGTATTACGATGGCCTGGGCATCGGCCCGGATGGGACGTTCTATCCTGGCGCGAATGACAACGCCAGCGGCATCGCCACGCTGTTGGAACTGGCGCGCTTGATGAAAGAGAGCCCATATCAACCCAAACGGACAATCGTGTTTGTGGCCTGGGCAGGCGGCGAGCGCAACGAAGCGCTGAGTGTGACGAGCATCATGAGCGCGAAGGTCGGGTTCAGCGGGTTGAACGTGGAGACCGTGATGGAACTGAGCGGCGTCGGCGCGGGCGACGGCAAGGCGGTGGCCTTCGGTGAAGGGAGCAGCTATCGTCTGGTGCAGCTTTACCAGAAAGCAGCGGCGCGCCTGGGGGTCGAGACGACGACGCGGGGGCGAGGCCCACACTACGCGATGCCTGACACGATGGCCTTCGGCGGCCGCGATGCGCTCTCGCTCCACGTCAGTTGGGACGGCTCCGACCGGACCGCGCACACGCCCGATGACGCGATAGCGGCGATTGACATCGAGAAGCTGCGACAGATCGGCCAGTCGGCCATGCTCACATTAAGCGTGCTCAGCCGCGAGCCCACATATTAGACCTTCGTAGTAACGGCTTTAGCCGTAGAAACCCCGACAGAGCGACTGAAGTCGCAACTACAAAGGGGGTGATTGTGGTTACTTACGGCGACGGCAGCCGCCAATACTGGAATTGCGGGGCGCCGAACGCCGGATACTCAAACGTGACGCCGGACTTGACCAGCAGCGTCCGATCATAGAATTGCAACGGCGCGACCACGGCCGCTTCATTGAGCAGGAGGCGTTCGGCCTCGCGGTACAATTCGGTGCGCGCCGCCTCATCGGTTTCGACGCGTGCCTTCAGCATCAACTCCTCGTAGGCGGGTGACTCCCAACCCGTATACTGGAAAGCGGAGCGCGGGCTGAAAACAACGTCCAGGAGGCTTGACGGATCGGCGTAGTCCATTACCCAGCCCATGCGATAAAGGTTATAGGAGCATTGGGCGGGCGAACTCGCGGCGCTTCGATTGGGGGCATTGCAGGCATCCAGCGTGTTCCGATGCACGTCCCAACTGCTGCTGACCAGACGCACCGGGATGCCGACCTCTTCCAGCATCCCTGCAATCGCCTTAAACAGCAATTCATTGTTTCCTTCCCGGTTGTACCATAGCTCGACCGGCGGCGGGTTCTTCTCGTTGAAGCCGGCCAGCGCCAGGAACTCGCGCGCCTTTTGCAGGTCGTAGGCATAACCGACTGACGGGTCATCACCCTGAAAGCCGACAATCCCCGGCGGCACGACGACCTGCGCAGACACGTGCCACGGTTGTTCGAGCACGTTCGCGATGAGCGCGTCGCGATCAATGGCGCTGACGATGGCGCGCCGGACGTTGACATCCAGCGTGGGGGTGATCTGCGTGTTGATGCCCAGATAACTGGTCCCCGGCTGCACCAGCACCTGTAGCTCCTGGGCGAACGTCGGGTCGGCCTGGATGCGTGGGGTCTGCTCGGCGGGGAACTGCGCGACATAGAAATCGCCTGCTTCGTAACGGCTCAACTGCTCGGCGGCGTCAGGGACCAACGGGAATTCGATGCGCTCGATGGTCACGGCGTCAGCGTTCCAGTAGTTGGGGTTTTTCACCAGGGTCAGCCCTTCGCCGGGCGTCCATTGATCCAGAAGGTAGGGGCCGTTGGTGATCCGGCCGGGTTCACCCAGGTCGGCGCGGTAGGGCAGGAAGGCGCGAAACGCCAGCAGGCCGGGGAGGAAGCTCGCCGGGCGTTCCAGTGTAATGGTGAGCGTGCGTTCATCGGCGGCCTTGAACCCCACCGTGTTACAGTCGGCTACGTCGCCGGCAGCGAAATCGTGCGCCCCGGTGATCGCCAGCACCTCGGTCAGCAGATAGTAATAGCTGTTGCCGGTCGTTGGTTCCAACAGGCGACATAAGCCGTCCACGTAATTCTGGGCGGTGAGCGGCGCGCCGTCCGACCATGTGACGCCGGAGCGCAACGTGACGGTGTAGGTCTGGCTGTCGGGTGAAACGGTGTACTCTGTGGCGGCCGCAGGTTCGATCGCGCCGTCGCCGCGCAGATGGAACAGGCCCTCGTAGAGTTGTTCGACCACCAACCCCGCCGTCTCGTCTACCGCCTTCTGCGGGTCCAGCGACGCGGGCGCGGCCGTCAGGGGATACACCAGGGTTCCGGCCGGCGCGTTGATCCGGGAGACGTATATGGGCGTCGGTACGGGAGTGGCGGTGACGACCACCGTCACTTCGACAGACTGCGTTTCCACCACCACCTGCGTCTGCATCACGGGTACTTCGACTGTGACCGGCGCCGTTGCCGTTTCAGGGTCAGAGCCACACGCCGCAAGCAGCAGGGCGGCCGCGAACAGCCATATTCCCACAAATCCTCTGACCTTTGTCACCACATTGCCTCCTGGCCTCGCGACATTATTCTACAGCAGAATAGCATAAACTGACTGACTGGAAAAGAGACGCCGGGCTGAGCGGGCAGGTTCCCCCGCCCATACAGCCCGGCGTCAGGAGCCGGTTTGTTCTAAGCAAACCGGCTCCGCGTCTTCAGGACTCTATTCGATGACCCACTTTTCGTATTGATCGTAGCCGGTGATCGAGACCAGGCTCCGCACGTTCGGGCGTACCAGCCGCGGGCTGCGATACCAGTAGAGCGGCGCAATGACTGCCTCATCCTCTATCAGGATCTTCTCGGCATCAGCGTAGAGCGCCATGCGCTTCACCGGGTCAGTTTCGAGGGCTGCTTGCTGCCAGAGCGCATCATAAGCGTCGCTTTGCCAGTCAACAACATCCGCATACCCACCGCCCTTGCCGAAGACGTCCGCCGTGAAGTTGTTGGCGTCAGGATAGTCTTGCACCCAACTGCCGCGGTAGATGTTCTCGTTGCCTTCCCGACGTTGCGTCAGGTAGACTTTCCACTCCTGGTTGGACAGTTTGGCGTCGATCCCCAGGACGTCTTTCCACATCCCTTGAATCGCCTCGGCGCGTTGCTGATGTGACTCGGAGGTGTTGAACATCAGCGTTACCTGGACCTGATCCGCTGTGATGCCCTTCTCCGTCAGATATTCATCCAGAAGGGCTTTTGCCCCTTCGGGGTCATACTTGACGCCCAGATCGGGGTAACTTTCTTCCTGCGGTGAACCCGCAGCACCGGGATGTGAGAACCACTGCGCCGGCAGGCCGCTGCCCTTGTTGACGTTATCTACCAGCGATTTGCGATCAATCGCCATGGACAGCGCCTTGCGCACGCGTGCGTCATCCGTGGGGGCTTTCTGCGTATTGAAGGCGTAGAACTCGGTACCGATGGTGTACGTGAAGTCCACCATATCCTTATACTCCGGATCGGTGGTCATGCGGTCCATGTCGCCTGAGGGAATGCCGGACACATCCAGATTTCCCGCTTCGAACTCCGCCAGCCCCGGGCTGGCGTCCAACATCACCCAGCGAAGTTCATCAATTGTGGCCTGCGGCGCGGATTCGATCCCGGGCCAGAACGGATTCTTAATCAGCGAGATGCTGTCGTCGTGGATCCATTCCTTCAGGGTGTAAGGCCCGTAGCCCTGGTAGAAGCCTTGCTCGGTCCAGCGCTCGCCGCGCGCATCGGTGCAGTCATCGCCATCAATCAGCCAGCTCGGTTGCGCGTGCGCCACCCACAGGCCCAGGATGTTCAGGTTGTAAATCGCGGGCGAGGTGACTTGGATTTCCAGCGTCCTGGGGTCAATCGCTCTGACGCCGACTTTTGCGGTATCGGTCACTGTACCATCGTTAAAATCGGCTGCGCCGACGATGACGGGATTCAAGACATAGGCATAGTCGGAGGCCGTCAGCGGGTCGAGGGTGCGCAGGATGCCGTAGACGAAATCGTCGGCTGTGACCATGCGATCGTTGCCGTCGCAATCCTGAACTTTCACCACCTGTCCCGACGCGGCGTCGTATTTGACCCAGGGAACACCCTCAAGGATAGTGAACGTGTAGGTCAGGCCGTCGTCTGAGACGCTATATTCGGCGGCCATGCCTTTTTCGAGCTGGGCCGTCTCTGCGTTTTGCCGCGTGAGCCCGACGGTCGCTTCTTCAATAATTTGAACGCTGGCAGCTGCTACGGCCAGCGCCGTGTCAATCGTGGGGATGTCGCCGGGGCCCATGTTCATGCGCAGAGTCTGGACGCCGGAAGTCGCAGCCACAGGTACAGGCGTAACTTCCACGATCTTTTCGACTTCTTTCTGCACTTCGACGACCTGGGTCTGAACGACTTCAACCTGCTTCTCGACGACCTGGGTCACGACCTTTTCGACGACCTGCGGAGCAGGCGCCGCGCAGCCGGATACGATCAGGGCTGCGAGCAACAACACGGAACCGAACTGCAAGAGTCTGTGATGTTTCATCGTTTCTCCTTCTCCTTTATGTGAAATAGTTGGCTGACGGTTGATATGACAACTGCCTGATGGTCGCAATCGCACTTACCGACAGGCAGTCGGCAGAGGTTTGGCTTGCATCCACCAGGCAGTCATCTTTGGGCCTTATGGAGGGGGTATGGCTTACTGCGTGCCGCGCATCCGCGGGTCGAGTGCGTCGCGCAAGCCATCGCCCAGGAAGTTGAACGCGAACATGGTGATCGCCAGCGCCAGGGCCGGGAAGACTGTTTGATTCGGATACGTGCGCACCACGCGCGAGCCGTCCGAGATCATCGAACCCCAGGAAGGCGTGGGCGGGTTGACGCCCAGACCGATGAAGGACAGGAATGCCTCCGTGGTGATGTATGCCGGAATGGCGAGCGTTTCAGCGACGATCAGGGGGCCGAGGATGTTGGGCAGGATGTGCTTGAACATGATGCGCACATGGCCCGCGCCGATGGTGCGCGCCGCCTCGATGTACTCTTTCTGGCGCACCGACAACACCTGCCCACGGGTCAACCGGGCCATCGTCTCCCACGCCGTCAAGCCAATGCCGACAAAGATAAACAACAGACCGCCCATCTTCGCGTCTATGGCGTTGACTTGATACAAGAATGTGCCTGGGTCCGGTTTCGAGCCGCGAAAGAAGGCCATCAACAGGATGATGAATAGCAGGCTGGGGAAACCGTAGAGCACATCTACGATACGCATCATGATGTTATCAACGCGTCCCCCGGCATACCCCGAAATGCTGCCGAATACCACCCCGATCATCAAGCTGAGGAGCGGGCCGATCAGCGCGACGGTCAGCGAGACGCGCGCACCATAGACAATGCGACTGTAAAGGTCACGCCCCACGTAATCTGCGCCCAACGGGTACGCGTTGCTGATCTTGGCGTAGCCTTGCATGCTGGGGAAAACGGTCAGCATCCACTGTGGGACCTTGTTGTTATCTACTAGCGTCTGATCGGCATACGGCTTGAGTGCGAAGACGGGAGCAAAAATCGCCATCGTCGCGAGGATCGCGATGGTGATCAGGCCCAGGACGGCCGCTTTGTTCTTGAAAAGACGCCGGATGGCATCCCGCCAGAGGCTTTCACTTTTACGCGTCGGTGAGAGACCTCCCGCAATTGTTGTGGTCGCTGCTTGTGATTCAACCGCCACAGTGGCCTCCTGAGGTTAAGTATACCTGATCCGAGGATCGAGGAATGCGTACATGATATCCACCACCAGGTTCGCAAGCACCAGAAACACCGCGAAGAGCAGGATGGTTCCCATGATGACCGGATAGTCGCGATTGGTGATGCTGGTGACGAAGTACTTGCCCATGCCCGGAATGCCGAAAATCTGCTCGGTAACGAACGTGCCGGTGAGCAGGGCGGCAAACATCGGCCCCAGGATCGTGATGACGGGGATCATGGAGTTGCGCATGGCGTGTCGGGTGATGACTTTGTTCTCTTTAAGGCCCTTCGCCCGCGCCGTGCGGATATAGTCTTCGCGGGTCACCTGCAGAAGGCTGGCGCGGGTGAGGCGGGCGATGATGGCGGAGCTGGCCAGCCCTAGAGCGATCGCCGGCATGATGGCATGTTGGAAGAACGGGATATAGGGCGGGCGCGGGAAGACGCCCAGGATGAACGGCGGTTTGGCTCCCCAACCTGTCGGTGGCAGCCACTTCAGAGACACGCCGAAGATCCACACCATAATTGGCCCCAGCACGATCACCGGCACGGAGACGCCGAAAATCGCGACGCTCATGCCCAGATAATCCCATACGGTGTTCTGGCGCAACGCCGAAAGGATGCCCAGCGGCAGGCCGATCAGTAAAGCCACGGCAAGCGCCAGGCTGCCAAGCTGGATCGAAATGGGCAATTGCTGCTTGAAAATATCGTTGACGGTGCGGCTACGCGAGGCGTATGAGGGGCCAAAGTTCATCCACTTCAGCCAGCGGCCTTCGCCGACGGGGATATTGAAAAGAAAATCGTCGCGCAGCGAAGTGCCCGGCGGGACGCTGGATATACGCGGGATCAGAATGTCGTAGACATAGCGCCCATACTGCATGGGGAGGGGTTCATCAAGATGATACCGCTCTTCGAGGTTCTTCTTGATTTCTTCCGGCACCGGTTTTTCTTTATCAAACGGGCCGCCGGGAACTGCGTGCATCAACCCAAACGTGATCATGGAAATCACCATGATCACCAGGAGGTTCCACAGCATACGGCGAATCATGTAATTGACCATTCTGAAAATCCTGTTTGAATCGGTTCAGACTCGGCGTGGCAAATGCCTGGCCAATCTGAAGGTTTTAGAATCTCGGACGGCTTTATTATTGTGAAGCCGTCCGAAATTGGAGTAACCTGGGGAGAAGGCTCTCCCCAGGTTCACAGTCGCTAGACTACTTGATGTCCCACTTGTTGTACGCTTGCTTGCCGCCGAGGACGGAGAAGGTCCGCTCGATGTTCGGCTTGGTCACGGCAACAGAGGTGTACCAGTAGATCGGGGCGATCACGGCATCGGTCTTGACGAACAGTTCTTCTGCGTCGGCGTACATTTGCACGCGCTTCGCCGGGTCCTGCTCGCGGGCCGCAGCCACGACCATCTCTTCGAAGGTCGGGTTGTCATAGTTCACGCCGCCGCCTTCCGCCGTGTTGGCCGAACCGCCCTTGACGAAGACCTCACGAATGAAGTTGTTCGCGTCGGGGTAGTCCTGGCACCAGCCGAGGCGGTAGATCTGCGGTGTGTTCTCGGGGTCGCGGATGGTCTTCAGGTAGACTTGCCATTCCTGGCTGGTTATTTTGACATCCAGGTTCAGGTTGTCTTTCCACATCTGCTGAATCGCTTCCGCGATCTGCTGATGGCCCGAAGAGGTGTTGAACATCAGGGTGATGTCCAGTTGGTCAAGCGTCAGGCCCTTCTCGTCCAGGTAGGACTGAAGGTCGGCCTTGGCGGCCTCAGGATCGAACTTGACGCCCAGGTCGGGGAAGTCGGCGATGGTCGGCGCGCCGGCCAGGCCGGGGCGAGAGAACCACTGCGCGGGTTCCTGGTCGCCCTTCAGGACGTTGTCAATCAGGCTCTGGCGGTCAATGGACTGCGAGAGCGCACGGCGCACGCGGGCGTCGTCCACAAACTTGGCTTTGTTGTTGAAGCCGTAGTAGTAAGTGCAGAGGTTGGGGGAGATGTTCAACTCGGCCGACAGGGTCGGGTCTGCCTTGACGCGCTCGAGGTCCTGGCTTGGCACCGCGGCAACATCCAGGTTGCCCGCTTCGTACTCGGCGAAGGCCGGCACGTCGTCCAACATGCTCCAGGTGAGTTGGTCAATCTTGGCTTCCGGCACGGCATCGGTGCCGACGAAGAACGGATTCTTGACGAGCGTGATGCTGGCGTCATGGATCCATTCTTTCAGGGTGTATGGGCCGTAGCCCTGGAAGAAACCGGTCTCGGTCCAGCGTTCGCCGCGGGCGTCAGTGCAGTCGTCGCCCTCGATGATCCACTTGGGTTGCGCGTTCGCGACCCACAGGCCGATGATGTTCGCGTTGAAGGCGGCCGGTTCCTTGAAGGTGACTTCAAGGGTCGTGGGGTCAATGGCCTTGACGCCGACGGTCGCCGTATCGGTCACGGCGCCGGTGTTGAACTCTTCCGCGCCCTTAACCACGAATGACAGCACGTACGCGTAGTCAGAGGCCGTCGCGGGGTTGAGGGTGCGCAGGATGCCATATTCGAAATCTTGCGCGGTGACCATGCGGTCATTGCCGTCGCAGTCCATGACCTTCTCAACGGAGTCGGTCGTGGAGTTGTACTTCACCCACGGCACGTCGTCGCGCAGGTGGAAGGTGTAGACCGTACCATCATCCGAGATGTCCCAGGTTTTTGCAATCCCGGGCTTGATTTCGGTGGTGACTTCGTCCTGGAACGTCACACCGCCCATCGTCATGGCGACGATCTGCGTGGATGACGTGTCGGTGGACAACGCCGGGTCAATCGTGGGGATGTCGCCGGGGCCCATGTTCAGGTACAAGGTCTTCGGGCCAACGGGCGGCACCGCGGTGACCTCAACGATTTTCTCGACTTCCTTCTGAACTTCGACGACCTGGGTCTGAACGACCTGTACTTCCTTCTCTACAACCTGAGTCACGATCTTCTCAACGGTCTGCGCGGCCGGGGCAGCACAGGCGGTGACGATCATGCTGGCAATCATCAGCAGACTCAGGAAGCTGAACAAGCGCTTCGCGGGCATTTTTCTCCTCCTAAAGAGAGAATGTAGGATGGTTTTCGTTTGCCGGCAGGCTGCCCATACCCCGTGGGGCGGGCGATGGCCGACGCTGACGGGTGAGCGTTGGTTAGAACTTAGCGATTCGGAACACCACCTCCTCTCCAAAAGCGCCGGCCTGTCTCAGGCCAAATGGTGTTCGTTGCCTGACGCAGTTATTCCTGCGGGTACAACCAGCAGGCCACAAAATGTCCCTCGCCATAATCCCGGAACGCAGGCTCCCGGTCGTGGCAGACGTCCATAACTTTGGGGCAACGCGTGCTGAAGTTGCACCCCAAGGGTGGATTCACCGGTGAGGGCACGTCCCCTTCCAGGATGATGCGTTGGCGCTTTTCCTCAATCACCGGATCCGGGATCGGCACGGCAGAGAGCAACGCTTGCGTGTACGGGTGCATCGGGTTGCGATACAACTCTTCCCGATCGGCCAATTCCATGATCTTGCCCAGATACATCACGGCGATCCGATCCGAGATGTGACGTACCACCGACAGATCATGGGCGATGAAGAGATAGGTCAACCCCAGTTGGTCTTGCAAGTCTTCCAACAGGTTGATGACCTGCGCCTGAATGGAGACATCCAGGGCGGAAATCGGCTCGTCGCACACGATGAAGGACGGATTGACGGCGAGGGCGCGCGCCACGCCAATACGCTGGCGTTGGCCGCCCGAGAACTCGTGCGGGTAGCGGTTAATGAAATAGGGGTTCAGGCCGACAACCGCCAACAACTCGCGCACACGTTCCAGGCGCTCCGCCTTGGTGCCGATATTATGGACTTCCAGCGGCTCGCCGACGATGTTGCCCACCGTCATGCGCGGGTTCAGCGACGCATAGGGATCCTGGAAGATCATTTGCATCTCGCGGCGCATGGCGCGCATCTCATCGCTCTTGAGCTTGGTTAAGTCTGTGCCGTTGTAAATAACCTCGCCGTCCGTGGGCTTATAGAGCTGTAAGATCGCCCGCCCGGTGGTGGATTTGCCACAACCCGATTCGCCCACCAGGCCGAGCGTTTCGCCCTTGATGATATCAAATGAAATGCCGTCCACGGCCTTCACGTCACCGACGCGACGCTGTAGCAGGCCCCGGTTAATGGGGAACCACATGCGCAGATCCTTGACTTGCAGGATCTTGTCGCGGCCGTTCTGTGGCCCGTGAGGGTCCGTATCCGTAACTGTAAGGGCTGGAGTTGAAGTCACGCTGTTATACCTTGTGTTGCCGTTCTCACATCCACCCAGCAGGCCACTTTGTGGCCCGGTGAAACCGGTTCGAGAGCCGGGTTTTCGGTAGCGCAGTGTTCAATCCGATAATGGCAACGCGCATAAAATGGGCAACCCACAGGAAGATCAATCAAATCAGGCGGGAGCCCTTCGATGGATGTCAGGCGATGACCGCGTTCTGCATCGAGGCGCGGGAGAGAACCCAACAGGCCGATGGTATAGGGATGACGCGGATTGGCATACAGGTCTTTGACCGGCGCTTCTTCCACAATAAAACCGGCGTACATCACGATGACCCGGTCCGCCAATCCGGCGACGACGCCCAGATCATGCGTAATCCAGATGATCGCCATGCCGATTTCATCGCGCAGCCGGTTCACCAGGTCGGTGATCTGAGCCTGAATGGTCACATCCAGCGCGGTGGTTGGTTCATCGGCGATGAGCAATTGCGGGTTGCAACTCAGACCCATCGCGATCATCACGCGTTGGCGCATACCGCCGGAAAACTGATGTGGATAATCGTCGAGGCGGTCAGCCGCATGGGGAATGCCGACCAGCTCCAGAAGCTCGGCGGTGCGCTGCCGCGCCGCCTCTTTATTCATCCCCATATGCAGCATCAAGGCTTCAGAAATCTGATAGCCGATGGTCAGAACCGGGTTGAGGGAAGTCATCGGATCCTGGAAGATCATCGCGATCCGATTCCCGCGCACCTGACGCATTTCCTCGTCCGGCATCGTGATGAGGTTTTTGCGGGCTTCCCCGGCCCCAAACCACACCTCTCCGCCGGTAATCTTGCCGGGCGGCTGAGGAATGAGGCGCAGAAGTGACATGACGCTGACACTTTTGCCGCAACCGCTTTCCCCAACGATGGCAAGGGTCTCGCCCTCGTCAACGGTATAGGAAATCCCGTTAACCGCGTGGACAACGCCGTCCTGGGTGAAGAAGCGCGTCTCCAACCCCTTCACCTCGAGCAATCTACTCATCCACTTCCCCTCCGGCCCGGATAAACTGAATATGGTAGGCAAGCCCGATGATAACATACGCGAAAAATCGTGTCAAATCATCTTTGAATTTAAGCCCACAAATAGAGACCGGGAGGCAATCCAATGACTTTCTGGATTGCCTCCCGGCTCACTTGCCTTGCGGGAGATATTGGGGCGGAAATCTGCTTACTGGCGCTGTTCGTTACGCGCCGCTGCGGTTTGCTTTTGCGACGCGACCACCAGGAGCGTGGAGCCGCCGAGCAACACCGCTGCGATCATCAGCCAGTTGGGGCCGCCGCCCGTCGTGGGCAGGGTCGTCGGGGCTGCGGTGTGCTGCGCGTCGGTAGTAAGGACTGCCGTCAACGCCGGTTCGCCGGCAGCCAGGCCCATGGCCCACGCTGTGTAAACCGTACCCGCATCCAATTTCACACCCGGCAAGGGCAGCACGACGGTGTCCGTGCCGGCCACACGCACCTCAAGATCGTAAGTTCCCGCATCCACCGGCGTATAGTCACCGACGCCCTTGAAGGGGACATTGCTGAAGAGGACCGGGCCGCCCGTCACGGCAATATCAACGGCGGGGGCATCGGGTGACGCATGCACAAATCGCACATGCGCTTTGCCTGCTGCGGGGGCCGCGTTGTTGTCCTCAAGCACCAGCGGCTCGATGTTGGCCAACTTACCGACAGCCACGACGGAATAATCTTTGTCGGCGGCCAGGGTCAACGTAGCATCAATCACGGCGGGTTCGGTCTGACCCGCGGGCACGACCTGCACCTTATGGTCGCCCGCGCTCAAGGGGGCATAGGTGGTCGCGGCTTTGAATGACGCATCCGAGAAGGCTTTCGCCCCGTCAACCCACACATCTACGGCCGGTGCGTCGGGGGATGCATGGATGACTCGCACTCGCGGCCCGGCGGCGAAAGCTGTGACCGAAGTGGTGAGCAGGGCCACGAGGGCCCCGACAACGACGAAACTGCGAAGGGTACGCATTTTTCTGCTCCTGATTTGAGATTGCGCCGCACGATGTGCCCGACGCTTGATGGTCTAAGTATAAGCTATGTATAAAGTTGGCATAGTCTTCTTCATTACAATTCGGGTCACATCGTGCAAAGCGCTTGATCTGAGGGTTTTTGCGCCGTCGCGCCCTGTGCTACAATTCAGGCTGTAACACGTGGTAAAACCAAGGACCTATCCGAAGACTCCGTAGTCTGGCCCCTGGTGGGCGTTCGCGACGGGCACGGGGCCCTACAGTACGAATGTTCGGATAGACTCCAAACCGGTGGAATGATCGAGAGCGCATGACCGAGTTAATCCTCACTGAGCAAGAGCAAGCAATGTTGGCGGGGGCGGAAGGCCCCGGCGTGCGGCGCGCCATGGAGATCGTCACGGCGCTGGCGCGCATCTATGGCGCCGCCGACCTGGTACCGATCCGCCACGCGCAAATCGCCGGGGTGTCATATAAGAACCTGGGCGACGCCGGCGTCGCCTTCTTAAGCGAATGGGCGGACGAAGGCGCGAAGGTGCGTGTGCCCACGACGCTCAACCCGATGGGGATGGAACGCGACCGATGGCAGGAGTGGGGCATCCATGAGAATTTCGCGGCGCCGCAGTTGAGCGTCATCGGGGCTTTCACGAAGATGGGCGTCACGCCGACCATGAGCTGCACGCCCTATCTCTTTCCCGACTACACGCCGCAGCGCGGCGATACGCTGGCATGGGCCGAATCGAGCGCCGTAGCATTTGCGAATTCGGTCATCGGGGCGCGCACCAATCGCGAGGGCGGCCCCAGCGCCATTGCAGCCGCGATTGTGGGGCGCACGGCGCGCTATGGCTTTCATCTCGACGAGAACCGGCGCGCCGGTCACATCATCGAAGTGCGTTGCCCGGTGCGCTCGGTGGCCGATTTCGGCGCGTTGAGCTACGTTGTGGGCAAGGCTGTTGGCAACGGCGTGCCCTGGTTCGCCGACCTGGCCGCGTGGCTGCCGTCTCTGCTCGCCGACATCACGCTGGGCGGGCTGGCGGGCGATCGCCTGAAGACGCTGGGCGCGGGGCTGGCGGCTTATGGCGCAGTCGCCGTCTATCATATCGCCGGTTATACGCCCGAGGCGCGAGGCGCCGGGGAAGCGTTGATTCGGCCGGATGCGGCGCGCCTGACGATTGATAACCTGGACGAAGCATATCGTGTGATGGACGCCGACCCCGACCTGCGACAGATTGACCTGGTGACCGTGGGCTGTCCGCACGCCAGCCTGACGGAGATCGCGCAGGTGGCCGAATATCTGCGCGGCAAACGGCTGGCGACGCGTTTGTGGGTCACGACCGCGGCGATTACCCGCGCGCGAGCCGTCGAATTCGGCTACGTGGCGACCATCGAGGCTGCGGGCGGCGAGGTGGTCGCGGATACGTGCGCCGTCGTCGCGCCCATGCGCATGTTGAACGTGCGCACCATGGCAACCAACGCCGGCAAGATGGCGTGCTACGCGCCGATGCACAGCGGGGTTAAGATGCGTTTCGGCGATCTCGAAGCGTGTCTGGATGCCGCGGTGAGCGGCGAGTGGCGACAATCAACCCTTAGAGGAGAGGATGTCGCGTCCGATGAATGAACGCAAGATCCGTGTGTTGATCGCCAAACCGGGGCTGGACGGCCACGATCGCGGCGCAAAAGTTGTGGCGCGCGCGCTGCGCGACGCGGGGATGGAAGTGATCTATACGGGCATCCGCCAGACCCCGGAAATGATCGCAGAAGCCGCCCTGCAAGAAGACGTGGATGTCGTCGGCCTATCGGTGCTTTCCGGCGCGCACATGTCGCTTTGCCCGCGCATCATCGAGCAGTTGCGCGCGCAGGGCCTCGGCGATGTGCCGGTTCTGTTGGGCGGCATCGTGCCCGAAGAGGACCTGGCGCGCCTCCAGGCGATCGGTATCCGCGCCGTGTTTGGGCCGGGCGCCAACACACAGGATATCGTGAGTTATATCCGGCAGGCCGTCCGCTGATTAAAGGCACACCTAGATTGCACCCTTTAGCTGAAGGCATTCGGGTGGGGAACCGCCGTGCGCTCGCCCGGGCGATTTCGCTGGTTGAGGACGATCAACCTGAAGGCCCGCAAATTCTGTCCGATTTGTATGCGCACACCGGGCGCGCCCACGTCATCGGCGTCACCGGCTCACCGGGCGCCGGCAAGTCAACCCTCGTGAACGCGCTGGCAAGGTCTTATCGCGCCGCCGGCTTGACGGTAGGCGTCATCGCCGTGGACCCCAGCAGCCCGTTCTCTGGGGGGGCGCTGTTGGGCGACCGGATTCGGATGCGCGATCTGACGGGAGACCCCGGTGTCTTCATTCGCAGCATGGCGTCGCGGGGCAGTCTGGGCGGGCTGGCGCGCGCTACCTTCGACGTGGTTCAGTTGATGGACGCCGCCGGGTTCGACCGTATCCTGGTCGAGACGGTCGGCGCGGGCCAGGCAGAGGTGGAAATTGCCGAGGCCGCGCACACGACCATTGTGGTGGAAGCGCCGGGCATGGGCGATGAGGTGCAAACCTTCAAGGCCGGCCTGCTGGAGATTGCCGACATCTTGGTCGTGAACAAGGCCGACCGCAGCGACGTTGACCGGACGGTGCTGGCCCTTCAGGCGATGCAGTCGTTGGGATCTGCGGCTGCTGCGCATCATCATCTGACGGTGGATGAGAGGCCGGGGCCGGGCCGTCAACCGGATGGCTCTTGGTTGCCGCCCATTGTTAAGACTGTCGCCGCGGAGGGCCGCGGCATTGAGACTGTGCGCGGCTGGGCGGAGGAACATGCCCGTTATTTGCGAGAGACGAACGGCTACGCGCGGCATGAGGGTCAGCGCGCCGCCGCTTCGATCCGCCATATCCTCTATGAACGCTTGCCGGCGATGCTCCTGGCGCGCTTGCCGGAAGGCTACTGGGAACGTATGATTCGCGATGTGGTTAACCGCGATGTGGCGCCCCACGCCGCAGTGGATGCGTTGTTGCGCGCGGGGAACTGGTTGGGCTAAATTTTCCGGCATCGGATTGCCTGTGACACGATGAAAACGCTGATTATTCAAAATCCATCATCCGGCGTTCGGACGCTCAGCGATGAGCTGAGTCGGGTCCCGGAGGTATTGGCGGTCCAGGGATGGGAAGTTGCCGCCATCAAGACAACGCGCGGGCGCAGCGACGCGACGACGTATGCGCGCGAGGCCGCAGCAGAGGGCTATGACGTGGTGCTGGTGGCCGGCGGCGACGGCACGATTGCCGAGGCGATAGACGGCCTGGTGGGGACGGAGACGGCGCTGGCGATTCTGCCCGGCGGCACGGGCAACGTCATGGCGCGCCAGCTCAACCTGCCGGTTCCGGGCGCGTTTCAGGGGAACGCGCTGCTTCAGGCGGCCCGCCTGAACATGAAAGGGCAAATCCGTGCGGTGGATGTGGGGCGCATGAGCTTCCCCTCGGGCAGTGCGCTGTCGCGCCATTTCCTGTGTTGGGGCGGCGTGGGCTTTGACGCCGAGTTCAATCAGCAGTTCAACCGGGATCGAGATTTGAAACGCCGGCTGGGCCTGGGCGCGATGGCCGTTGCGATGTATTACACGCTGCGCGACTTCGCCGGTACGGGCGCGATGGTCCGGGTGGACGGCAAGGTCGTCAGCCGGCGGTTGTTGATGCTTTCGGCCAGCAACATCCAGATTTACGGCATTGTGTTCAAGATGACTCCTGAGGCGCTACTCGATGATGGGCTTCTGGATATCGTCTGTTTTCAAGGCAGCCGCCCCATTCGGATGATCGCACATCTGAGCGAGATTCTGGTTAATCAACACGTGCGCGATCCCCAGGTAGACATCTTTCAGGCGCAACGCGTGGAGGTCGTCACGACGCGGCCCTTGCCCGTGCACGTGGACGGCGATTATATCGGTGAGACGCCGGTCGTGATTGATGTTGTGCCCCGCGCCCTGAAGCTGGTTGTGCCCGGCTCGGCGTCGCCCGATCTCTTTGTGGATCCATCGGGGATGCCGCCGACGGAAAACCCGATGGATCGGATGGTTCGCATGGCCCGTGGCGCGCAAACAGCGATCATCGAGAGGAGCCGTCACCTATGAAATGGATCAATATCCTCTTTATCTTTGCTCCGATTGCGATCCTGGGCGAATTGCTCGGCTGGTCGCCGAATCTCTTGTTCATCACCTCGGCATTGGCGATTATCCCGACCGCCGGCTTGTTGGGGCAGGCGACCGAGGAATTGGCCGTGCGCACCGGGCCGCGCGTCGGCGGCCTGCTCAACGCGACGCTGGGCAACGCCGCGGAACTCATCATCACGATCTTCGCGATTCGCGCCGGGCTGTTGGATCTGGTCAAGGCGTCTATCACCGGCTCCATCATCGGCAACATCTTGCTGGTGATGGGGGCGAGCATTCTGGTTGGCGGCCTCAAGAACGGGAAGCAACATTTCAACCGTACTGAGGCCGGCGTCAACGCGACCCAGTTGCTCCTTTCCGTGTTGGCGCTGGCGATCCCGTCTCTCTTTTTCTTCGCTCACACCGAAAACTACGGCCCGGTCGAGTGGCTGAGTCTGGGTACGGCGGTCGCGATGCTGCTGATTTACATCCTGGGACTCCTGTTTGTCTTTCGGAACGGCGATACGCATGCCGCGGCGGCTCAGGAGGTGGAACACGGCAATGGCGCGCCCTGGCCGCTCAGGAAATCATTGGTAGTGCTGGGGATCGCGACGGTTCTGATTGCCGTGCTGAGCGAGGTTCTCGTGGGCGGTGTGGAGCACATTGCCGAGACCATGCACATCTCCGAGTTCTTCATCGGCATCATCGTGGTGCCGTTGGTGGGCAACGTGGCCGAACATATGGTCGCCGTGCAGGCCGCCTACAAGAACAAGATGGATCTGAGCATGGCCGTCTCGCTCGGCTCCAGCCTCCAAATTGCGCTCTTTGTCGCGCCCGTGCTGGTGTTTCTCAGTCTGCTGATGGGCAATCCGCTGACTCTGGTCTTCAACCAGTTCGAGATCATCGCCCTGTTCGGCGGCACGTTGATCGCCGCGTTCGTGGCCCTCGACGGCGAATCGAACTGGCTGGAGGGCGCGCAATTACTCGCCCTCTACGTCGTGCTGGCGATGGCCTTCTTCTTCCTGAGGGTATGAGCGTGCCGACACCCATCATCCACAGCATTGCCGAGGTCACCGCGTACATCAAGGCGCGCTTCGAAGAGGACGAATTGTTGCGCGATGTGTGGCTGACGGGCGAGATCTCCAACTTCAAGCAGCACACCTCCGGTCATTGCTATCTCACGCTCAAGGATGAAACGACCAGCATCAAGGCGATCATCTGGCGGACGACGGCAGCGCGCTTGGTCTTGCCGCGCGACGGCGACGCTGTGATCGTCCGCGGGTACATCTCCGTTTATGAACCGCAAGGCGCGTACCAGTTCTACATTAACCACCTCGAACCCGCCGGTCTGGGTCGGCTGTGGGTGGAGTTCGAGCGGCTGCGCGCCCGGCTTTTGGAAGAGGGGTTGTTCGACGAGGCGCGTAAACGCCCGCTGCCCGTCCTGCCGATGCGGGTCGGCGTGGTGACGTCGCCCACGGGCGCGGCGCTGCGCGACATTCTCCGGACGCTGGCCGCGCGCTTCTCCCTGCTTGAGGTGATCGTTGCGCCTGCGGTCGTGCAGGGTGCCGCCGCGCCGCTGAGTATTGTGGCCGCGATTCGGGCGCTGAACCGGTGGATGGCCGAATATGGGCGGCTGGATGCGATCATCCTGGCGCGCGGTGGCGGCTCGATCGAGGAACTGTGGGCCTTCAATGATGAGCGCGTCGCGCGCGCCGTGGCCGAATCGCTCGCCCCGATTGTGACCGGCGTTGGCCACGAAACCGATTTCACCATTGTAGATTTTGTCGCCGACCGGCGCGCGCCCACCCCCACAGGCGCGGCCATGCTGGTTGCGCCGGACGCCCGCGAATTGCGTGATAGCGTCGGCGGCCTGGCCGCTGCCGCGACGGCGCGCATGGCCGACCGACTGGCCGCTCAACGCGCCAACCGTGACACCCTGGCGCGCCGGCTCGAACGCAGTTCCCCGGCGCTGCGGCTGGCGGCCAACCGGCAGCGGGTGGATGACCTGACCCGGCGCAGCGAACTGGCGATCATGCATCGGCTGGCGACCCTGGGCGAACGGTTGGCGGGTCGATCCCTGCGCATGACGGCCTTGCACCCGCAACAGGTTCTGGCGCGCGGCTATGCGATCGTGACCAGGCTGCCCGAAAACGAAGTTGTGACGATGACCTATCAGGTGACGCGCGGGGATGCGTTGCGCGTCCGGGTGTCCGACGGCAGTTTCACCGCAGATGTCTCCGATGGCGATCATCCCCGCGGAAAAAGTGAGAAATGACAGGAGTCAGCATGACGAACCAGGTTGCGCTTTCGTTTGAAAAGCTCTATCAGGAGTTGGAAGAGGCTGTGCGTCGTCTCGAAACCGGTGAGATGAGCCTCGAAGATTCGCTTGCGCTGTTCGAGCGTGCGTCGCAACTGGCCGAACAATGCAATGCGCTGCTGGATCAGGCCGAGTTACGCGTGCAACGGCTGGTAGACCGCCCCGATGGCGGCCTGGACGTTGCACCGTTTGACGATTGACCGGGGCCGACCGGCGCGGCTCCGATAGAAATGAACTTGCGGGTCGGGCTTCACGGCGAAGATTGCCGTGGCGGCCCGATTCTGCACTCTGAGGTGCTCAATTGTTTAACATCAGATCGGGAAGTATGATCTTCCTCGCGCTAGTGATTGCGCTGGCGGCGCTGGCCGGGTGCAGCGGCGACCTTGCTGCGCCTGCGCCAACGCCGACGGGCGAAATTCTGGCGGCGGCTCTGCCGGATACCCCGACGAGCGCGCCGCCCACGGCGACGACCCAACCGCCCACCGCAACGGTCGAACCGACCGCCACAGCGATGAGCACGGCGACTCTACCCCCAACGCAGACCGCGTCGCCGTTCCCCACGCTGACCCTGACGCAGACGGTAGCCGCATCGCCCACCCTCACGCTGACAGTTGTGGTGGCGTCTGCATCCACCACAGCAATATCTGCGCGCGTCGCCGAAGGGCGTTGGTTGCAACGCATCGGCGATTGCGATGGCGCGCGACGTGTGCTGGCCGATTTTCTCAGCAACGCGCCCGCGCCGCTTGACGCGGCCGAGGCGCGTTATGCCCTGGCGCAATGCTATCTGCGAGACGGGGCGACTGTGGAGGCCGTGACCGTGCTGACCCAGTTACGTGAAACCGCGCCGCAGGATAGCCTCTTCCGTGATCCGGCCCTGTTCCTCCTCGGTGAGGCGCAATCGAGCCTGGGGCAGTGGAGTGAGGCGGAGGCCAGTTACACGGCCTATCAACCTGCCGCGCCCGAGCTTGCCTCGCTAGTCTGGCAGCGCATTGGGCGGGCAAGGCGCGAACAGGGTAACGCGGCCGGCGCGACTGCGGCCTATACGGAAGCGCTGAAGGCCTCGCCCGACTGGACAAATACGGTGGCGAGCCGCCGCGCCCTGGCTGACCTCGCCCTGGCCCGCAATGATACAGCAGGGGCAGTCGCGCAATATGACGCCCTGCGCGGCAATGTTAAAAATAGCTGGGCGGCGGAGATGCAACTGCTGGCGGGCAACGCGCTGGCGGCAGGCGGCGACGTGGCCGCGGCGCAAGCGCGCTGGCAGGCGGCCGCCGACGCCGATCCCACGAACATCAACGCGCACCGCGCCATGGTGCAACTTGTGGAAACCGGCGCGCCGGTGGATGAGTTCCAGCGCGGCGTGGTGAATTACAACAACGGGGTCTACGAGCTGGCGATTGCCGCGTTTGATCGTGTGCGCGCCGCAGATCCTACCGGCAAAGAGGGCGCAGCGTCTTACTTCACGGGGTTGAGCCAGTTGGATCTGGGACAGACGGAGGCCGGGCTGGCGGAACTGGGCAACTTTGTTGCGGAGTTCACGGATAGCCCCTATTGGGCCGACGCCATGATGGCGCGGGCGCGCACGCAGGCGCGGGCCGACAATGACGACGCGGCGATTCGCATCTATCGTGAGTTGGCTGAGGCAAAGCCGGATGCCCCGCAGGCTGTCAAGGCATTGACGCAGGCCGCCTATCTCGAATCTTACCTGGGCCGCGTGGGTCCGGCCGCGGAAGCCTACCTGGCGATCGCCCGACGTTATCCTGAGACGGACGACGCGTGGCGCGCATATCAGTCCGCCGCGTTGATTTATTTCCAACAGGGCGATTACCGGAAGGCCGGCGAGGTCTGGAATGAAATGGCGTCGGCCAACCTGGCCGCCTTCACCAAACCGGTGGCCTATTTCTGGTTGGGGCGCTCGCAGTATGCCGCGGGCGAGATCGAGGCAGCGTTGCGCTCATGGGCGCAGGCTGTCGCCGCGGGGCCGGAGAGTTTCTACGGGATGCGTGCGGCGGAGTGGGCCGCGAAAGCTGCGGGCGTGAAGCCCACGCCGGCGCCGATCCCGCCCCTCGCTTCACCGGAGCAAGAGCGCAAACAGTTGGCGGACTGGCTGACGACGTGGGCCGGCGAAGGGTCGGTTGCGCTGCCGCAGAGTGTGTTGGATGACCCCGATTGGGCGCGCGGCCAGACTTTGCTGGAGCTGGGGATGCGGCCCGAGGCGTTGACCGCCTGGGGCCGCGTGCAGCAGCGGGCAGAGAAGAACCCCTGGGCGCTGACGGCGCTTTCACTGGCGTTTCGCGATGCGGGGGCCTACCGGCTGTCGCTGCTGAGCGCGGAACGGGTTGTCGCGCTTTGGGGCAAGGGTGGGATGCGCGACGCGCCGGTGGCCCTGCAACGGCTGGCGTATCCCTACGCCTTCGCCGAACTGGTGCGTAAAGAGTCCGAACGCTGGGGGATGGATCCGCGCTTGATGCTGGCGATCATCCGGCAGGAGAGCCGGTTCGAGACCGGCGCAACGTCGAGCGCCGGCGCGCGCGGGTTGATGCAGGTGATGCCGGGCACCGCCCAGGGCATCGCCGACCGGCTCGGTTGGCAGGACTTCGACGTGGCCCATGCTTACTACCCTTATATCAACGTCGCCCTCGGCACGAACTACATCTCGACCTGGCTCAATCACTTCAACGGCAGCATCCCGATTGCGCTGGCGGCGTATAACGGCGGCCCCGGCAACGCGTCGGTGTGGCGCAAGTGGGCGCCCGATGACGACGATCTGATGACGGCGTTGATTAATATCAACGAGTCGCGCGTCTATGTGCAGGCGGTCCAATCGCAATATGAGATGTACAAGCGGCTCTACGAGAAGTGATGTCGGATCAGCGCCGTTGATCGAGGGCGCACCGGCCCGTTAAAGCATGATCCCCTGGCCCACCCGCCAAGGGATCATACGTATGGTTATGTGGAGGAGGAACCATTTGCTAGGATTTGGGTGTCCCGGCCCGCATCTCAAGCACTTGTATTCTCTCACGGTTACATTAATCTAAGATGAGAGAAAGTTAAAGAAGAGATTTGAATCTTTAGCTTTGTGACCAGGATTCTGCCTTTTTGAGACCGGACACCGGCCTATTCGGTGATCGCGGCCTGTATATCGGTGGGAATGATCTGCCACCAACTGTTGCCGGGCTTGAGCGGCAGGTCAACCCCGTTCTCATCCACAAACCGGAACGGCGCATCGCGCCCCTCACGGATCCACTTGCCCTCATAAACCTGGCCGTCGCGCAGTATCTTCACCGGCCCTTCGCCCCACAACTGGATTTCAACCGAGGCGTTGGAGCAGGGGCCCTGTCCCAGCTTCGTGCCCTGCTCTGCGATCAACGTCTGGACGTGGTTCGCGGTCAGGATGACGACGTTTGCCGCCGAGATCGGCTTGCCGTCCACCTTATCAATGTGGGTCTCGCCGTTGATGGCGCGTTCCCAACGCTCCGTCGCCGGGTCATAGGTCCACTTGACCTTGAACGCGGGGCGCGGATACGGGATGTCAACCTGGGACGCGGGCGCGCCGCCTTCGGGGGCCGCCTCCATGAAGACCCAGGCCGCCGTCGGGTTGGGCGGCGTGTCTAGCCCGCGTTCGGCGACCGTCTTCCAGAGGCTTGTGGTGTTCGCAAACAGGTTGAACGGCACTGCGATGTTGGGATCGCGGAACATGGTGCGCTGTGTCAGCAGCCGGTCGTCCAAATCGGAATCTTTGAGGATGTTGTAAACCGGCTGCACTGCGCCCGAGAAAACCAGCGCGGCGTCGAAGATCACCGGCAGCTCTTTATCCACCAGGCGCGCGCTGCGCACCGAACCGACTCGCTCGGCGTTCTGGCTTTGATAGATTGCCGTGAAGCGCGTGAGGCAGCCTTCCTTGCGGCTTTCCACCACCACGTCGGCCTTGTTGAGCCCTGACTGCGGCACGACCGCCGGGTCATTGTCTACCTTGATCGCCAGCGGCCTGCGCTCCAGCACCGTTGGATCGTCCGGCTCAAGTCCGGTGAACGCCGAGATGCCCTCCACCTGTGCCGGATTGATGATGCGTGCGTCCTGAGTCGGCGTCGCGGTCGGGGCCGGGGTGTCTGTCGGGGCGGGCGTGTTGGTGGGCGCCGGTGTGGCGGTCGCTTCGGGCGTGGCCGTGGGCGGGATGGGCGTCGCGGTCGCCATGGGCGGCGTCTTGGTTGGGGTCGGCGTGGCCTGCGGCGCAGCGCCGCAACCACTCAGGAACGTCAGCGCGGCGACTGCAATAATAATCGCAATTAGAGTATGGATTAGAGTATGCTGGCGAGACAACTTGACTTCTCTCCTTCTTGGCGCTCAGCCCTGCGGCTCGATGAGGATATGCCGCGTCGGGCTTGAGGGCCATTATACAATGGGTGTAAAGCGAAACTAAAACGCACCTTCGCCCCGTAAACTTGTCATTCTGAACGGGTTGGCCCTGAGATATCCGTAATGGTAAGAAACCAGTGAAGAATCTCGGTTCTGCGAGCAGAGATGCTTCAGAGCCGTAGGCCTCCTTTTAGGGGCTTCGTTCAGCATGACCGGTTAATAGCAAACGTGCTCACGGCGGCGCGGCGCGATAGACGATGAAGAGCGGGCGTCCGTTGCGTTCCGCAAAGCGCGCTGTTTCCTGGAGTTCCAGACCCCGTGCGTCGGCCAGATCGCGCAATGCCTCGACGCGCCCCTGGAACACCGTGGCGTCCGGCGCGTGTGTCACGTAGAGCGTGCTGGGGTCAGCCAGGAAGGGCATAACGCGTTCGACAAACCCCGCATCCGGCCCTTCCAGGCTGTCGTATCCGAACACTTCCACCGGATTGACGCGCCCGACGGTCAGGAAGCGCACCGGGCTATCGAGGCCCCAATCGAGCGCCAGCGGCGCGGCCGGCTCGAACTGATCGAGATAGTCGGCCAGCGCATAGACCGCGTCGGAGTGGGCGGCGTATCCGCCGGAGAGGCTCAGCACCTCATGGTAACGCGCCGTCGTCCACAGATCGGCCGTCCACCACAGGGTCACCGCGGTCAACAGCCCCAACGCCGTGATGATCTGCGCCGGGCCGGGCGACGGTGTGTGCGCACTCGCGGTGAAGACAGGCGTTATCCGGTCGTACAGCGCCACTGCGGCGAGGCCCACCCCGATCGGCGCGAGCGGCAGCAGCATCGCATAATGCGTGATGAACAGGTCGCTCACCGTGAAGGCGCTCTGGGCGACGGCGAGGAACAGCAAGCCGACCACCGCCAGCAGTCGCCGGCGATAAACCGGCGCGCCGAGCGCCAGCGCAAACAGCAATAATCCCGCGGCCAGCCATGGCGCAAAGGGGTTGGCGAACCTCTCCCCCAGATACCAGAAGTGATCGCCCCGCAAGAGCGCCCCCAGTTGCTCGATCCGCACGCGCAGATTTGAGAGGTAAGCGGTGTTGTCTACGCCGTAGTAAGAATTGCCCAGATTGTCGAAGATCGCGCGAATCGTGCCTTCGGTGCGCAAGTTGAAGACGATCAGCGGGATCAGGGGAATCACAAAGCAAACTGCCGCTGCAAGCGCCGTGGGCCAACCCGGCGCGCCGCTGTTTTCCACCGCGCCGGCCAGCGATTGCTTGCGGCGCGTGCGCCGCTCGTTGACCCAGATCAACGCGGCGATGATGGCGATGCCTGCGATGATCCAGACGAAAAGCAGCTTCGCGTAGACGCCCAGCCCCATGAGAAACGCCGTCGCGCACAGGTCACCCGGCTGGCGATTGCGATGCCACCGCACGGCAAAGTGCAGTACGGCCACCATCAGCAAGGCAGTCAGGTTCGTTACGAAGATGCCCTGCCGGCTCCAGAAGACAAAGGACGGGTTGACGGCCAGCAGCAGCGCCGCAAGCCCCGCGGCGACCGGCCCTCCCAACTCCCCTGCCACTCGCCATGTCAGGACGATGGTCAACGTCGCCAGCAACAGCGGCATCCAGCGCAGCGCAACCTCGTTGACGCCGCCCAGCGCCAGAAACGGCGCGGCCAGCAGCACGTTGGTCGCGCCGATATAATCCTGCACCATCAGGGGGATTTCCACGGGGCCGAGACGAACCGTCGCATCCCGGAAGGCCGTGACGGGTTGGCCGGTGACGATCTGCATTGCGTTGACGCCCGCTTCTTTAGCCTCATCGTAATGCAGACCGGGCAGCGAAAGCTGGTGCGCGCCCAATGCCAGGAAAAGGCAGAGCGCGACGAGGAGCGCAATGCGCGCAAGGCGCTGTGAGGCGGCGTCCGAAGTCATGGATGGCAAAAGATCAAAGAATCGGATTATCGCACGGTGAGCGCTACATTCGAGACGAGGCTCTCGTAATCGTGGCCCGACGCATAGAGCGAGATGCTGTTGATGCGCGCGGGGCGCGTCTCGCGCAGCAGGTCATACAGATTGGGCGATTCGTAAGTGTACCAGATGCCGAGCGGGATTTTTTCGCCGGTCGGCGGCAGATAGGTGCTGCCGGGCGGCAGGTCGAGATAGTAAAACCCTTGATACCAGTGCAGGTCCTTACCGTAGATGTCCGTGTAGAACACGTCTACCATCACCGGGTATTCGGTCGCCAGATACCCCCCGGCGGGCACGCTCTGATAGATCAGCTTCATATCGAAGCGCAGCAGCAACGAATCATAGCCCTGCACATCCCGATCCACGACCTGCAAGACGCCGACCCGATTGGGCGCGCCATCTTCCACGCGCCGGGTGAATTGCACGGCGCTGCGCTGGCCGTCCTCGACGATTGTCATTTCGCCGGGCAGCAGCCCCGCCGGCACCTCGGTGAACTGCTGCCAGGGCGGCGATATGCGACCCTCGAACGAGCCGTTCAAGATCAGGTTCAGCGCGGCCGAGACCGGCACGGCAGGGCCAGCGCCCCGCGCGACCTCGGTCCGTTCGCCGCTGCCGATAGACACCATCTGGCCTGCCGCAGAGACCGTCGCTTCGCCGGATTGGGCGCGAACCTGCGTCTGCTCGCCGTCGGCGATGATGTCGAATGAACCGTTCGTGAAGACAACTTGCGCCTGTGGCGTCGAAAGGATCACCTGCACCTCGCGGCCACCGATGGGTTGAGCCGTTACAAAGATGCGCCCCTCTGCGAGATTGAACTCTACGTCGTAAGAGCTGGTGCTGTTCGCAAACCGGGGTCGCCGGGCGCGCGACAGATCCATCGTTGTGTCCTGCGAAAGCTGGACGGTGGTCAGGGCCGCCACCTGCGTGTCCGAGCTGTTTGCCAGCACGGTGATCAGGGCGCGTGTGGTCGCGTCGGTGACCACGCGGCTCCCTTCTTCAACGGCGCGGGGTTCCGTGACGGCGATGGGGTCTGTGGCGTCCGGCGGGTAGACCTGCGCCGTGCCGGAGAGCGCGGTGGCGAATGTCGGCTGGCGACGGCTGGAGGTTTGCATGAAGCGCCGCGCCCCGAAAGGCACGGCCACGGAAAGCACGCAGCAAGCGATCAGGTTGATCGTAAGGACCACCCAGGCGACTCGCTGTGGGTTTTGACGCCAGTTCATTCTGTGCACCAAGCTCCGCTGCCGCAATGCATCGTCTTCGAGGGTCGAGGGCGCTCAATCATCAAGATGCGCAGGCTCATTCGCAGCGCCTGATTGAATCCGGTTCAACCAGAGTTGGGCGTCTTTGTCGGTCGGGTCATCATCCAACGCGCCGCGGAACTGGGCCGCGGCCCGGATCAGGTCGTCGCGCTGGAGGTAAATCAGGCCGAGATTGTAACGCACGTGAGGCGCGTGCGGATTGAGAGACAGCGCCTTTTCGAACGCGGCGATGGCTTTGTCCTGCATCCCGGCGCTTGAAAAGGGCAATTTGCCGAGATACGCCGCGGCCAAGTTGATCCAGATCATCGCGTTGTCGGGGTCGAGCCGGGAGGCGGCTTCCAGGAACGGAATCGCCTTCGCGTGCTTGCCTTGCAGGATATACGCGCCCCCCAGATTAATCACCGTGGCGATGTTCTCCGGATCGAGTTCCCAGGCCTCCGTCAATTTGATAATCGCTTCATCTGGCTGTTTGGCGGCCAGCAAGCGCGCCGCTTCGCCGTTCAGGCTGCGCACGCGGGCGGCATCGTTTGAGGTTGTGTTCATAGCATCCAACTCAAGAGCAAAGTCAGTGAGATCAGGCTGGCGAGCGATGTTACGAAAACTGTACCGGCGACCAGACCCGGCTCAGTGTTATAGCGCGCGGCCAAAATGCTCGCCAATACGGCGGTTGGGACGGCGACTTCCACGATGGCGACCTGCCGCGCGAGGCCGGTTAACCCCAGCGGCGTGACCAATAATATCGCCAGGAGCGGCGCAGCGACCAAGCGCAATCCCGACGCAAAACCGATTGTCGTCCAGTTGCCCTGATCTCTGGGCAAGGCGGCCAGTTGCAGGCCCAGGACGACCATCATGGTCGGCACGGCGGCGCGGCTCATCATTTCCAGGGCAGCCATCAGTGGGCCGGGCACCGTCACGCCGAAGCGGTTAACCAGCAAGCCCAGCGGCACGGCATACACGGCGGGATTGCGGAAGATTTGCGACAACGCCTGCATGGGGGAAGTGCGTCCCCGCGCCGCGATATAAACTCCCGCCGAGTTGATCGTGATATTGTCCGTGACGTAACAGATCACGGCCAGCGCCAGTCCCGGCTTGCCGAACGCCGATTCGACGACGAACAACCCGAAATTCCCCGAATTTGCGAACGCCGATGCCAGCAAGAAGGCGCTCTCGGCCGGCCCCTTCAGTTTAAGCCGGCCCGCCACGAATCGGGCGATGATGATGAGTAATACAAAGACGCTGAGCTTAAGCAGCACCAGCCTGCCCAGCAAATCGTACGCAATCGTCGTGCCGGCCATCGAGACGAAAGCCAGGCTGGGGTTGAAGAGATAGAAGCTCGCCCGGGCCAATGGGCCAGAATCTTGCCGCCCCGATCGGCCCAGCAGGAAGGCGAGACTGACGATTACGACCAGCGGCAGAAGGACCGTCGTAAAAATCCGGAGTAGCATCAGGCAGCGCCCGGACTATTCTTCGTCGTCGTCTTCGTACGTTTCTTCGTACTCCTCGTCAACCCACCTCAGGTTGTCCTCGTCGTCATCCCAATCATCATCGTCGTCATCGGTGGTTGAGAATGCGTCGAAGTCGTCCTCGTCTGGCTCCAGCTCATCTTCCCAATCGGCGTCGTCGTCATCCGCATTGGGGCCGCCCGATTCCGGGGCAAAATCCATCAGCGCGGCCTCTTCGATTTCATCGCTGTTGAACGCCAATTCCTCCAACGCTTCACGCGCGGCTTCGGCCAGCCGATCTTCTTCGCTTTGCGAGGCCGCACGGAGTGCTCTCTGCGCCTCTTTGCCGCCGATTTTGCCCAGGGCCAGCGCCGCGGCTTCGCGCACCGTGCTGTCGGGATCATCCAGCAGGCGCACGAGGATTTTCACTGCGCCGGAAAGACGCAATTCTCCTGCGGCCGCGGCGGCCTCGAAGCGCATCGGCGCGCTGCCGCTGTGCAGTTCGGCGGCGATATAGCGCGCCCAGTGCGGATCGGCCGTCCGGCCCATTGCAAAGACCGCGCTCTGGCGCATCGCTTCATCCTCATCGAAATAGGCATTTTCGATGAAGGATTGTACGTCGTCATCTTCGCTATAAGCCAGGCTCTCAAGGGCGCGGCGACGCACGTCTACCGTCTCGTTGCTGCGCAGCCAGGCGGCGCGCAGGGCGTCCTCGATCTCGCGTGAAAGATCCCGGTTAATTTCCCCCAGCGCTCCCAGCAGGACAAAGCGCCCCAGCGACGTGGCAGCGACGGCCCGCACATCCGGTTGCCTGTCATCCCTCAGCAAGCCGAGCAGGGGCTGCACGAGGGTGGGGCGCTCATCTTCCCAAAGACCTTCGACGGCGAGCCGGCGCACCTCCGCTTCGGCGTCTTCCATGCACCTGCGCAGGATGGCATGGAAGTTCAGGTGAATGTCGGCCTCTGCCTGCGCGACCATTGCATTCATAATCTCGCAACGCCGCTCGGAGCTTAACGTGTCCCATATCGCGCGAAAGTTTTCGGTCTGCGCGCGCGAAAGATCCGAGAGATGGGTGAGGTTCATATTGCGAACCAGCCGATCGTTTTCGGCCATTTGCGAGAGGGCGAACTCAAAATCAGTGGTCATGCCGGTCAATTCCAGGTGAGTGTATGTGCTGCGCTGGGCGCGCTCAAGGGTTGATTGATTTCGTTGCCCTTGCCATCTGTGGTCGACTGTACCGCGATGACGAACCAGGTGTACTTACGGGCAGGCTGATCCGCCAACAGATAAAGCGCCGGGAAGCGCATCTGGGTCGCCGTAGTAGTTATTTCAGATTCCATCGGCGCGCCATTCTGTGTATAACGGATTGTGACCAGGTAACGTCCGCCCACAGGCATCCCTGCCACCGGTGACCAATTCAGGATAATCATCGCGTCCTCGTCCCGATAGCTTGCGCCATCTGCCGGATCGCCGAGCACCGGGGCAGGCAGCATGACCTGGGGGGCCGGTTGAGGAGTCGGCGGCTCCGGCGTGGCTGTTGCCGCGGGAGGCCGCGTCGGGACTGCCGTTGGCGGCAAACCGGCCAGCGGGATAATCAGTTCTTGGCCCACGCTCAGTCTCGCGTTGGCCCTCAGGCCATTGGCGGCTGCGATATCTTGCCAGGGAATGCCAAAGCGCAGCCCGATGCTGCTCAGGGTATCTCCCGATTTGATCCGATACGTAACATTACTGCCCTTCGGGATGGCCGTCGCAGTAGCCGTGGGTGGCGGCTGCGTCGCCGTAGGCGTGCGCGTGGCCGCGCCGCTATTGGCGCGTCGCGTCGCCGTGGGTGTCGCGGCGTCCGTCGGCATTGCGGTGTCCGTCGGCTCCGCGGTAGCCGTGGGTTCCGCGGTGGCCGTGGGTTCGGGCGTCGTTGTGGGGCTGGGGATGCGCAGCTTCTGCCCGATCTTCAGCACGCTGTTCGCGCTCAAACCGTTGGCGGCGGCAATGTCCTGCCAGTCCACATTCAGCGCCGCGCCGATGCCCAGGAACGAATCGCCGGATTTGACAGTATAGATATTGCTCTCGTCCGGCGTTGCCGTAACTTCCAGCGTTATCGTCGCGGTCCCAGGAGCCGCGCCTTCGATTAGCGGTGCAGTCTCGGAGATCGTGCCGGACGCGTTGATTTCGGTGGGCGTCGCGGTCGGCGTGTGGGTGGGCGTCGGCGTCGGTGAGGACGGCAGGGCGGCAATAGATTGAGGCTCTGCATCCAGCGTGGCCGCCAACCCGTTCGGATCGGATGTCGGCGCGACCGAATCGAGGATCTGCACCAGTCCCTGGGCGTTGTCGCGCGCGTCTACCACCACGTCTTTGATGTCATTCACGGGGAGGCGGCCCAGCGCCCAGACGCCGATCAGGACGGCAAGCGCGGCCCCGGCAAGCCATAGCCCCCAGCGCGGACCCGCCGCAAGCAGGTCGCGCCCGCAGTGGGGACAGACCGTTAGTTCGTTGGAAGCCCGACCATGACAGTTCGCGCAGCGCACAGTGCTGGCGCTGGCGCGTTGGCGTGCGCCGCACTCAGGGCAAATGAGGATGCCCTGCTGCAGACGTGCGCCGCACCTTGTACAATGCATTCGTTTTAGTCCTTGCGTGACGGGGACGCCGGGAGATGAACTGTCACCCCGGCTCTTGCCGTCGTTTCAAATTGATCTCAGGGCAAACCCAGACCGGGGAACGTACCGTTCACCAGCGATGTGACCTCTCGAATCGTGACAATGCCGACGAGCAGCAGCAGGATAGCGATCCCTGCCAGGTGGATCATGCCCTCTTGCGCCGGCTCGACCCGCTTGCCGCGAATCGCTTCTACTAGCACGAAGACCAGCCGACCGCCGTCCAGGCCGGGAATCGGCAACAGGTTGGTAATCCCGATGGCGACGCTCAACAACCCCATAAACCAGATGATCGGCAGCAGCGTGTCGGTTGACACGGCTGAGCGGACGATCTCGCCCGTCGTGGCGGCGATGCCCACCGGCCCCATGAAGCCCAACTCGCTGACCGATGCACCCTGTGTGAGCAACTGGACTGGTAACGCGAACGTCAGCCAGATGATCTGGCCTGTCTGCGCGACACCGCTCCAGAGGATTTCGCCGGGCGTTGCGGAGCGCATGACGTCCCCGATCTGAATGCCGAGAGCACCCTGACCCTCCGGCGGATTCTCACGTGGCGTCATCGTCAGTTCAAGCGTCGTATCTGCGCCGTCTACCGGGCGCGCCACGGTGTAGGTCACAGGTTGGCCCAGGCGTGCTTTCGTGTTGTCTTGCAGCGTCTGGATGCCGTCTATGGCGACGCCATCGGCCATCACGATGCGGTCACCCGGCTGCAGACCCGCCTGCTCGGCCGGCGAACCGGCGCCGACGGCCGCGATCAACGCGCCCGCACGGCTGGTATCCGGCACGCCCGTAATCGCGGTGCGTGTTGAAAAGAGCACGATTGCCAGCGCAAAGTTCATCAGCGCGCCGGCCATCAGGGTCAGTATCCGCGCTCGCTTGGATGCGGATGCAAAGCTGCCGGGCAGCGTCGGGTCATCTTCGCCGCGCATCCGCACAAAGCCACCGATCGGGATGGCGTTCAGACTATAGATCGTTCCGTCGCGTTCCGCCAACTTCAACACGCGCGGCGGAAAGCCGAACCCGAACTCCTCAACGACGATGTGGCTGCGTTTGGCCGAGATGAAATGTCCCAACTCGTGTACAAACACGATGATCCCCATGACCACGACAAACGACAAGACGGTTAACATGCGTCACCTCTATACACTTCAACCCCTATTATATAACGTTTCACCAACACCGCGCCAAAAAGCGCCTCTCGGTCAGGCTGCCTCGGCGTTCGAGGCGTCCCGCATGATACGGGTTCCGGCCTCCGTTGCTGCGTTGGTCAGGGCCTTCCGCACCAGGCCCGGTTCTAATCCCGAGAGTATATGTATAACATTAATGGTCGGCGCAGTCTGCAAGAGGGCTGCCATTTCCGACACCTTGGCCGCCATGCCCCCCGTAACGTCGGTTCCGCGCGACGCGCCGAGCCGGTTCGCAATCTCCGGCAGCGTGGCCGGCGTCACCCGTGGAATCAACCGCGCATTCGGATCGCGCGCCGGGTCCGCGGTCATCACGCCCGCTACCTCGCCGGCGAGCAGGATGCGTTCGGGGCGCAGCCGCGGCGCAAGATACGCGAACAACTCCTCTGTCGAGACAATCGTCCCGCCGCGCACGGCGTCCAGCGCCACGTCACCGTAGATCACCGGGATCAGCCCCTTGTTAAGGGCTGTCCGTATAGGACGCACCTGCAAGGACGAGAGTTCCCCGTTGCGACAATAGGCGGAGGCGGAGGGCTGGATGGGCAGGGCGGGCGCGCCCGCGTCGCCGAGCGCCTGAACGACCTGCCGGTTGAGTTCGGCGGCCACGCGCGCCGTTTCCGCATAACCGCCCCATTGCTCCGGGGTCGCCACCCCGTCGCGTGTGTGGTAGCGGCGCGCTGTGACGTGCCCGAAGGAGCCGCTGCCGTGCCCGATCAGCAGACGCATAGAGGGATGTTCCGCCCGCGCCGCGGCGATCTCTTCCGCCAACCGGTGTAAGACATCGGCGCGCACGGCTTTGGTTTGCGTCTTGTCGGTGAGCAGCGACCCGCCCAGCTTCAAGAAGATCAGCGCTCGCGCGGCATCTACGTCCTTCATGCCGGCGCGTCGTCCCCCCGCCCTGCGGGCGTCACGCGAACTACATCGTCATGCACCGCGACCCAATCGCCGTCGTGGATGGCGCTCAGGTCAATCTGGTCCACCATCGGTATACCGGAGATGATCGCCCCGACGGCGACGATGGCTTCGCTTTCGGCATTGATGATGGCGACCGGCGCGCTCCCGGCGCGTTGCAGGCGCAACAGGGTATATGACCCGACCGTGCTGCCCTTGCCGGTGGGGAAAACCAGGACCTTTCCGGCGACGCTTTGCCCCTGCAATGGATGCCCGGCTTCGAGGACGACGCCGCTATCGGGGTCCACTCCGCCGAGAAAACCGATCGGCGCGGATGAGACCAGCGCTTGCCCCGCGGCTTGTCCGGCGCGAATCGTGCGGCCTCGCAGCTCAAGGACGTCTTTCATGCGACCTTCCCCTTATCGTTCCGGCAGGTTGTGGCGCGCCATGCCGTCAGGATCGCTTCCAGCAGCGTATCATCTGTATCGGGCAACACGGTGCGGGGATCGAGGAGCAGCCGGTCGGCCACGATGCGCGCCACAACCGGCGGCGCCCCACCGCGCAGGGCGTTCGCCAGCGCGTCGGGGCAGGCCGAGGGTATCGCGAGCGCCCACGTGGGCAGCTCTTCGCCCGGCAGCGAACCGCCGCCCACCGTCGAATGCGCCGCGACGACCTCGCCGGGGACGCCGTGACGCGCCAGAGACGCCTGCCACGCGGCGGCGCGCCGTGAGAGTTCTGCCGGCGGCGCGGCAATCATCTGCCACACGGGCACTTCTGTTTCGGCCTCGCCGCGGACGTAGTGCAACAACGTGGCTTGCAGCGCGGCCAGGGTGCTCTTGTCCACGCGCAGCGCGCGCGTCAGCGGGTGTCGCCGGAGTTGCGCGATCCACTCCGCTTTGCCGGTGATGATGCCCGCCTGCGGCCCGCCCAACAGCTTGTCGCCGCTGAACGTCACCAGATCGGCCCCGGCGGCCAGGCTCTCCTGCACCATCGGCTCTGCGGCTAACCCGTAGCGCGCCGTGTCGAG